>NZ_JAARML010000001.1:1213977-1517471 GCF_011759375.1 Paraflavitalea devenefica | reverse complement strand
CGGATCTCCTCTATTTTAATGGTTTCCAGTTGCTGGCGCTGGGCCTGTTTGTATTGATCGAATACAGGCAAGGCCGACTGGGAGATGGGTTCGGCAGAAGGGAATTTCTGCCGCAGGGGATCTACCTGTTTGTTGTTCTTCCAGAAGCGGTAACATACATGGGGACCAGTGGCCAGGCCTGTACTGCCTACATAACCGATCACCTGCCCCTGCCGCACATGCTGTCCCCTTTTGACGGCCCTCCTGCTCATGTGCAGGTATTGGGTGGTATAGGTATTGTTGTGCCGGATCTTCACATAATTGCCATTGAAGCGGGAGAACTGTGATTCGATAACTACGCCATTGCCGGTAGCAATGATGGGGGTACCGGTATGGGCGGCATAATCAGTGCCCAGGTGTGCCTTCCAGCGCTTTTGTACCGGATGAAAGCGGCGCATGGTAAAGCGGGACGTAATATGACTGAATTTCAGCGGCGCCTTCAGGAAGAAGCGGCGGAGGGTCTTACCCTGCTCATCATAATATTCGCCGGGCTGTGTACTATCTGACTGAAAGTAAAAAGCATAAAAAGGTTCGTTGTCGTGGGAGAAAACGGCCGAACGAATAGTTCCCAGCTCTACTGGTTCATCTTTGATGTATTGTTGCTCATAGACTACTTTGAACCAATCGCCTTCATGAATAGAATAGAAATCTATAGACCAGGCGTAAATATCGGCCAGCTTCATGGCGAGGCCGGGATCGGCGCCGGCCTTTTTGAAGGTTTCATACAAAGAGCCTTCAATCTTGCCTGATGCGGTGAGTGTGCGGGTAGTAACGGCCCTTTTGCCGGTATAAATGCTGATGGAATCCCGCAGGTCATACACCACATAGTCAATAGCATTGGGTTGGTATACAAAATAAAGCGCCTTTTGGAGCGTGTCTTTGGTACAAAACACCGTGTATTGATTGCCCGCCCTTATATTGCGGATATCAAAAACCCCTTTTGATTTCACCGCCAGCAGGGCGATGGTGGGCTCATTTACCTGGTACAGTTCCAGTATATTGGCCAGGAACTCATTGCGCTCAATGGTTTTTTCTATAACGGTAAAGGAATCAACTGGTAAGCCAAACTTTCGTTGGGAAACGGGAGGAGGTGTGACGGCCGCTTTGGACAGAGAATCTGACGGCGTGTTGCCAGCGGGTGTTGGGGAATTCTGGCAACCTGTGAATACCACGGCCAGCATACCTATAAAAATAAAAAAACTCCAAAAAAGACGAGGTCTTTGCATCGGGTTGATTGTTCGCGGTTAAATAATGGCTGATTTCTGCTACTTTCAGTCGCCCTGCCGCGTCCGTATGCTTAAACTGCTTTAACAATCAACGAAGACAATAGCGAGGCTTTCTATGGGCAATAACGCAAGGTTAGGTTTTTTCTTATGTTTGACAAAAACCCTAAAGATTAAAATGTTGTGAAAGATGAGGTCACCCGATCACATTCCGGCTGAAAGGCATGAAAGAAAGCTCCATTAGTTTAAGGTGCTGACGGGCAAAGGGAATGCCGATGATGGTGATAAAAAGCAGGAGCGCAAACACCAGGTGAATGAAGGCGGTATACAAGCCTCCGCAAAGCAGCCAGATGATGTTACAGAAGAGGGAAAGGCAGCCGGTACCGCCCGGCTTGGGGACGATCTGTTTACCAAATGGCCATAGTACTACGCCGGCCAGTTTAAAGCATTGCAGCCCCCAGGGGATACCCACAACAGTGATGCAAAGCACAAAACCACCAATAACGTAACCGAGGGCAGCACAAAGACCGCCCAAAATAAGCCAGATGAGATTGCCTATCAGATTCATAGGCCTGAAATTACATAAAACCTGTAAGCATAAAAAAAGCCCTCCTTTTAGGGGAGGGCTCCAATTTATTGTACAGTCGCACCGATTAGTAACGGTTGTTGCTACGGGAGAAAGAACGACGGTCATTTCCACCACTGCGCTCTTCACGGGGACGAGCTTCAGTTACTTTGATAGCACGGCCTTCTACAATACCACCATCCAGCTCAGCAATTGCCTTGCGGGCAGCTTCATCATCAGGCATTTCTACAAAACCAAATCCACGGCTTTTGTTGGTGAATTTGTCGGTAATTACTTTCGCAGAAGATACTTCGCCGTAATCAGCAAAAAAATCCTGCAGGTCTTCATCGGTAACGTTGAAACTTAAATTTGAAACATAAATGTTCATAACAAAAAACTGATTAAAATTTATAATGATCTGAGAAAAAAGCAGCGTAAAGAAAGACTAACTAACTATTAGCAGAGCATGCGTAGCAGACTATATCGTTCACTTACTAAATGCTAAACCTCAAATTGACGGCGCAAAGATACGGCGTTTTAAGTTCAAAAAATCGGTTCTATAATAATCCTTTGTTAAGACAAGTCATCTTTTAATCTGTCGTCAAATGTCAGAGAATTGTAAATTTTTTCTATATTCATCCATTAAAAAATCTCCATTACTATGCTGTTTAACAAGAAGATGACTGTACTGTTTATGTTAGTGGCGCTCGTATTGGCAGGTATTGCTGCCAGCAAACCGCCCAAATCAACCCACAAGAACCTGAAGGTGTTGCCCAAAAACATCAGTCATGATGACCTGGACAAGATCATGGATGAATGGAAAGCGGCCTTGGGTGTACGCTGCAATTTTTGTCACGCCCCCCGCAAAGACGATCCCAGGAAAATGGATTTCGCCAGTGATGATAAGCCGGAAAAAGAGATAGCCCGGGATATGGTGCGGATGACAACCAAACTGAACAAAAAATATTTTCACTATAAACAAAGTGACAGCAGTTCTGTTGCACCTGTATCCTGTATGACCTGCCACCATGGCAAGGAGCATCCTGAAAATGGTGCGCCCGCCAAAAAATAACTTATTCAACGAATTGATAACAAAAGCCTGTTTTGTCTTATACAGACAGGCTTTTGTTGTTAATTAAGCAAAAACATGCACGTTAACATATAAAATAGCCAACAGTTCTTTTTTTTGTTACCGCCCCCACTACCTAATTTTGTTCCTCATTTATAATTATCACATGGCGGCACAACAGTTCGACTTCGGCATGATCGGCCTGGGAGTAATGGGCAGGAACCTGTTACTGAATATGGCGGATCACGGATTCAAGGTCATCGGATTTGATAAAGACAACCAGAAAACAACTGCTTTTGAGGCGGCAGCCACTCCGGGCACCACGGTAAAAGGTGTGGTAACACTGGAAGAAATGGTTAGCCAGTTATCTTCCCCACGACGCATTATGATGCTGGTACCTGCCGGCAAACCCGTAGATGATGTTATTGAAAGCCTGCTGCCCCTGGTACAGAAAGGCGATATTATTATTGATGGCGGTAACTCACACTATACAGATACTTTACGCCGCGTTACTTATTGCCAGGGAAAAGGCATCCATTTTATGGGTGTGGGTGTTTCCGGTGGTGAACAGGGCGCCCGCACAGGCCCCAGCATTATGCCCGGAGGCGACCAGGAAGCGTATCCGCATGTACAACCCATGCTGGAAGCCATATCGGCCAAAGTGAATGGCGAGCCCTGCGTGGCCCATTTGGGCAAAGGCGCTGCCGGCCATTATGTGAAGATGGTGCACAATGGTATTGAATATGCCATTATGCAACTGATCAGTGAGTGCTATGACCTGCTTCACCGTGGCGCGGGCCTGAGCAATGATGAGCTGCACAAGGTATTTGATACCTGGAATAAAGGCGACCTGCAATCATTCCTCGTAGAGATCACGGCTGATATTTTCCTGCAACCCGACGATAAAACCTCCCAACGACTGATTGATGTAATTCTTGATAAAGCAGGCGCCAAAGGGACCGGTAAATGGACTTCCCAGGATGCCATGGAAATTGGCGTACCTATTCCAACCATCGACATGTCGGTTACGATGCGCAACATTTCTTCTATTAAAGAAGAAAGGGTAAAAGCAGCAGCCCTGTATAAAACACAGGCCGGCAAGATCAGTACCCCCAAAGAAGCCTTTATTCAGCAGGTACATGATGCCTTATTCTTTGGTGTATTAATCAGTTATGCACAGGGACTTGCCCTGTTGCACAAAGCCTCCACCGAACTGGATATGCAGATCCCCATGCCGAAAGTGGTAAGTGTATGGCGCGGCGGATGTATTATCCGTTCCTCCCTGCTCGACTTGTTTACAAAGATCTATACACAAAACCCACAGCTCGAAAATTTGTTATTAGATGAGCAGATCGCCAAACTGCTGCAGGGAAAAGAACAAAACCTGCGCACAGTAGCGGCCACTGCCATACAAAACAATTATGCAGCCGCCAACCTGTTAACGGCATTGAGCTATTTTGATGCTTACCGCAGCAGCCAGTTGCCCATTAACCTTGTTCAGGCGCAACGTGATTATTTCGGCGCGCACACTTATCAACGCATTGACCAGCCAGGAACATTTCACACAATCTGGAATAAATAGTCCGGCGCAAACTAACATATATGCAAAATCACAAACGTCCACCAGCATCCCTGTTGTTCATTTTTGGTGGCAGCGGCGACCTGAATCACCGCAAATTATCCCCCGCCTTATACAACCTGTTTATTGATAACTGGATGCCCGATAAATTCAGCATCGTGGGTATTGGCAGAAGACCCTACACGAATGAAGACTATCGTAAACATTTGCTGGATGGCATTCAGCAGTTTTCCCGCCGCAAGGGTGAGCAGAATGGCAAGTGGACCACCTTTTCACAAAATGTATCTTACCTGCAAATGGACGCCTCCAATGAAGCGGATTACCAGAAGATTGCAGAGATCGTAAAAGAAAAGGAAAAGGAATTTGGCGAGCATCCCAATGTTATTTTCTATATGGCCGTTGCCCCGCAACTGGTGCCGGACATTGCCAGCAAGCTGGGCCCGCTCAATATATGTTCCGATACGAAGTGTACACGCATTGTAGTAGAGAAACCTTTTGGCCATGACCTTAAGAGCGCGCATGAGCTGAACCAGTTATTGAGTTCTATGTTCGATGAAAAACAGATCTACCGGATAGACCACTATCTCGGAAAAGAAACTGTACAGAACATATTGGCCCTGCGCTTTGCCAATGCCCTGTTTGAACCCATCTGGAACAGGAATTATATTGAGCATGTACAGATCACGGCAGCAGAAACCGTAGGCGTGGAAGGCCGTGGCGACTATTATGAAAGCTCCGGCGCACTGCGCGATATGGTGCAGAACCATATCCTGCAACTAATGTGTATGATTGCCATGGAAGCGCCTGTTTCTTTTGAAGCAGATGAGATCCGTAATAAGAAAGTAGATGTGCTGAATGCCATTCGCCGCATCACGAATGAAGATGTACATGCCCACGCTGTACGCGGACAGTATTCTGAAGGCTGGATGAAAGGCAAGAATGTACCGGGCTACCGCCAGGAAAAGAATGTGGCGCCCGGCTCTCCGGTAGATACTTTTGCAGCCGTTAAGTTCTATATTGACAACTGGCGCTGGCAGGATGTGCCTTTTTATGTGCGCACCGGCAAACGCATGCACCAGAAGTCAACCATTATCACCATACAATTCCGTCCGGCCCCTTACTATGCATTCCCCCCGGAAGCGGCAGAAACATGGCGCCCCAACAGACTTACGATCAGTATTCAACCGGAAATGGACATCCGCCTGCGCTTCCAGGCCAAGCGCCCGGGCCAGTCTATGACCCTGAATCCGGTGGATATGATCTTCAGCTATAAAGATGCGTATGATGAGGAAGAACCGGAAGCATACGAAACGCTGTTGCTGGACGTCATGGAAGGCAATGCTACTTTATTCATGCGTTCCGACCAGGTAGAAGCTGCCTGGAAGATCATCATGCCGATCCTTGAAACCTGGGAAGCCAGGCCGCCGGTAGATTTCCCCAACTATGCACCGGATAACTGGGGCCCTGAAGATGCAGAAGCATTGATTGCCCGCGATGGCCATAACTGGGTTAATCTGCCGATACAAAAGCAGGTAAATACGAAGTCGGAGGTTGGAACGAAGTAACCGGAAAAGTGATTATTTATTATTGATTATTCATTATTACCCATGCAGCTTCATCTTCATCAAGAACCTACGGCGTTAAGCCATGCGCTGGCAGAGTGGATCACCAGCCATATTGAAACCACCTTACAAACGCAGGACCGTTTTACCTGGGTGCTGACAGGAGGTAATTCTCCTAAATTACTATATGAACTGCTGGCTGCCACCCCTTACCGGGAAAGGATCGACTGGAGTAAACTGCATATTTTCTGGGGCGATGAGCGGGCTGTGCCATTTACAGATAGCCGTAATAATGCCCGGATGACCTTTGAGCAATTACTGAACCATGTACCCGTGGTAAAAGAGCAGGTGCATATCATGAAAACAGACGGTATAACGCCGGAAGCATCAGCCGCCGATTACGAACAGATACTGTATCAGTATTTTCCCGCCGAAGGCGCTACGTTCGACCTGGTACTGAATGGCATGGGTGATGATGGCCATACACTATCGCTCTTTCCTCATACCCCCGTTATTCACGAAACAAAGGCATGGGTAACAGCTTATTACCTGGCGCCTCAGGAGATGTACCGTATTACACTCACAGCACCTGTGGTGAACCGCGCCCGTAAGGTGGCCTTTCTTACATTTGGCAGTAATAAAGCACATGCCCTACAACAGGTGCTGAAAGGAGAACGCAATGTAGATCAGTATCCCTCGCAGATCATACAACCTGCCTCCGGTGAATTGCATTGGTTTGTAGATGAAGCCGCAACAGCGGGTTTGAAATAACTAATATATAAGACCTGACAGGTTTCTTTTTTCGTAACAAACGAAACCTGTCAGGTCTTCTTATTTAAAGATATCAGCGATCAGTGCATTCGTTAGCTTCCTGTCGCCTTTTGTCCAGATAGTATTGGGCGGCGGAAACTCATTAAGGTTGTACCCTCCCTGGTTTTCAAAATCAAAGACAGCATGGCAATGTGCATTAATGACCAGCGCACACTTGAGCCAATCCCTCGACCAGATTATTTTAAGGGCCCAGGGCTTTTCTGTTCCTGTCACTTCTTCCACATTATAAATATGCAAGGCATCCAGGATACGTTGGCCACCGGTGTCGGGCGCCAGTTCAAGCGCATAGAAGTATCCTGTATCCCCATCATCTTCAAAAACAACCGCAAAGTTGTTTTCGCTGGATGGACTTTCCACAAAGGTTTCTTCGCCCGGTGTGAAAGACTTTTCAATTAATAGGTAGCCCCTCATTTGGCATCTACTGAGTCATACACTACAACTTTATTCCACAAAGAAGAACACTCTTCTATAAACTTCAGGTGGATAGGATCGGTCTGGTAGCTCGCCTGATCGGCATCATTGTCGAACATCAGGCACCAGGAAACGGCATAGCTTCTGTCAATCACTTCCCGGTTGGTATCGGCCGGCTGACCGATGTGGAACCATTTGATGGTTTTTACAGTAGCCAATTTTTTCAGCCCTGCTACCAGCTTCGCCTTGTCTTCTTTACTATCGGGATTCTTTAACCAGAAATATACGTGGTGGATGAACTTATTTTCGGCCATGTCGGAAGTATTATTTTCCGCTAATGTAAACAATCCTCCGGCAACAGCAGCCTTACCAGTACTGGCAATAAATTCACGACGGGTAGTGCTCATATTACAATGAATATTTATTATCGCTAATGAGTTTTGCGGCAATCCTGCGACGGGCTTCTTTGGCATTGAACACATCCACCTTGGTAAAGCGTTTTATGCCCAGCAACATCATGCGTTGTTCATCACCTTCTGCAAAGGCATTGATGGCATCCTTGCCGTATTTATTGATCTTGTCCGCTGCATCATACAGGTAAGTGCGCATGATATCCAGTTCAAACTGGCAGGCAGCTTCTCCTTTACGTTCCACCAGCTTAATGGCCCTCAGCAAAGCACTTTCTGCATTGAAGGTTTCAATGGCCATATCAGCAATATTCATGAGTACTTCCTGTTCACTCTCCAGCTTCATCATCAGCTTTTGTACGGCGGCGCCTGCTGTCATAAGGATGGCCTTTTTAAAATTGGCAATCGCCTTCTTCTCTTTGGCAAAGGCTTCTTCTTCCCCGCTGCTAAAATCGGGAATGCTCATGAGCTCTTTCTGCACTGCCATCGCAGGGCCCATCAGGTCCAGGCGCCCCTTCATGGCACGTTTCAGCACCATATCCACGGTAAGCAGGCGGTTGATCTCGTTGGTGCCTTCATAGATGCGGTTGATGCGGCTGTCGCGGTACCCCTTTGAGATAATATACTCATCGCTGAATCCATTACCGCCATGCACCTGTACGCCTTCATCTACCACAAAGTCCAGCATCTCACTACCAAATACTTTCAGCATGGCGCACTCAATAGCATATTCTTCCGCAGCGCCCAGCAAGGACTCATTGAAGGGTTTGCCGGCACCAAGCAATTCCTGTTCTTTATCATCAATCCATTTGGAGGTACGATATAAAGCACTTTCCGCCACCCACATCTTAATAGCCATTTCGGCCAGCTTGTGCTTAATAGCGCCAAAGTTGGCAATAGGCGTTTTAAACTGCTCACGTGTGTTGGCATATTGAATAGAAGTAGTAGCAGCCCTTTTGGCGCCGCCCAATGCAGCAGCACAGAGCTTTAAACGGCCAATGTTGAGGATGTTAAAAGCGATAATGTGTCCTTTGCCGATCTCACCCAATACATTTTCAACAGGCACTTTACAGTCCTGGAAATACAACTGAACAGTAGAGGAACCTTTAATACCCATTTTGTGTTCTTCCTGTCCTTGTGTAAACCCTTCAAAGCTTCTTTCCACGATAAAGCCGGTAAACTTATCACCGTCAACCTTGGCAAATACAGTGTAGACATCGGCAAAGCCACCATTGGTGATCCAGCATTTCTGCCCGTTCAGCAGGTAATATTTGCCATCAGCGCTCAATTTGGCCGTAGTTTTGGCCCCCAGCGCGTCACTGCCACTATCCGGTTCCGTAAGGCCATAAGCGCCTTTCCACTCACCGGTGGCCAGCTTGGGAATATATTTTTGCTTCTGGGCTTCTGTACCAAAGTATAGGATCGGTAGGGTGCCGATACCGGTATGAGCAGCCACGGCAACAGAGAAAGAGAAACCACCTCCCAAACCCTCATTTACCAGGGTAGAGGTGATAAAATCCTTACCCAGACCGCCATAGGCTTCCGGGATTGAAGCGCCCAGTAAACCCTGCTCCCCTGCTTTGGCCACCAGCGAAGGCATCAGCCCTGGCTCCAGTTTATCAATGCGGTCAATGATGGGCAATATCTCCGCATCCAGAAAAGACACACACATGTCTTTTACCATCTGCTGCTCCTCATTAAAATCCTCGGGGATAAAGGTATCAAAAGCGGAACTTTCTTTGATCAGCCATTCGCCGCCCTTCAGGCTGGTGTTCTGTTGTGTTGCGCTGCTCATAAAAACGTTTTAATAGATGAATAGTCAATCGTTGTTAATGGATGGCTATTTTAAATTGTCATACACGATCTGTAACACTTCCTTACACACTTCAATCCGCTCCGGCGGCACGCCCTGCAAGGCTTCATTCAATGTTTCTTCTGCCAGTTCCATGCTTTGTTCCTGCAGCTTTTGCGCCTGCTTGGTAAGGAAGATCAGGTTCATACGGCGGTCTGCATCGGATGATACCCTTTTTACCAGTTGTAATTTTTCCAGGTTATCTACCAGCCGGGTTATGCTGGGCTTGTCGCGGAAAGTAGCATTGCATAATTCCTGCTGACTAATGCCATCCTGTTTCCACAGGTGATACAATACACTCCATTGCTCAATGGTCACATTCAGGCCGGCTGTATTAAACTTTTTCTGCAGCCGCCTCGCGATGGCTGTGGAGGCCTTACCTGTAATAAAGCTATAGAGTTCTCCTTTCCTGAATTGGTTGTTTGACATATAGTTGTTTATACAACTATCCAAACTTACGGAATTTCCCCATCTCCGGCAAGTTATTTAACAAATAAATCCTAGTGCTGGTTATTTAACATTCAAACCAATTGCATTAGCTTCGTTTTCCCACCCTCTTTGTTGATCGTACCCGTTTTGTACCGCTAATCCTACCTGTTTGTACCACTATGTGCATTTATACTGTCTGACCTAAACCGGTCTACATGAAACATCTTTATCTTTTTTTGCTGTGCGGCTGTAGCTGTACCATGAGTTTCTCACAAAATATGCGAATGGTAGCGATCGGCTCTTCCACTGCCGGGGGCACGGGCAGTTTTCCATTGGACAGTTCCTGGGTAGGCCGCTTCAGGCATTATTATGTAACGCAGCAAGGTATAGCCAGTGTGGTACATAACCTCGGCGTGGGCGGATACACCTGCTATCAGGGAATGCCTACCAGCTATTCGCCACCCTCAGGCAGCCCGGGACCTCAACCCGGCTACAATGTCACCATGGCCGTAAGCCTGCTGGCCGGCATGGCCATACCAGAGAACGGCGTTGTGATTGTCAACTATCCTACCAATGGTTACAATACATTTACTATTGCAGAGATCATGACCTGCCTGCAAACCATCTATGACTCGGCCACCAGGCTTGGCAACAAATGCTATATTGCCACTACCCAACCACGTGGCGATGCGGCCTTTAATACTTCGGCCGTTAAACGGAAGCTGGCCGATATTAAAGACTCTATCATTAACCGTTTTGGAGTTAGCAATACCATCAATTTTTATGACGGCATGTACAACCCGGCAGACAGTACGATCCTACCCGCTTATAAGTCGGCTGTTGATGATATTCACTTTAACAATACCGGCCACCGTATCTTATTTGAAAGGGTACAAGCCAAAAATGTATTTGGCATTGCCCTGCCCATTAAGCTACATCAATTCACAGCAGCTTTACAGGATAAAAAGGTAATGATAAAATGGACGGCGACACATGATGACCCGGATGGAGCATTTACGATACAGCGCAGTCATAACGGGCAAGGCTTTGAATCGCTGCAACAAATACCCGTCCAAAAACAGGCAGGTAATCATTCCTATACGTTTACAGACGAGACGCCGCTGCCGGGCACCAGTTATTACCGGCTTGCTATCCGGGAGCGGGAGCGCATGTATTACTCAAAAATGGCCACTGTCAAAAACACATTACCGGTATTGACAATAAAGAAACTGTACCCTGTCCCCGCCGGTAAAACACTTCAACTGGAGATGATGGCAGCAAGGACGCAGCCGGTTGCTATTGAGCTCATCAACAATACAGGAATTGTGTTGCAACGGCTCAAACGCACTATACCCAATGGAACGGGCATTGTAATGATACCTGTTACTCACCTGATAGCAGGCGCTTATTTTATACGTATAAGCGGCCAGGATGGCCAATCCCTTATACGACCATTCAGCAAATAACAACAGCATACTGCTTCCTGCTTACTGATAATAATGTTGTAGTTTTATCGCAGTCTGTATTATACATGCAAACTGCTTTTATTACTTACCAGTCTTCCCGGATTACTTACAGCTATGGCGGCAGCGGAGAAAAGCTGCTGCTGTGCCTGCATGGCTATGGTGAATCGGAAAAGAGTTTTCACTTCCTGGAAAAACATTTACCGCCTGGCTACCGGCTGCTGGCCATTGACCTTCCCTTTCATGGCGATACACAATGGAATGAAGGGCTCCATTTTTCAACGGATGACCTGCTGGCTATTATTAACAGTATTTGCGGGCAACATGGATATAATGGCCGGCTATCTATTGCCGGATTTAGCATGGGTGGAAGAGCAGCACTGGCCCTGCTGGAAAAGATACCGGCACAAACCGACAAAGTGATCTTAATGGCGCCCGACGGATTAAAGGTTAACTTTTGGTACCGTTTGGCCACCCGTACTATGATCGGTAACCGCCTGTTCCGTTTTACCATGCATCACCCACAATGGTTTATGGGTTTATTAAAGGCCGGTAATGCAATAGGGCTTATCAACCAGAGCATTTACAAGTTCACCCGTTATTATATTCATGACAAACAGGTACGGGAGGAATTGTACAACCGGTGGACCTGCATGCGTGCTGTGAGCCCTGAACTACCCATTATTAAAAAAGCTGTTACACAATACGGCATTCCCATACGTTTGCTCTATGGCCGGTACGACCGCATTATCCGCCATGAGCGGGGAGAAAAATTCCGCCATGGTATTGAATCTTTCTGTACGTTGCGGATAATTCCAACCGGTCACCAGGTGTTACAGGAAAAAAATGCAGCGGTGATCATTGAATTATTACAATCTTAACCCATTGATTCAATTTCCTGTACATGCCAGTATTCCTTTTCATATTCTTTTTACTGATGGTGGCTTATGCCATCCTGATTAATTTTTATCACCGGGCCTGGAACCAATTGCCCATTTTCCGGTTGCCCGGTACCCAACCCCGCACATTGATCTCCGTGATCATTGCTGCCCGCAATGAAGAAAGCAACCTGCCTGCCCTGTTACAGTCGCTGAATAACCAGCGCTATCCCAAATCACTATATGAAGTAATTATTGTAGATGATCATTCTACTGACAATTCCCTGTCTGTATTGCGTAACATAACTTCCCCGGAGCTGTCATTAAACGTGCTGAACCTGTCGGATTATATTGACAGCAGGGACCCAATTCGTTCTTACAAGAAAAAAGCTATTGAGGTGGGCATCCGCAACGCAAAGGGTAGCCTGATCGTTACAACCGATGCGGACTGCCAATTCGGAGAACAGTGGCTGGATAGTATTGCTGCCTTGTATGAATCAACGCAAGCCAAATTCATCGCAGCGCCTGTAAAAATAACGGGCCGCTCTTCCCTGCTGGATATTTTTCAGTCATTGGATTTTATCACTTTACAAGGCATCACCGGGGCGGCAGTATCCAAACGTTTTTATTCCATGTGCAATGGCGCTAACCTCGCCTATGAGAAAAAGGCATTTGAGGAAGTCAACGGCTTCGACAGCATTGACAATATCCCTTCCGGCGATGATATGCTGCTGATGCATAAGATCTATAAAAAATATCCCAACCAGGTATTTTACCTCAAAGCCAAAGAAGCCATTGTATCTACTGCGCCGGCAGCCACCTGGAAAGCTTTTTTTCATCAACGGATCCGTTGGGCCAGTAAAGCCGATAGCTATGATGACAAGCGCATTTTCTGGACGCTGCTACTGGTGTACCTGATCAATGTTTGTTTCCTGGTGGCCGCCATAGCAGCCTGCTGGCAGAACATCTGGCTCTTCTTTTGCCTGCTGTTGTTACTGGCCAAACTGCTCATTGAGTTTCCCTTTGTGCATGCCGTCACTATTTTCTTCGATCAAACTGCGCTGATGAAGTATTTTCCTTTTTTGCAGCCCCTTCATATTCTATATACTATTATAGCAGGATGGCTGGGCAAATTCGGAAAGTATGAATGGAAAGGAAGGATCATTAAAAAGTAAACGTACATTACCAATACTATATTTCACCAATGGCCACTGCCGCAACACGTTCTACCTGGCGACGATTAAAACGCAATAAAGGCGCTTTATTTGGTATCGTGATCATTATGCTCGCCTTACTGGTAGCATTGCTGGCGCATGTACTGGCTCCTGACGGAACACCCAATGCCAACAGGATGATCGTGGAAATCGGCGGGCAGAAGCCTGGGTTTAAGCAACAGTTTTTGTTACTGCCCAAAGACCGTGTTATAGAAAAAGTGTCTTTTTTCACACGCCTGATGAATGGCCGTGAGGACCAATACCAATATATTCCTATTAGCAGTTATACAACTACCCGGGACAGCCTGATCATTCAGCAGTTTATTGATGAAGGTATTACTGAGCGGGTGGCCTATCCGTTGCAGGCAACACGTTGGGAAGAAGGAGGCGCTAAGGGCGATTACAGGATTGTCAAGGAAACCTTTTACCTCGGCACCGACAAATATGGCCGCGATATCCTCAGCAGGCTATTGGTGGGGGTGCGCGTAAGTCTGAGCGTGGGTCTGATCACCGTATTAATATCCCTGAGCATTGGTGTATTACTGGGTTCACTGGCTGGTTATTTCAGGGGATGGGTGGATGATGCCATTATGTGGTTCATCAATGTTATCTGGAGCATCCCTACTTTATTACTGGTGTTTGCCATTACCCTGATGCTGGGCAAAGGATTCTGGCAGGTATTCATCGCTATTGGCCTCACGATGTGGGTCAATGTAGCGCGTATCATACGCGGGCAGGTATTGAGCGTGCGGGAAATGGAATATGTAGAGGCAGCGCGTGCACTGGGCTTTTCGCATCCGCGTATTATTGTACGCCATGTGCTGCCCAATGTGATGGGACCGGTCATGGTGGTGGCAGCTTCTAATTTTGCATCAGCCATTGTAATAGAAGCAGGGTTAAGTTTTTTGGGAGTAGGCGTTCAACCTCCGCAGCCAAGCTGGGGCTTAATGATCAAAGAGAACTATAACTTCATTATAACCCATAACCCGATGCTGGCGCTGGCGCCGGGGTTTGCCATTATGTTACTGGTACTGGCCTTTAATATGCTGGGCAATGGATTAAGGGATGCCTTGCAGGTAAAGGCATAAAAGCAACAACCAGTTACCGGTAGCCAGTAACTGGTTGAAACATGTATAGCGGACTGATTAATTACTTACAATCTATTTCCTGGAATAACGATAGCTGCCGGTCCATTTATTGGAGGCGCAGCTCTTGGACGTTATGGTGATCTTTACCACACTGAGGGTAGTTGAAGGGGTATTGGTAATGGTGAAATTACTAATAGCCGTTTTTACATCCGGCAGGGTTTGTGTAAAGAAAGGTGAACCACCGGCATCCGGGCTTGCGGTTACTTCAATGGTAACGCCTGCTGTGGGCAAACCGGCAGTGATATTTACCTGTAAAGGGAAATTAGGGCCGGGCGCGGCGGGTTCAGTAGTATTAATAGCGGGTGTGGTATTCACCTGCATAGCGGCTTCGGAACAACCGCCTCCACCACCTCCTCCTTTACCACAGGAAGAAAAAGTGGCCAGGGTTAATAATGTAAGGCTTAATAATACGATCTTTTTCATGTGCATTAGTTATTGATTGGAACCTGCGCTAAAGCTAATATTAAATCGCCTCATTTGAAAGATGAATTTTATTGTACAGGGGGGAAATTTATCAGGCCAGCACCTGTACATTGCGGTTAAAGCTTTCTTCCAGGGAAATAAAGGTTTCCGTACGTTCTATACCTTTGATTTTCTGTAGTTCATCGTGTAATACAAAACGCAATTGATTAATATCACGGCAGATGATCTCGGCAAACATGCTATAATTGCCAGTGGTATAGTTGAGGCGGGTGATCTCAGGTATTTTTTGCAGTTCTTTGGCTACGGAATCATAAAGTGAGCTCTTTTCGAGGTATATCCCAATAAAGGCAATGACATCATACCCCATCTGCTTGAGGTCAACGTTTAATTTTGTACCTTTCACTACTCCGGCTTCCTGTAGCTTTTTGATACGCACATGAATGGTGCCCCCGGATACAAACAGCTTCTTACCCAGGTCTGCATAAGATATCTCGGCATTATCCATCATCTCATGGATGATCTGCAGGTCGAGTTTATCAAGATTCAATTTAGCTCCCATTTTAGCAATCGTTTTTTGTAAAAAATCAAACAATTGTGCAAATATTTGTAGAATATCGAAACTTTCAAAATTTTTGTTGAATAATTCTCAATGAACAGGCATATTTCTTTAATATTGCACTGTAATCGTTCTTTAAATACAGACCTATACTGTGGAGTGATGGAACTTTGGCAGACATGCCCCCTTGTCTCGGGGGTGGGGGTCACAGGATAAACGTAGTGTAATGCCGTCCTTCGGGATGACTGGGGTTGACCACCACAGATTGCGCTACAGCTAACTGCCCCGTGGAGGTTCGAATCCTCCCTCTACAGCCAGAGCAAGCAACACATACACCCTGTCGGATTCTTCCGGGAGGGTTTCTTTTTTTATTCCCATTTTGGTAAAATAAGCCCGGCGCTTTATCTTTATTTCCTCTACGACGCTGTTCCTTCACCCGATGTGTCTCCTTTCAGTATCCTGTTATTCCAATACCTGATTAATTTTTTACGCAGTTTTCCTCTTCCTTAACTGCCTGGCATTCGTATGTCCATTTCTACACATATTATTCATAATTAAATAACTTATGAGTGTTTTTTAATTTAAAATAAGAAGTAATTTCGGTCATCATTTTACTATCAACCATTTAAACCTATTTATTGTATGCGAGTATCCAGCCTTCTCCGCTTCGTAGCCCTGTCCGCCGTGCTCTTTTCCGTGTCCTGCAAAAAAAGAGGACATTTTGAAGTTCCCTGTAAAATTGAAAAGATCATTTCCAGGTACCAGTATGATCTCAACAGTCCGGTAGAAGTGAACGTCTCTACGTTCACCAACAATGCCTGGGGCGATCCGGTAAGCATTATCCAGAGTGTGCCTACTACCGGCAGACCTCATTATTATTTTTATTATGACAACCATCGCCGTCTGACGACTTTTAAAGCCCAATATGCTTCGGATAATATTGAGTATTACACCAGGTATTTTTATGACAATAACCACTTCATTGTACGGGATACTACCTTGTATGCAGGCACAGATGTTAATAACCCCGCCTCTTTCTATCAAACATTTGTAAATGAATACTCCTATGATTCAAAGGGACGTATCTCCCAGGTAGCTTTCAAAGTAGTGGGAATACCCGGTTCGGAACATGTCACTACTTACAGTTATGATGCGCAGGGCAACCTGATCAGGCCTGGTGCTACCTACGACAACAAAACCAATTACCTCCGCACCAGCCTGGTATTGGCCTTTATGAACCGTGATTACAGTATGAACAATCGCGTAACAGCACTTAGCTATAACAGCAAAAACCTGCCCACTGCTTATCCTATATCAGGAGCCAATTCATCTCAGCCTTCTTTCTTTAATATACCTGTAACTGAAATCGAATATACCTGTGATAACAACGATATCGACTAATAATCGATAACCCCTGGGCACCTCTGCGGCCGGCATAACCCGTTGAAAGAATTACCCTTCTTTTCAGCGGGTTTTTTGATTTCGCTACTTTTGCGGCCTATGGGTCAAAAGAAACTGGTACGCTTTGCAGAGATGGCCACCTTCCCCAATGTGCTGCAATACCCGGAAAATATGCCGGGACGGTGGGCGGCGTTTTTTAAAAATGAGAATCCCATCGTGCTGGAGCTGGCCTGCGGCAAAGGGGAATATGCGGTAGGATTGGGCAGGCTGTTTCCGGATAAGAACTTCCTGGGCATAGACCTGAAAGGTAACCGCATCTGGGTAGGGGCTAAAAAGGCCCTGCAGGAACAGCTTGGTAACGTAGCCTTCCTGCGTACACAAATTGACCAGATCGCCAGCTATTTCGCACCTGGTGAGGTATCAGAGATATGGATCACCTTCCCTGACCCCCAATTGCGTACCGGCAAAGCCAAAAAGCGGCTTACCCACCCTAAATTCCTCCGGCTGTACCAACAAATACTGAAACCTGGCGGTTATATTAACCTGAAAACAGATAGCCCTAACCTGTACCGGTTTACCAAATGGGTGATTGACCTGCATGAGCTACCAGTAATGCAGGATAGTGACGATGTTTATGGCAGTGATAATGTTAGCGAAGTACTGAAGATCAAAACGCATTATGAAAGTCTGGACATTGCCCAAAGCAACCGGATCCATTACCTGCAATTCAGTTTGCCGGCCACACCGCTCCCTGATAAAAATGATGCTTTAAAAGAATTGCTGCGTGAAGAAGACTCTGACAGAAGGCGTTGATTATTATTATAATGAGCAGGGATACATGGTGTTTACAGCCCGGTATCACCTGGAGCGGGGACAATGTTGCGGCAATGGTTGTTTACATTGTCCCTATGATTATAGGAACGTTCCTGAACCACGCCGTACTGAACTACTCAATAAAAGAAAACAGGATGGCTACACGCAAGACAACGGTCAGGCCGGTTAAAAAAGAGAAACTGGCCAGTATTACACCCGCCGGGCGTAAAGACAATACTTTTTTCGAACTGGTATTTGAAGTAGCCCGGCAAATACCCAAGGGACGCGTTACTTCCTATGGCGCTATTGCAGCCTGCCTGGGCGCTAAATCTTCCTCACGTATGGTGGGCTGGGCCATGCATGGCGCTGATAAGGTGAAACCTAAAATACCTGCCCACCGCGTGGTGAACCGGAATGGCATGTTGA
This sequence comes from Paraflavitalea devenefica, assembly GCF_011759375.1. NCBI lineage: Bacteria > Pseudomonadati > Bacteroidota > Chitinophagia > Chitinophagales > Chitinophagaceae > Paraflavitalea > Paraflavitalea devenefica. The sequence goes on along the minus strand of NZ_JAARML010000001.1, from coordinate 1,499,182 downwards.
GCGGCAAGCATCATTTTGCCACCCCCACCCGCATGAAAGAGTTGTTGGAGAAAGAAGGTATTAAAGTGAAGAAAGATACCGTGGTAAATTTTAAGCAACTGTTCTGGGACCCTGCTAAAGAACTGATCTAAACCTGACAGGTTTAGCGTTGCCCTTCCAGTCGCGTCACTTCCTGGCTATTGAGGTTCAGCAAAACGATAATATTGTCTTTCCGGGGCATAAAAACGAGCAGGAGCAGAATATGAAAACCGGCCAATGCAATAAAGGCATAACCACCGGTAATCATAAAGCATATAACAGCCAGTAGTCCCGGCCCCTCTATCATGGCCCACCAAAGGATGCAGGCAGTACGGTACATACCCATCCTGGTTTCGCCCGGCGCCGTACTATTGCGGGCTTCCATTATCTTTCTTTTGAAGAGGTTAAAACCCACCAGTAATGCTGCTATGGATACCACCACGGCCACTACCTGTAAGGTCCTTTCCAGGGTAGGGTCTATTGATTGCCATTGTCCGAGCTGAACAAGGAGAATAAAGATGGCCGTAATCAGGAGAAAACCACCTGTTATTGCTAAGTGCAGTATTTTCAATGCCTTGAAAGCATCCTGTTGCATGCAATAAGTTTAGTCCAATATACTCAATAATACGGACTGATGAGCAGGTACACCAGCACACCGGTAACAGAAACATAAAACCATATGGGCCAGGTAATACGCGCCAGCTTTTTATGCCTGGGAAATTCAGCTATCATCGCACGATAGGCTGTAAACAATACAAAAGGCAGTATGATGGCGGCCAGGGGAATATGTGTTCCGAGAATGATATAGTAAAAGGTACGCAACCCAGTCACCTTGGCTTTTTCTGCTTCACTTACTACACCATCATGATCGAGGTCGCCAAACTTTGTATCACCGGCCAGCAGGTGATGACAGATGTAAGAAACAAGAAAGAGAACGGATAAGATCATGGCCGTAAACATGATCTTTTTGTGCAGCTCATATTTCCGCTGCTTTACTGTTATCAGCCCCACTGCCAGCAACAACGTTACTGCGGAATTGATGATCGCATTGGCTTTGGCAAAAACATGGATATCAAAGCCAGGGTCCACATCCAGTTTCACGCGGCCAAGCACCACCACAGCAGCAAATACCACGAAGGAAAAGATACCGATAAGCCACCAGGCCTTTTTGTCATTTTTTTCCAATACAGGAGCTAACATAAGTATAACTATTTCGTGTTTAATCGGGGTCTGCGCACCACCCATACGAATAGGGCCACGCCGGCTATCACCATCAGGAAAATGGGCCACAGCGAAAGCAATTCAGCCAGTACCGGAGAGGGCTTTCTCTTGTCTTTTTCCAGCATGAGCAGGGTGAGATCTTCCGCCAGTTTGGATAAAGCGGCTGAATCCAGTCCATTGTAATAACCGCGGATGATACCCTGCTTATCAATGAGCACAAACTTCTCCGTATGAATAAAAAGAGAGTCTACTGTGCCTCCATCCTGGGCGGGAAGCCTGATATCGTGCAGGATAAAATCATAGATCTGTTTCTTGGGGCCTGTAAGCATCCACCACACATCATGGTTCACCCCGAATTTATCAGCATACTTCTTAAGCACCGGTACCGAGTCTCTTTCGGGATCTACACTGAAAGACAGGAATTGCACAAAAGTAGTATCAATACGTTTCGTGATATCTTTCATCTTCAGGCTTTCCTGCAGGCCTTTCATATTACGGGTCAGGGAAGGACAGATAGAAGGACAGCGCGTAAAAAAGAAATCGGCAATAATAATACGTCCGCGCAGTTCATCCAGCGATACCTGGTTGCCCAGTTGATTGGTGAAGGTAGCATTGGGCAACTGGTACCAAACAGTATCCGTTACCTTTTTACCATTGATCACAGTATCAATAGTGTCTTCCGGATAAAACTTGCGAGGCATATTAACAGCATCCCGGCTAACCGACTTTACAATAAAATAACTGGCTACCGGCAGCAGGATGGCAATACACAAGGCTAACAATGCTTTCTGGCTCACGTTATTTATTTTGCTGCGCAAAGTTACCACAGGAAACGATGCAATACTGGTTTTGGGTAGGAAAAGCAGCCAATAAATAAAAAAACCATCCCGCCGCGGCGGGATGGTTTCAGCTATATAAATACCTTTTTACAGGTGTTTAGTGAACAGACTCAGGCTTGTGGCTTTCTTCCGCATGCTCGCCATGGCCGGCAGCTTTTTTCTCTACCGGAACAGTACTTTGCTCTTTGTGGTGGCGGTCATAGTCATTCCGGAGGTTCTTGTAGGAGTTGCCATCCCAAAGGAAGGCGGCAATGAACCAGATGAACAACAGCGCAGGTATGGCAATGGTCATGATCATATTCTTGATCTCATGACGCAGGTGCATGAACTCGGCAATGATATAGAACGCCTTGGCAGCAGTGAAAATGATGTACAGGATATTAAACATCAGTTTCAGGGAATGAAAGTGGGGCGCGATGAACATACCCACGATCAGCTCAATACAGGTGATCACCAATAAGATCCAGAATGTTCTCCAGATAGCTTTTGTATCGAAGCTGTGTTTTTCCTCATGTCCGTGCTCCGCAGTATGTGGTGTTTCAAACTTTTCCATAATAAATTGTATTGCTTGTTAGCGTTGATCAAATCTAAATTAGAACAGGTAGAAGCAAGTGAATACAAATACCCATACCAGGTCTACAAAGTGCCAGTATAAACCAGCTTTTTCAATCATCAGGTAATGGCCCCTGCGGTCAAATACCCCTCTGTAAGTCATGATAAACATGATGATGTTGATGATAACCCCGGAGAATACGTGGAAACCATGGAAACCGGTGATGGTGAAAAAGAAGTTGGTGAAGTTGGTAGAAGCTTCTGTACCGCCGAAATTATGGAAAGGATTCTTACCCCACCAGGCGCCCTGGTGATACAAGTGCGTCCATTCCCATGCCTGGCAGCCCAGGAAGGCAATACCGCCTATGATTGTCCAGAATAACCATTTTAATACACTCTTACGGTCATTGCTATGACCAGCGCCTACGGCCAGCACCATGGTTACAGAACTCATGATGAGGATGAAGGTCATTACACTCACAAATACCAGGGGCATATGCGTGTGGCCTGCGAAAGGGAAAGAAGAGAACACCTCATTCGGGTCGGGCCAGCCATTGCTGGAGAAGCGAACGGTGCCATATGCAATCAGGAATGCGCCAAAGGTAAAGGCATCACTCATCAAAAAATACCACATCATCAGCTTGCCATATTCCACATTGAAGGGACTTCTTCCGCCACCCCACCATTTTTGATTCGCTGGTACTGCTTGTGCCATGTGTTGTTATTAGTTTAAGTTCGAATTGTTTTTGTTCAATGTTCAATTACTATAACTCCTACCCCTTGATCAGGAAGAAAACGAACAGGTATACCCACAACAGGTCTACAAAATGCCAGTAAGTGCTTACCACTTCTACAGGCACTGCATTGTAGTTCCTGATCTTTGCGCTGAACGCCTTAAAGAACATAATGAGTAAAGCGATAGCTCCCCCCAATACGTGTACGGCATGCAGGCCGAAAATGATATAAAGGAACTGTCCAGCTCCCGACCCGCCTTCCAGCTTAATGCCGGAATGGTATAGCTGCTTAAAGCCGATCACCTGCATGGTGATGAACAATAAGCCCAATACAGCGGTCACCGTGATCAGGCTGCGGTATTGCTGCATGCTGCGCTCTTTAAACGCTTTCAGCGCTACCTGCATGGTGAAACTGCTGATGAGCATTACCGCCGTTGAATAATAAAAGATCTTTGGCACTACCACTGTGCTCCATCCGGGTTGCTCGCCTTTTACGATATAGGCACTGGTAAGCCCTGCAAACATCATAATGATGCTGCCGATGGCAATCCACAAGGTAAACTTGTGGGGATGGATTTTTTGTTGGCGCGAACTCACGATATTCATTCTAAATCAGTTCAATGTTACAATCAATTACACAAAATCACACGGTCTATGTCAATTGCTGACTTATTCTTTACAGTTTATCGGCCAGTAGTGCCAGCAGCACAATAGGCAGATAAATATAGCTGCTGAACATGACCCTCCTGGCTGCCTTCACTTCCATTTCGCGGTATAACCGTATGCTTTGCCAGGTCATGAAAATATTCGCAGCTACAATGATCCAGAAACTCATGATACCACTCATTCCAATCAGGTAAGGCAACATGCCTACCGGTATCAACACCAGGGAATAAATGATAGACTGGATGGCTGAGTACTTTCCGGGTCCTTCCACAGAAGGCATCAGCTTAAAACCTGCCTTGCTATAGTCGGTATGCGCAATCCAGGCGATGGCCCAGAAGTGCGGAAACTGCCAGAAGAACTGGATGCCAAACAATACCCAGCCTCCGATACTCAGTTCATCCTGCCCTGCAGCCCAGCCGATCAAACAGGGTAATGCCCCCGGTACGGCCCCCAGCAATACAGCGATGGCGCTCACCTTTTTCAGGGGTGTATACATGAAGGCGTAGATAAACCAGCTTACAGCAGCTACGATGGCTGATAACAGGTTAAAAAAATAACCCAGTATCAACAATCCGGCAACTACCGTAATGATGGCAAATGTCCATCCTTCTGTTACGCTCATCCTGCCCGATGCAACGGGCCGTTTGGCGGTACGTTTCATCATGGCGTCAGTATCCCTCTCCACTACCTGGTTCACTGCGTTGGCGCTGCCGGTGACCAGCATACCGCCTACAAAGAGCCAGATGATCATAGACCAGTCATAGACCACTACTTTCGGAGCCAGCAGGTAACTGATAACAGCAGAAAACACCACCATGAAGCTGAGGCTGAACTTAATCAGCAACATATAGTCCCGTACCTTGCCGGCTATTGTTAAAGAGCTATTGTGCTTCACGGTTTCCTGCTGCGTCATTAATATAAGTTTATACGTTGTGAGTGATTGTGGTAATACCACTTACACTTCAACATTAGTGCTTACTCTCATTGGGGCCGATAGGCTCCGTTTGCGGAATAAAGTCACGTCCATCCTTGCTGTAGTCATAAGCCCAGCGATGAACTTCAGGTATTTCACCAGGCCAGTTACCGTGTCCGGGCCTGATGGGTGCAGTCCATTCCAGGGTAGTAGCACCCCACGGGTTTTGTGTAGTTACCTTCCTGCCCTTGAAAATAGAGTAGAAGAAGTTGAACACAAACATTAACTGTACGGCAAATACGATCATAGCTACTGTAGAGATGAACTTATTGAGCTCAGAAAATTGCTTGAATGATTCCCAGATAGAATAATCCAGGTAGCGGCGTGGCATACCGGCCAACCCTTCATAGTGCATAGGCCAGAAGATGAGGTAGGCGCCTGCCAGTGTTACCCAGAAGTGGATGTACGCCATGGTATTGTTCATAAAACGGCCGTACATTTTGGGGAACCAGTGGTAGATACCGGCAAACATGCCGAAGAAAGCAGATACACCCATTACAATGTGGAAGTGGGCAATTACAAAGTAAGTATCATGCAGGTGGATATCGAGGGTAGAGTTACCCAGGAAGATACCTGTAAGACCACCGGAGATAAACAGGCTCACAAAGCCCAGTGCGAACATCATACCGGGTGTAAACCGTATGTTGGCCTTCCAGATCGTGGTAAGCCAGTTAAACACCTTGATCGCTGAAGGTACCGCGATAAGCAGGGTGAGCAATACGAATACAGAACCGAGGAATGGGTTAAGACCGGTAACAAACATGTGGTGCGCCCACACCAGGAAGGCCAGGATGGTAATCGCAAACATAGAACCCACCATCGCCATATAACCAAAGATGGGCTTACGGGAATTAACCGATAATATTTCAGAGGCCATACCCATGGCAGGTAACAGGATGATGTATACCTCAGGGTGACCCAGGAACCAGAATAAGTGTTGGTACAGGATAGCGCTACCGCCTTCATTGGGCAGGGCCTGTTTGATAGAACCGATATAGATATCAGACAGGTAGAAGCTGGTACCTGCGTGACGATCGAACAACAGCAGGATAAAGCCGGAGAACAATACAGGGAATGACAATACACCCAATACGGCTGTAAAGAACAGGGCCCAGATAGTCAATGGCAACCTGGTCATGCTCATACCCTTTGTACGCATGTTCAGTACAGTAGAAATATAGTTCAGACCACCGAGCAGGGAAGAAACTACGAACATTGCCATCGCCGTGATCCAGAGGTCCATACCGGTTTTGGAACCGGGTGAAGCATCGCCCAGCGCACTTAACGGAGGATAAGCAGTCCAGCCGCCGCTGAAAGGACCAGTCTGAATAAAGAGCGAAGAGATCATCACAATGCTACCACCGAAGAAGAACCAGTAGGACAGCATATTCATGAAAGGCGAAGCCATATCACGGGCACCGATCTGCAGGGGAATCAGGAAGTTGGCAAAAGTACCACTCAATCCACCGGTCAGTACGAAGAATACCAGTACGGTACCGTGCATGGTAACCAGCGCATAATAATTTTCGGGAGATATCTTTCCGCCCTTTGCCCAGCGGCCGAGCACGTCTTCCAGCCAGGGGAAAGTTTGGTCGGGATAGCCCAGTTGCAAACGGAACAATACAGACATCAGACCTCCGATGATAGCCCACACCATACCCGTTATCAGGAACTGTTTGGCGATCATCTTGTGATCCTGACTGAATACGTATTTGGTAATAAAGGTCTCTTTATGGTGGTGTACATGATGCTCATCGTGATGCACCTCATGCGTGGTGACTACCTCAGGATGCCCGTGCAATGCTTCGTTGCTCATGATAAATTATTTAATAGCGATGTTAATTCTTTTTCTTTTCTACACTAACCGTTTTGACTATGGATGCTTGGCTACGGTTTTAACCGTGTCTTTGGCACCTGTTGCAGTACTGTCTGCTGTTGGTGCAGGCGCAGCTTCAGGAGCCGGGAAAGCCAATGCATAAGCCGACTTTTGTTTCGCTCTCCACAGGATGAATTCCTCTGGTGTAACTACTTTAATGATCCCCTTCATAGAGAAGTGGCTGTTTCCGCACATCTGATCACAGGAGATCTCATATTCAAACTTCGGGTTCTTGGTGATCTGTTTCATTTCCTCCGTAGTGTATTGGGGGGTGAACCACATAGTAGTAGGGGTACCGGGTACAGCATCCATCTTCAGGCGGAAGTGAGATAAACCTACGTCGTGGATCACATCACGGGAATTAATGATCAGTTTCACCGGCTGGCCTTTTACCAGGTACATGGCGGTATTATCAACAATATCGTCAAAACCGGCAGGGTCAGCTTTCAGTTTGGCCTCACCGGCAGGCTGGTGATCCCTGCTATACTTAATGATGGTGGTATCTTTCCACAGCAGGCCTAACTGGTTACCTGCAGCTTCATCAATATTGCGGTAGTATTTCTTTCCGAAGGTATTATCCTTACCCGGATAGCGATAGATCCACGCAAATTGCTTACCGGTAATCTCCACCTGCATAGCATTCTCAGGTGCATCACCGGTCATGCGGAACCAGTAGAACAAACCAAAACCTACCAGTACGCAGAGTGTAATGGCCGGAACAGTAGTCCAGATCACTTCCAGCTTATTGTTGTGCGGATAATAGAATGCCTGCCTTTTTTCACTGTGCTGGTATTTATAGGCGAACCAGAACAACAATACCTGTGTAATCACAAATACAACACCACAAATGCCAATAGTGATGAACAACATGGTATCAATATTCTTTCCATGCTCTGAAGCTGAAGGGTAAGGCATCAGTGTTTTGTGGTACAACAGGTCGTTACACCACCAAACACCTACCAGTCCCAGCACCAGGAACACGACCATCAAAAACGCATTGATCCTGTTGTTTTGCTCGAAAGCTTTCTTCTCTCCTTTCAGCACAGATACATACTCACTGGCCTTGGCAATCTGAAAAGTGATCAGAAAGCCGAGGAGGAGAATCGCTAACAGAAATATTCCAGTAGTTGTCATGATCTATCAATAAATTTAATTCGACCTATCAAAGTTTAAATACTATTGAACAACACACGTGTTGATAAGCACTTACGTGTGGTGTATGATACTTTCTTTTATGAACGGATGGTTCCTGGCTATAAGCGGGTTCTTGCTCAGGGCATTGCCGGTAGCATTCATGATAATACCTACAAAGCCTGCAGCAATACCGAAATCAAGTAACAGCATACCTACGTTTACATGCTCGGGGTCAATGCTGGCAAATACCATCTGGTAGAAATCGAACCAGTGGCCAACGATAATCACCACTGCCATGAATACCATGGCGGTATAATTCCGCTTTGTTCCACGACGCATCAGTATTAATAACGGAGCTATGAAGTTGATGATAAAGCTGAACCAGAAGATGCCGCTATAAGGGCCTGCCTTGTGCCCCTGGGCGCCGATCCGTGATTTAAAGTATACGGTTTCCTCAGGAATGTTAGCATACCAGATCAGCATATACTGGGAGAACCACAGGTAGGTCCAGAATATGGAGAACGCAAACATGAACTTACCCAGGTCATGCAGGTGTTCCTGGTTGGTGTATTCCAGGTAGCCCTGGTTTTTCATGTAGATCACAAACAGGGCGATCAATGCCATGCCGGATACAAAGGTGCTGGCAAAGGTATACCAGCTATACATGGTAGAGTACCAGTGTGCATCGATGCTCATGAGCCAGAACCAGGGAATAGTAGACATTACAGTTAAACCAAACCAGGCAATGAACAAAGATGCCCAAACAGTGTTCTTGAAGATGTATTTACGGCCTGATTCAACATCAGGTAACGGATTATTATCCAGTTCGCGGGAAAGAGAGCGCATCTTTTTGCCCAGAACGATCCACAATACGATGGTCAGCACAGTCCAGGTAGTATAGAAAGGCACATTCAGGAATCCTTTTTTGTACTCAAGGATCTTATCGCCTTCCGGATGCAGCCAGTGGTAGATATGCGTACCTGGCACGAATATGATGAGCAGCAACACAATACCGGTGATCACGCCGATAGGTACTACTGCAGTTGAGATGGCTTCAGTAACTCTTCTGAACGACATTTGCCAGCCGCCCATAGCGAGGGTAGTAGCACAGATAAAGAACATAGCAGCATTTACTACCAGCAGGAAGAAAGCACTGTTCTGCAACAGGGCGCCCCAGAACAATTGCGGATGTTCTCCTCTTCCATAAGCGATAAATGCAATGATCAATGACAATACGCCTACTCCCATAAGAGCTGTTGACCAGGTCTTGTATCGCTTGGGTATTTCAAAAAATTCTCTTGAAGCCATTATCAACTATTTATAATTTCTGTATCTCGTGTCAGTTATTTTTTTACAGTAGTATCAGCAGCAGCGGCACCTTCTGAGCTGCCACCTTTTGCTTCAGTCTGCTTGTTCTTGATATATTGGATCACCATCCAGCGTTGTGTGGTGCTCAATTGAGAAGCATAACTTCCCATTTGCCCTTTACCATAGGTAACAGAATAGAACATCTGTCCCTCAGGCATATTCACATAGGCAGCACCACTGATCAGGTTGGCCGGAGCAGCGCCATAAGGGCCATCTGTTCCATCGCTCCTCTTATGCAATACGCCCTGGCCATCCAGTTTGGCGCCATGACATATACCACAGTTGATCAGGTATAAGCGTTCTGCTTCTTTCAATTGCACCTCGTCCAGCTTGGGCAAAGGATTAGCTACCTGTTTGGACAATATGTAGTTGGTAGTATCACCCTGCTTATCCTGTGCAATAGGGAAAGGCATTAATTCACCGCGCTTAATGGTGCCAGCCACAGGCATCGCATTGTAATTAATACCTTGTGCACGGAAGGTATCCAGGGATGTATAGGTTTCCACGGCACGGCTGTAAGCCATATCGGGCATATATACACGGCCTGGGTTCCTCTTATCACCGCAACTCCATACTACCAGTGCTACTAAAACAACTATGATTGATAATTTTTTCATCGTACTGAATATTCAGATTATGCTGTAACAGTTTCCGTTTTTTCTTCAAAAAGTTTTCTTTCCTTATCATAGCGACCCAGCCACCAGCCGGTTTCGGCATGCTGTACGTTAATTTCCTGCGCACCAGCACCCGACAGGAAAGCCTTTACCTCTTCAACATTGGTCTTATCGGTGCATTCGATCACCATTACAAATTTATCATCGGTGGCACGCAGGTCGAAATGGTGCTTTTTTACAAAAGGCGCCAGTTGGCAGAGGTAGCAAAAGGTCAATACCATCCCTACAGCAGCACACAATACGGTAAACTCAAAGCAGATAGGTACCCAGGCCGGCAATGCCAGGTGTGGCTTACCGCCTATGTCGAGCGGCCAGTCTGTGGTAAAGATCCAGGAGATGCTGCTCAGCGCAATGGTAGTACCGGTAATACCATACACAAATCCGGCAGTATGCAGGCTGGTGTCCCGGAGGCCCATAGCAGTATCCAATCCATGGATAGGCATGGGAGTATATACATCATGCAGCTTATAGCCGGCTTTGCGTACTTTTTTTACCGCATTAAACAGTACATCCTCCTCCTCAAAACAACCCACTACAAATTTTTTAACCGCCATATGAAGATTTTAAAATTTCTGGTTTCTGTATTCCTGATTTCTTCGGTTTTGAATAACTCAACTATTAATGATGCGCATGTTGGGTTTCGTGGTAATATTCCTCCACAGTCTTGGCTTCCACGTCCACCATTTTTGCCTTGTAACTTTCCCCTGATCTTTTCAGGATATGCTTGATCTCCGCAATCGCGATTACCGGGAAGAACTTCGAGAACAGGAAGTAGCAGGTGAAGAACAGCCCGAAAGTACCCAGGTAAAACCCTACTTCCCAGATGGTGGGACGGTAGTAGGTAGCCCAGCTACTGGGAATGTAATCCCGGTAAATAGAAGTTACGATGATCACAAAACGCTCGAACCACATACCGATATTCACGATTACCGACATGAAGAAGGTAACCACGATATTCCTTCTCATTTTGCGGAACCAGAAGATCTGTGGAGAGAGCACGTTACAACCCATCATCAGCCAGTAGCTCCAGCCATAGGGGCTGAACAGGTTCAGCCTGTTCTGGAAGAAAGCCCAGTTCTCATATTTATTAGCTCCATACCAGGAGATAAACAGCTCTGTTAAATAAGCAATACCCACGATAGAACCGGTTAACACAATTACCTTATTCATCACCTCAATGTGCTCTATCGTAATATAGTCTTCCAGCTTCAATACTTTACGGGTTACCAGCAACAGGGTTTGCACCATCGCAAAGCCGGAGAAGATCGCACCCGCTACGAAATAAGGCGGGAAGATCGTGGTATGCCATCCCGGAATTACAGAGGTAGCGAAGTCAAAAGATACGATCGTGTGTACCGACAATACCAGGGGGGTACTCAACCCGGCCAGTACCAGTGATAAACTCTCATGACGTTGCCAGTGTTTGGTAGAACCGGTCCAGCCGAATGACAGTACACCGTACATATGTTTTCTCCACTTCAGTTTGGCGCGGTCACGGATGGTAGCCAGGTCAGGAAGAAGACCGGAATACCAGAACAACAGCGACACGGTGAAGTAAGTAGAGATCGCGAATACGTCCCACAACAGGGGGGAGTTAAAGTTTACCCACAGCGGACCACGGGTGTTGGGATAAGGCATTACAAAGAAGGCCATCCACACACGACCCATGTGCCAGATCGGGAACTGGCCGGCGCACATTACCGCGAAGATGGTCATCGCTTCCGCAGCACGGTTTACACCGGTACGCCATCCCTGGCGGAAAAGTAACAGGATCGCAGAGATCAGTGTACCGGCGTGACCGATACCTACCCACCACACGAAGTTGGTGATATCCCAACCCCATCCGATGGTTTTATTAAGGTTCCACTGACCTACCCCATAAGTTACCTCGCGGTAGATAGAATAGGCACCAAACAATAACAAGATGACAGAGATGATAAAGCCGATCCACCAGGCGCGCGTAGGCGGCGCCTCAATAGGACGTACTATATCTTCCGTAACCTGGTGATAAGTCTTCGTGCCATCAACCAATGGGGGTCTTACTAACGATTCGTACTTTGATGCCATGTTTATTAGCTTTTAGCTATCAGCTTTTAGGCCTTAGCTGAAATTTTTTAGTTTTTACCTTTTCCTTATCAACGCTTCAGTACTGATTGCCTTAATGATGACCGGCAGCTTCTTTCTTTTCTGCACCATGTGCATCTGCAGCAGCCAGTTTCTCGCCAGTCAATACGCCAAGATTACTGATCTCATCGGTGTTACGCACTTTAGCCAGGTAGCTCACATTGGGCAGTACGTGGATCTGCTCCAGTGAATGGAACAGACGCAGCTTGTTTTCACTGCGCACCTTGCTTACAGCGCTGTTGGGATTGTTGGCATTGCCGAATACAATGGCGTCTGCCGCACAAGCCTGCTGACAAGCTGTTTTAACGTCTTCATCTTCCAACGGACGGCCGGCTTTCTTGGCCTTCAGCTTACCTTCCTGTAAACGCTGTACGCAGAAGGAGCATTTTTCAATCACACCACGGCTACGTACGGTTACATCAGGATTCAGCACCATCCTGGTGAGGTCATCATTCATCATCAGCACCACATCATCCAGCTTACCTTCTTCCACCAGGGGAACCTGGTTGTTGGCAAAGCTGTCGGCGCCTGTATAGTCAGCCCAGTTAAAGCGACGTACTTTGAACGGACAGTTATTGGAGCAATATCTTGTACCGATACAACGGTTATAAGTCATTTGGTTCAACCCTTCTGTGCTGTGGTTGGTAGCAGCTACCGGACAAACGTTTTCGCAAGGCGCATTGTCGCAGTGCTGGCAAAGCATGGGCTGGAATACGGTCTGGATGCTTTCCGGATCTTCGGGATTACCGCTGAAGTAACGGTCAATACGCAGCCAGTGCATATCATGGTAGCGCATCACTTCATGCTTACCTACTACCGGTATATTGTTTTCTGCGTTACAAGCCACCACGCAGGCGCCGCAACCATAACAACTGTTGAGGTCAATGCTCATACCCCATTTGATACCCGGACGTGGGTGGGTAGGATACAGCGTGCCTTCTTTTTCGTAGTCATCAATACCACCCCAGGGCTCCAGTTCCTTAGCCCTTTCGTTATAAATTACTTTAGGATCTTCCTTGAATTCTTTCAGGGTTACTTCCTTCAGTACTTCCTGGCGACCTTCATAGCTATTGTGCACTTGCACCATCGCTACTTTATAAATATCATTGGTCTTGGCAACCGTAACATTGGTAGCCACCCAATCAATGGTAGCGCCATTGTAGCTAAGCAAAGGATAAGCGTTTTTGCCCAATGCTGTACCATCCATAGCAACTACAGACCTGCCAATCTCCTTAGCCCTTCCGTAACCTACTGCGATGGCAATGGTATTGGATTGTACACCAGGTATTACAATGACAGGCAGCGATATTTCCTTATTGCCAACTTTAATGGTAATAACCGGTTTCTCCGGATTGACCTCATATTTATCAGCTTCCCAACGGTCGCTCAGGTTGATGCCATACGTCTTCGCCATTTGGGGAGAAATGATGGCGTAGTTGTCCCAGCTTACGCGGGTAATAGGATCGGGCATTTCCAGCAACCAGGGATTATTACCTTGTTTACCATCGCCCAGGGATACCTTCTGGTAGATAACCAGTTCCACATCGCCTGATTTCTTTAAAGCAGTGGCCGCAGCAACAGCCTGTGCCACACCGGCTCCATTGAAGGAAGGTGCTACACCGGTACCGGCAGCTTCTACTACACCATCCTGCAGGGCTTTTGTATAAGCATCATAGCTGCCCAGGCGGCTGGTCCAGTAGTTTTTGAAGAACACATCATAGGCGGCTGTAGCATTACCAGCCCATTTCAGGAGCGCGTCCTGGAATGGCCTTGTCTGGAACAAGGGATTGATGGTAGGCTGTATCATGCTGAATAAACCTGCTTTTGGTTCAGCATCGCCCCAGCTCTCCAGGAAGTGGGGAGCAGGTAAAATATATTTACACTCCTTCGTGGTTTCATCCTGCCTGTCGTTGAACGATACAGACAGTTTTACACGCTGAAGGGCTTTTTTGAAACGTTCGCCGTCGAAGTACTCATAAGCCGGGTTTACACCATATACCAGTAAAGCGCCTACGCGACCAGCTTCCATATCGGCTGTGAGGGTAGCCATTTCACTATCGAGGCCCTGATGGGTCAGGATGGGAGAAGCCCAGTTAATGGTAGAACCATAAGCACCGAGCGCTTCATTGATCGCATTGACAATGATCTGTATGCTGGGATTGTTACTGCTGCAAACTACCAGTGCCTTGCCCCTGTTGGCGGCCAGGTCTTTAGCAGCTTTCTCAATGCCTTCTTTCAGCTTACCGCTTACGCCGGCAGCACCCTGTCCGTTCACAGCGCTGAGCAATGCAGCAGCTACTACACCGGCCTCAGAAGGACGGTGGGTAAAGCGCTCATCGGCATTGGCGCCGGTCATGCTCATCATGCTCTCAAACTGGTAGTGCTTGCTTAAGGTGGGGTTCTTTTCATTCACCTTTCTGCCAGCCGTATAACCACGCTGGAATTCAACGGGGCTCAGCCAGGTACCGAGGAAGTCGGCGCCGATGCTTACAATTACATTGGCATTTTCAAACTGGTAAGAAGGGATGGCTTTCACACCATGGGTCGCTTCATTAGCCAGTATCAGGCCGCTATAGGAAGCGGCATCGTATTGAACATGGCGGCTTCCCGGATATTTGGCCAGGAATTCGCCAATAAGTTGTTTCGTAGTAGGAGAAGTAATGGTGCTGGTCAGCACTACTACAGGAGCGCCTCCGAGTACAGCCAGCGCATCGGTGATCATTTTATCAATGGACTCATAGCTGGCGGCAGAACCGTTGGCCATGGGATGCTTCAGGCGGGCTGTATCATACAGGTCAAGTACAGATGCCTGTACCCGCGCTGTGGTAGCGCCTTTGGTATAAGATGATAAGGTATTGCCTTCTATTTTGATGGGACGTCCGTCGCGTACTTTGGCGATCACGGGGATGGCTTCACCACCACTGATATAAGTGGTAGCGTAGTAATCAGCTACACCGGGAATGATGTCCTGTGGTCTGTTTACATAGGGGATTGCCTTACGCACAGGCGTTTCGCAACTGGCGGCAGCCATGGCAGCAGCAGTACTGAAACCAAGATATTTTAAGAAGTCTCTGCGGGAGGCCGGAGTATTGGCTAATCCGTTGCCTTCAGCTTGTTGAGACGGTAATGCTTCCGGGAATTCATCATTGGCCAACTGCTGATGGGCTTCACTGTTATTGAGCTCTGTAAAACTCTGCCAGTACTTTTTTTTAGCCATTTATATTAATTTGAAAATTAGGCAATTTGATAATTTGAAAATGGGTCGCTGGTTGTTTTTAAGTGCGGACTACATTCCAAACTTTGAATCTTATACTGTGCGTTTGAAAACCGGGTGGCGCAAAGGCGTTTTTAAATTTTCAATCAGCACATGGACGCATTAGTAGTGACATTTCTGGCACTCCAGACCACCGATATCAGCCACTGTTACACTGTCTCTTGTACCGGCTTTGATCTCGTTGTGATA
This sequence comes from Paraflavitalea devenefica, assembly GCF_011759375.1. Taxonomy (NCBI): domain Bacteria; kingdom Pseudomonadati; phylum Bacteroidota; class Chitinophagia; order Chitinophagales; family Chitinophagaceae; genus Paraflavitalea; species Paraflavitalea devenefica. Next base: position 1,483,540 of record NZ_JAARML010000001.1, on the reverse strand, counting down.
TTTCTCGTAAATGCTATAGAATTTGTTTCCTTCGCCTTTATCGTTATTGAAATCCACTTTGGTTTCACGGTGACAGTTTACACACCATCCCATGCTCAGCTCACTGGCCTGGTACACTTCATGCATGGCAGTGATCTCACCGTGACAGGTTTGACACTGTACCTTACCGGCGCGTACGTGCTGGGAGTGGTTAAAGTAAACGTGGTCGGGCAGGCTGTGGATCTTGATCCATTGGATAGGTTCTGTCTTCCCGGTGTACTGTTTTTTGACAGGATCATAACCGGCCGCTTTATAAATCTTTTTGATCTCTTCGGTACCATTCACTTCTGTGCCATCTTCGCGGTGGATCGGATCGCCGGTATATTCATTGATGGTGAGGTGGCAGTTCATACACACATTCACAGAAGGAATGGTGGCATGCTTACCTTCCCAGGCGCTGCCATGGCAATACAAACAGTTGATCTGGTTGGTGCCGGCGTGTACCTTATGCGAGTAAAAGATAGGTTGCTCAGGCTGATAAGCTTTCTGACGTCCCAGGCTTATCGCACCTTTTGCGAAAAAGAAACCAGCTACCACAAATAAGAACAGGGTGATCATGGTGATATAGGTCTTATTGCGATAGAAGGGGATGGGTTCACCAGAAGGGGTACCCTCTTTATCAGCGGCCAGCTTCCTCAGATTGCTGTTTACCTGCAGCATGATGAAAGCTACTACGGCCAGGATGAGGGTAAGTACGCCATACAGGATAGCATCATCATTGGGTCCCATCTTACCATCAGGCCCACCTGTTTCACCGGGGGCTTTCGCTACAGGAGCTTTATAGTCCCTGACGTATTTGAGGATGGCATCAATTTCAGGATCTGTAAGCTGTGGGAAAACGTTCATCGGCGTTTTATTCCACTTATTATACAGCTCCACGAAGTATTTATTACCTGATGCGATTACTTTGGAATTGTTCCGGATCCAGTCATGTAGTAGTTTTTTATCCTTTACACGATCTTCGATTCCTTTGAGTGCGGGTCCGGTCAGGTCTTTGTCCACTTTATGGCAGGTAGCACAATTATCCTGGAACAATTTAGCACCATCCTGGGCTGCCAATTTGCTTCCGAACGACAATACAACAATCAATAATGCACTGAGAAAAATTCCTTTGACAATTGGTCTATGGTCAATCATATCAGTTGAATATGATGAGATTATGTGGAAAAATTTCCTGAATTGGCTGCAAAAATAAGTCAGGATTTCAACAAAATATCAACATGTTTAAATTTTTTTTAACGCAGTCTGGGCGCGGGTTTCAGCCGATTTATTGTATCATAAATCATTCTGTCATGACATTTATGTCATGTTTTTGTCACCCACTTTTGGGAAGGTTAGAGAGGTAAGAGTTACACTTAAGCAGGAAAAATCGGGAAACATATTAAGGTTTTAAGGGTTACGAGTCTATTGCAATCACTCTAAACGTAAGATGTCCAGCCTTTTATTGCAGTAGTGGAGAAATATTCCGAACGTTTTTTGGGCGGGGAGTTGTAGTGGAATGCGCTGAGGGTTGTATGGGAATGCTTAGGGTATGGCCTAAGTATGCCCTGAACCTTGCACTGGTACACTATAGAACTATACATATTTAGAGCACTCCAGTGCGCTTTTCGGGGCATTCCCTGGCCATGTTCAACGCAGTCCCCTCCCATTCCCTGAGCAGTCCACTACCATTTTGAGCAGGCATCCCTCCAATTTATCTGCCTGTAACTGTTTTATCTGTGATCAAATTACTGCACTTTTGCGTGCATGTTCGAAAGGCTCCAACAGAAATGGAAGGTCAGCGGATGGCGGTTACTGCTTATCCTGGTGACTTTTGCGCTGGGTGGCAGCCTTTGCGGCTACCTGGGCCGCCAGCTATTGGGGCTGTTCAACATTGAATCAGCCGCCATACGCATACCTCTTTATATTATTCTCGTAACCATCCTGTGGCCATTCTGCGTCATCCTTATCAGTATTCCCCTGGGCCAGTTTATTTTTTTCCGGAACTACCTGAAGAAAATGGGCAGGCGAATGAGGGGGAAGAAGCCAGAATCCAGTATCCAGAAGCCAGAATCGTCCATACAAAATCCGAAATCTGAAACAAGTACAGTGATGCAGGAAGCAACCATTCATCAGTCCGTTACGCAGCCAGAACGCGAAACCCGAAACAACAAACCCGGAACCACGTCTATTGCCCTCTTTGCTTCCGGTGCAGGGTCCAATGCGCAGCAGATCATTGACTATTTCCGGGGCAGTACAACAGTGCGCATTGCACTCATCGTTTGCAATAAACCAGGCGCCGGCGTACTGGGCATTGCCCAAAAAGAGCATATTCCCGTGCTATTGATCGAAAAAGAAGCTTTTTTCCGGGGAAATGGTTACCTCGACGAGCTGAAAGCCGCCGGTATTGACTTTATTGTATTGGCAGGCTTCCTGTGGAAAGTGCCGTCTACCCTTACAGCGGCTTATCCCAACAGGATCGTGAATATCCATCCCGCCCTGCTGCCCCGTTACGGCGGCAAAGGCATGTATGGTATGCATGTGCATGAAGCCATCCTTGCAGCGGGTGAACAGGAAAGCGGTATTACCATCCATTACGTTGATAATGTATATGATAACGGCGATATTATTTTTCAGGCCACCTGCGCCATTGAACCGGGCGATACACCCGCCAGCCTGGCGCAAAAAGTGCATCAGCTTGAACATGCCCATTACCCCCGGATTATTGAACAGGTGATCGGGCATCTGCAAAATCAACGTTAAATTGGCCTTTGGCTCCGTCTATGTCGCAATCTTGCCGTAATATCACAACCTTAATTTTACCTATTTGTTCCGAACGGTACTGATTATATCATATATGTTGCTGCTGACAGCAGCCACCAGGACAGCCTTTGGCCAGGCCCCGGTCCGGATCAGCGGCCGGGTATTTGATATGTCACAATCCAACCCCATGCAGTCGGTAAGCGTGCAGACCAATTCCGGTGTAGGGACTGTTACTGATTCACTGGGCAGGTATACCATCGTTGTTCCCGAAACCGATTCCATCTGGTTTTCCTACCTCGGCAAGCCTACGCCCAAATATTCCGTCCAGAGCATTCGCAACATCCAGAACTTTGAAGTGGCGCTGCATGTGAACATTACGGAATTAAAACAGGTAATGGTAAAGCCCCGCAACTACAGGGCCGACTCTATCCAGAACAGGCTTGATTATGCCAAAGCATTCAATTTTGAAAAGCCGGGCGTCAGCACTTCACTCAATCCCAATGGAGGTGTTGGGCTTGATATTAATGAGTTCATTAACATGTTCCGCTTCCGGCGCAACCGTAGCATGATGGCCTTCCGGGAAAGGCTGGAACGGGAGGAAATAGACAAATACATTGATCACCGGTTTAGCCGTGCCCTGGTCATCAAGCTCACCAAACTAAAGGGTGCAGACCTGGATACCTTTATGGCCCGCTACCGCCCACCCTTATTCCTCGTACAAAATGCTACGGAATACGAATTCCAGTCGTACATCAAAAACTGCTACGAAAAATTCCACAAGCTGCAACTCATTATGGGGGAGTTGAAAAAGGAAGAAGAACAGGAATAGGCATTAGGCATTTATCCCTATCTTGAAGTTCTATTCAACTACCGCATATGAAAAAAATGGCATGGCTTATTGCCAGTTTCCTGATCACGGGCATTGTCCTGGCCCAAACCAAAATTACCCCGGTTGTCATTGCACCTACCCCCACCCCGTCAGCCACAGGTTTCTCCGCCGAACGGCTCCAACGCATTGATAAGGTATTACAGGAATATGTAGACAAAGGGCGTATGAATGGCGCTGTGGCGCTGATCATCCACAATGGCAAAATTGCCTATTATAAAAGTGTGGGATATGATAAGGACGTGAATACCCCGCTTAAAAAGGATGCTATTTTCCGCATTGCCTCCCAAACAAAAGCCATCACCAGCGTAGCTGTGATGATGCTGTATGAAGAAGGAAAGTTTATGCTGGACGATCCTATCTCCAACTATATCCCGGAGTTTAAGAAACCAACTGTCCTGGATAAATTCAATAAGGCCGACTCTACCTATACGACCGTTCCCGCCAAAAGGGAGATCACCATCCGCGACCTGCTCACCCATACATCGGGCATTGGGTATGCACAGATAGGTACACCGGAAGCCAATGCCATCTATGCCAAGGCGGGTGTAGTGGGCGGTATCGGCGTTAATAAAATAATACTGGCTGATAAGATGAAAATATTGGGCGGTCTGCCCCTGTTTCACCAGCCAGGTGAAAAATTTACCTATGGCCTTAATACAGATGTACTGGGTTACCTGGTGGAAGTGGTTTCCGGGATGAGCCTCGATGCCTTTTTTCATCAACGCATCTTTGAACCACTAGGCATGAAGGATACTTATTTCTACCTGCCCAAGGAAAAATACAACCGGCTGGCCATGTTGTACACAGAAGATACTGCTACCAGAAAGGTAGTACCGATGGCAGCGCGGATCGGTATCAACGGAGAGTTTTCCCGCGATTACCCCGCTACAGAAGGCACTTATTTTTCCGGTGGCGGCGGATTGAGCTCCACCATTTATGACTATGCCATCTTCCTGCAAATGTTGCTGAATGGCGGTGAATACAATGGCAAGCGCATCCTGAGCCGTAATTCCGTACGCATGATGACGATGAACCAGATAGGCGATATTGCCAGGGGGGCCAACAAATTCGGACTGGGCTTTGGCATTACCACGGAAAAAGGAAGTGCCGTGTTGCCCACCCAGGAAGGAACTTTTGAATGGGGCGGCATGTTTGCCACCACCTACTGGGTAGACCCCAAAGAAAAGCTGGTAGCCCTGCTGTACAGGAATGTATACCCCACCAGGTGGGGCAACCTCGCCAACCTGTACAAAGTACTCGTTTACCAGGCCATTAATGATTAACCTCTGCTTTTTCACGATAAAACCAACCTCATGAGAAATACCTGCTGTTTTCTGTTGCTATGCCTGCTTGGTATGGCAGTCCATGCACAGGACAACATTCCTTCTTTTATAAAGGACAGTCTGGATACGTATGTTGAAAGGGCCATGAAGGACTGGCAGATACCAGGTGTAGCTGTAGGTATTGTTAAAGACGGAAAAGTGGTGGTGATGAAAGGATATGGCGTACAGGAAGTGGGCACCAGCCATAAGGTGGATACCAATACCCTGTTCATGATCGGCTCCAATTCCAAGGCATTTACAGGAACAGCGCTGGCCATGCTGGAGGCAGACAAGAAATTATCGCTGGATGATCGTGTACAAAAATGGCTGCCCGATTTTAAGTTATATGATCCCTGGGTAGCTAAGGAGGTAAATATCAGGGACCTGCTTTGTCACCGTCTCGGCTTTGAAACTTTCCAGGGCGACTTTATGTATTTCGATTCTGACCTTACCTTAAAGGAGGTGCGGGAGAAGTTTGGCAAAGTAAAACCGCTGTACAGCTTCCGCAGTAAATGGGGCTATACCAATGCCGCTTTCATGACTGCCGGAGAGATCATTCCCAAAGTAACCGGTAAAACATGGGCCGAATTCCTGCAGGAAAGGATCTTCACGCCACTGGACATGAAAAATACCCTGGCCTTATCTAAAGACATCCTGAAAGCGTCCAATAAAGCGGCTGCTCATACTGTGGAAAGAGGCGAGCTGAAAAAGATCCGCTATGGCAATATTGATAATATGGCGCCGGCAGGCAGTATCAGTTCTTCTGTGAGCGATATGAGCCATTGGGTATTGATGCAACTGAATAATGGCAGGTACAATGATAAGCAGGTAGTGTCCACTGGCGCTATTGCCCAAACACGCCTGCCCCATTCTATTTTAGGTAATGGTGGCCATATGTACAATAAAGCACATTTTGCCTTGTATGGCCTGGGCTGGTTCCTGGAGGAATACAGCGGACGTAAGTTTGTAGGCCATACCGGTGGGGTGAATGGATTTGTTACCAGTGTGGCGCTGGTACCTGAAGAAAAACTGGGCATTATTGTATTGACCAATACCGATGCCAATAATTTCTACGAGGCCCTGCGCTATGAAATCATGGATGCCTATCTGGGATTGCCTTACCGCAACTACAGCAACGTGTACCTTGGCTTTAGCAAAAACCAGGAGAAGCAAGCTGCCGATTGGCTTCAGAAAAAACAAGATACCATTGCCACCCATCCTGCCACCACCTTACTCCTGAATGCTTATGCAGGCGACTATACCCATGAAGTATATGGTAAGATGAGTATTAAGCTGGAAAATGGCAAACTGTTAGCACGCTTTGAACATCATACAGGACGTTATGCTATCCTTGAACCATTGGGAGGCAACCGCTTTCTCGCTACCTTCAGCGAAGCTTTGTATGGTATTAAAGTATGGCCTTTTACTATTGACAAGGGTAAAGTGAAATCCGTGACGGTCACCATGGCCGACTTTGTGGAGTTTACACCCTATGAGTTTTATAAGAAATAACCAACTATATGGACCAACTTACACTGGGTATCGGTACCCGACTGCAGCATACCCACTTCGGGCCGGGCGTTATTGTAGGCGTGCGTTATGCCACCTACCTCATCTCTTTTATTAATCATGGATTAAAAGAGGTGGATAAGAATGATACCAACCTCGATGAGATCATCCCGGAAAATGTAACAGAAGAAATAGAAACCCATTCGGAGATAGAAAAATCATTACTGAAGATCCTGCGGTTATGGGGCGGCCTTTCTGAAACAGTTCCCCTGGGCGACCGCTGGCAAGGGGGTATGATGCTGTTGCAGCCGGCCGACAAAACACAAAAACCCAAAGAAGTTCCTATTGAAGCCTTCTTCCATAAGATCGTTATGCTGCGCGACAGGCTGCGGGTACTGGAGCAGCAGGTGAATGCCCATAAGCAACTGAGCGATGCAGACAAGGTAAATCTGCAACAATATATCACCCGTATCTACGGTTCACTGACCACCTTTAACGTGCTGTTTAAGAACAAAGAGCAATGGTTTGTGGGAGAAAAAGGAGCCAAAGAAGATTAAGCAGCGTAGTTTGATCAGCAGCTTTCCCTACTGCCGGTAATCGTTTACCCTTAATCCTATAAAACGCAACCCAAAATATTAGCCATACGCCATGACGCCATCCTATCTTTATGCTTTCATAGGATAAGGTTTAATGGTTAATGGTATTTGATTAGTGTGACCCCAACTTTCCAGTTGGGGTTTTTTATTGCTGCCCCAACAATATTTGCTGCTTTTTGCCTGTAAGCAGCCCGATTGCCTGCCTTTTTACTCCGTCAACAGGCGCACTACTGCACAAAACGCCGGTATTTCAAAGTACCGCATATCGTATCTTGTCTGCCCAAATCCCGTAAGAGATCATCACATGAAAAAGCTACTGTTTCTATGTTGCCTTCCCCTGCAATTGCTGGCACAATTCAGCAATGAAAACATCGCTATCTGGCAGCAACAGGCGCAGCGTATTACCATTATCCGCGATAACTGGGGCGTACCTCATATTTATGGTAAAAAGGATGCAGACTGTGCATTCGGCGTCATGTATGCGCAGTGTGAAGACAATTACCGCCAACTGGAAGAAACGTTTATCCCTGCGCTGGGCCGCGCAGCAGAACTGTATGGAGAGGGCCGTTTACAAAATGATGTATCTGTGGCCCTGTTTGAATGCGTAAAAAGGGCAAAGAATGACTATGCCAAAGCATCATCACTGGTAAAGGAGCTTTGCAACAGCGCCGCCGCAGGTATTAATTACTATTTATACAAACACCCTGACACCCTACGCCGGTTACTGCACTATTATGAGCCCTGGTTCTTTTTGTTGCCGGGAACGGACAACCCCTCCGGCCATGGTATTAGCAGTGCAGAAGTAAGAAGTTATAACAATACCATCCTTCCGCGCACAGAGGGAGAAGGGGAAGATAATGGTATAGAGGAACGGGAGAATGGCTCCAATACGATGGCAATAGCCCCTGCCAAATCGGCTAGTGGGTACAGCATGCTGTTGATCAATCCGCATGTGAATTTCTTTGGCAACGGACAACGCTATGAATGCCATCTGATCAGTGAGCAGGGGTTGAATGTTTCAGGCTTCGCCATCTTTGGTAATTTTTATATCTGGAGCGGCTTTAATGCTTACAGCGGATGGGCGCATACCAATTCCGGCGTAGACTTCACAGATGTTTACCTGGAGCGTTTTGATCATCCCACCGACGCCACGCAATACCGGTATGGCAATAGCTATCGCAGGGCCACTGTATGGTACGATACTGTTCATTACAAAACACCCACGGGCATGCAAAGCAAGGTAGTTCTGCTGCGCAAAACGCATCACGGTCCGGTAGTGGCAAAGCGGGACTCGTTGCTGGTAACCATTAAGAATGTAACAGGTGCCCAGTCAAGCTACATAGAACAGTGCTGGAAAATGTGCCGCTCAAAAAAGCTGAAACAATTCGTGGCCGCTATGAACAAGCGGGCATTGGGTTATCCCAATACGATGTACGCCGACAGATATGGTAACACGGCTTACTGGCATGGTAATGCAGTAGCCAAACGCTCTACCCAATTCAACTGGCGCTTTCCGGTAGACGGCAGTGATCCGGCTACTGAATGGAAGGGATTGCACCGCCTGAAAGATATTGCCCATGTTATCAACCCAGCTTCCGGATGGATACAGAACTGTAATTCCACGCCGTACCTGGCAGCAGGAGCAGTCAGTAGTCCCCAACAATCCGGTTACCCTGCCTATATGGCTTACGACAAACATATTTTCCGGGCAGTAGAAGCAGTACGGTTGTTATCGGCCCCTGAAAAGATCTCCTTTACTGATTTCGAAAAACTGGTGGTGAGCAATCACCTGCCCATGATGGCCGCGTGGCTGCCACAGATACTGCCCGCATATGATAGCCTGGCTGCTGTTTCACCGGCACTGAAAGAAAAGCTGAGCGCAGTAGCCGACACCTTGCGTCGCTGGAATTGCCGTTATGCATTGAACAGTAAGGCTACCAGCATTGCTGTAATGTGGTACCTGCAATATGATGGGTGGAACAGGAACCAGCCCCGGCAAACTGCAACAGATGATAATGCCACTGACCTGCAAGGCAATGAGTTGCCCATGCCGGGCACTGTAGCTGTTGACCTGCTGGGCAAGGCAACAGAGACATTGATCGCCAGGTTTGGTACTGCCTTTGTCAACTGGGGTGATATTAATCGCCTGCAAAGAGTAGAAGGATCGCCGGAGCGGTTTGATGACAATAAGCCCAGTTGGCCGGTGGCGGCAGTGCCCAGTCCATTGGGTTCCCTGTTTGCCTTTGGTAACGGACAAACCCGCGGGCAACAAAAGTTTTATGGCGCCCGTGGTAATACCTATACGTCTATTGTAGAATTTGGCCCACGCATCAGGGCCCGCTCCATTCTATATTTTGGCCAAAGCGCCAATCCGGCCTCGCCACATTATCTTGACCAGGCGCCTTTATATGTGGAAGGGAAGTTTAAGGATGCCTGGTTTTATAAAGAGGACATTGTGAAGCATGCCGAAAGGACCTATCACCCCGGTGAGTAAATAAACAGGGATGCTATTTCATTTTCGAACTTAGTAATTCAATAGCTTTTTCCAGTTGTGCATCCTTTTTCTTTATATAATCTTCTGCGGTGCGCTTTACTTCTATATCCGGCTTTACACCATATCCTACAAATTCCCTTCCGTCGGGGTAAGTATCCCGCTTGGTACAGATCCTGGCAGAGCCACCACCCGGCAAATAAAAGAATAATGGCTGTCCGGTACTACCATAAGTTCTTTCACCAATAGTAACAGCCCGTCCTTTAAGATCATCCAGCGCAATTAAAAAATCCTCTGCAGCAGAAGCCGTGCTGTTGCCGATCAGTACCACCAGGGGCACAGTGAGCTTGTTGCCGGCAACATCATTGTAGAAAGAAGAAGTATCGCCGCTATACCAGTATTTACCCCGGGAAATATCATACGATTTTTGCGTCCAGGCCTTATTGAAAGGATTTTGTTTCAACCTTTTTTCCAGTTCTTCATCCTTAATAAAACTCCCCCAGGCTTTGAATGCTGCAATGTGTTGCCGGGTACGCCAGGTAGAGCCATTTATATTTTTCTGACTGGTAAAGTATTTCAATATTTCTATTCCTGTACCTGTATTTCCCCCGCCATTATTGCGCAGGTCTATAATAACCGCTTTGGCTTCATATAGTTCCGGCAGGCGTTGCTTGAAATCATACACCACACTGTCAGTATCAAACGTGTTGAGCTGCAGATAAGCAATCCCCTGTGGCAGCTTTTCATAGCGGAAGCGCTTCCAGGGTGTATTGGGTAGCGGATAAGCCCAATTAATCCTTCTATTACGCTGGTGGGTAGTATGGTAAATGATTTTCCCGGCAGGCGTTTTTAGGGTAAAGCGGAATACAGTATTCGTATCAGCATCATTGAATAAAGAGCGCACAGCATCATTCCAGAGCTGGTGGGTAGCGGAGGCTGAGATACCGGGAATAATCTCCTTTTCAAGATAGGCGATCACCGGCATGTCATTCACTTTCATTACTTCAGATCCTAATGGAATAGTGAGCGAATCTGCTTTGGGAACATTGGTAACAATGACCTTCTCATCGAGCCAGGAGAAAGACAAAGGTCTGTACATTACTCCTTTCACCAGTTTAAAGCCAGGCACGTTCACATTGGTATGTCCGTCTTTTAATAAGGCACAAAACTGCTGCATTTTCCTGTAATAATCCCAGGTGTTTTTAGTAGCAAGTATCTTTGGTATGTAGGCCTGGTAGGCACTGTCCCAGTTAATATTGGCTTTGTCAAAATAAGCAAAGTTGTAAGCCGCTTCTTTCCAGAATAGCGATAATCCATAAAGCTTTTCTGTATCACTGATATTGGATACCGTGTCTATTTGCGCGGTGGTTCTGATTCCCAGCGACAGGAACAGGAGGAATAAAATTTTTCTCATATCCCAGAAGACATGCAAAGAATGGATTTGTTGCACTAAAAATCCCGGGGATGGTAATATTCTCTATTAGCCTACAGAAGAAACATCCAGCTTTTTCTCCATATATACCACCCCTGGTAATGGATTGTGGTAATAGGCATTGATCCGTTCAAAACCGAATTGTTCATACAGGCGGATAGCAGGCTGCAGCTTTTCCAGCGTATCCAGCCGCATAATCGTATAACTCTTTTCCCTGGCCATCTTCAGTAGTTCCAGCACCAGTTGTTTGCCAATGCCGTATTTACGAAAAGCCGGTTTTACATATAGCCGTTTCATTTCACAGGTAGCCTCTTCAGGCATGGGCGTAAGTGCAATGCAGCCTGCTACTTCCTGCTCCCAATAGGCCAGCAGCAATACACCTGCCGGCGGACCATATTTCTTGAGCGGATCTTTCAGCTCAGCCTCAAAACTTTGAAAGCAAAGATTTTCATCCAGCTCCTGTTCATAAGCACGAAATAAGGTGCGTATGATATCCAGTGCAGGACTTTCTTCTCCGATCGACACAATTTGCAGCATGTAATTGTAAAGTGTTGATTAAATTTAGTGCAGTTTATTATTATCACATGAAAAAATTACTACTGCTTGGTTTGATCATTGGGTATTGCGGTTATTTGCAGGCCCAATCCTGGAAAAAGCTACATTTTAAATCTATCCTTGTAGATACCCACAATGACGTACTAACTTCAACGATAGACGATAAGCTGTCTTTTGACCAGCAACTGAAAGGAAAAACACATTCCGACCTCAGCCGCTTTAAAGAAGGGGGCGTAGATGTGGAAATATTCTCTGTATGGAGCGATGGCTCTTACGGACCCGGCAAAGGATTTAAACGCGCCAACCAGCAGATTGATACGCTGTATGCAGTGATCCAACGTAACCCGGATAAAATAGCCTTGGTAACCACCCCTGCTGAACTCAGGAAAGTAGTAAAGCAGCAAAAACTGGCCGCCATGATCGGTGTGGAAGGCGGGCATATGATCGAAGACCGCCTCGATTACCTGGACAGCCTCTACCGGCGTGGGGTTCGTTATATGACCCTTACCTGGAATAATTCCACCTCCTGGGCCACCTCGGCCATGGATGAAACGCCTGGCTCCCGCCAGCAGTTTGGCGCTGACTCGGCCGCGCCCGATAATAAAGACAGGAAAAAAGGATTAACAGATCTCGGAAAACAGATCGTGCAACGCATGAATGAGCTGGGCATGATGGTAGACCTGAGCCACGTGGGCGAACAAACTTTCTGGGATGCCATTCATACCACCAGTAAGCCCGTACTGGTATCTCATAGCTGTGTATATAGCATTTGTCCTGTATTCCGTAACCTGAAAGATGACCAGATAAAAGCAGTTGCTAAAAACGGAGGTGTTATCCACCTCAACTTCTTCTCCGGTTTCCTGGATAGCGGATTTGTGGCCAGGAACCTCGCGTTCAATCAAAAACATAAAGCAGAGCGGGATTCCCTTCGCAAGACGGTAAGCGATCCCTATTTTGCCGACAACTACTTGTTCCAGAAATATGCTGATGAGGTAAAAAGCCTGCGCCCTCCCCTTTCCCTCCTGATTGACCATCTTGATTATATTGTCAGATTGGTAGGTGTAGATCATGTTGGCCTCGGTTCTGATTTCGATGGCATTAGTTCCGCGCCGCAACAACTGGATGACGTGACCAGCTTTCCGCTCATCACAGAAGAGTTGGTAAAGAGAGGGTATAGCAAAAAGTCCATCCGCAAAATACTGGGTGGAAATTTTATACGGGTATTCAAAGCCAATACCGTCAAATAGAAAACACGAATGAGAACGCTGCTATTTTTCCTGTTACTTTCCGGACAACTGGCTGCCCAAGATTTTTCCAAGGCAGCCATCAGCAGATGGGAGCAACAGGCAAAGAGGGTTACCATTATTCGCGATAATTGGGGTATTCCCCATATCTATGGCAAAACAGATGCTGATGCCGTATTCGGGTTGATGTATGCGCAATGCGAAGATGATTTTAAACGGGTGGAAAGTAATTACATTGATATCCTCGGGAGAACAGCCGAAGTGAGCGGCATTAATGGTATTTACAATGACCTGTATACCAAACTGGTCATTGATTCGGCAGGCGCTATTGCCGATTATGAAAAAAGCCCGGCCTGGCTTAAAAAATTACTATATGCTTATGCGGATGGCATTAACTATTACCTGTATAAAAATCCGCAGGTGAAACCGGCGCTCTTGCATCGCTTTGAACCCTGGTATCCACTGATGTGGACCGACGGTAGTATTGCTGCCATTAATACCGGTGGCTTAACAACCGGTGAGTTTAAAAGCTTTTATACCGGCGATCATGCAACCGTGGCCACCCTTGCCACTAATCCAGAAGAACTACCTACCGGCTCGAATGGCTTTGCCATTGCGCCAGCGAGGTCGGCCTCCGGCAATGCTTTATTGTATATCAATCCGCATGTTACTTTTTACTTCCGCCCCGAAGTGCACATGGTAAGTGAAGAAGGCCTGAACGCGTATGGCGCTGTAACCTGGGGGCAGTTCTTTGTATACCAGGGATTCAATGAACATTGCGGGTGGATGCATACGTCCGGCTATGCTGATGTGGCCGACCTGTATGCAGAACAGATCGTTAAACAGGGTAATGCTTTGTTTTATCGTTACGACGGCCAATTGCGACCGGTACAACAACAAACGTTCACACTGGCCTATAAGGATGGTAACACGATGAACAGTAAGAAGGTCACAACCTATGCTACCCATCACGGCCCCATCATGGCGAAACGCAACGGGCAATGGATCAGTGTACGGGCGGTGAACCGCCATATCAATGGATTGATACAGGCCTGGCAACGTACGAAGAGTACCAGCTTCGCCGCTTTTAAAAAGAACATGGAACTGCTGGCCAATGCTTCTAATAATACGGTGTATGCCGATGGCCAGGGCAATATTGCTTACTGGCATGGCAACTTTGTTCCCCGCCGGGATACCAGCTTTGACTGGTCGAAGCCGGTGGATGGAAGTATTAAGGCCACCGAATGGAAAGGCCTGCATGCCCTGGATGAAACGATCCATTTGTACAATCCGGCCAGCGGATGGATACAGAATTGTAATTCCACACCCTTCACGGCATCGGGCAGCAGCAGTCCGAAGAAAACCGATTACCCTTCCTATATGTCTACCGAACCGGAGAACTTCCGGGGTATTAATGCGGTGAGGGTATTGAGTAAGGAAAACGGTTTTACCCAGGACAAGCTGATTGCAGCGGGATATGATACTTACCTGGCCGCTTTTGAGGAGCTGGTACCCGCAGTTGTGAAAGCATTTACCACCCTTCCGGCATCAGACTCATTGCGTATTTTGCTGGCAGAACCAGTCGCCACGCTAAGCAAATGGGATTTGCGTTCTGCTGAAAATTCTATCGCCACTTCACTCGCTATTGAATGGGGACAAACATTACAAGGAACGATCAACCGGGTAGATGCACCCGGTTTTGTAGCCAAGGTATCGGTTTTTGCCAACAGCGCCACTCCTCAACAATTACTGGAGCCACTGGCTACCGCCGTGCGTAATCTCACCAGGCGTTATGGCACCTGGACTACGCCCTGGGGCACTATTAACCGCTACCAGCGCTTAACCGGACAATTGGAGGAAATCTATGATGATAACAAGCCCAGCCTTCCCTGTGGTCTGGCTGCTTCCACCTGGGGTTGTTTGCCTTCTTTTGTAAGCCGTGTAATGGAAGGCACCAGGAAACGCTATGGCTATAATGGCAACAGCTTTATCTGTGCGGTGGAATTTGGTAAAACCGTAAAAGCAAAATCCTTGCTGGCCGGGGGCAATAGCAGTGATCCCAACTCACCTCACTTTGGAGATCAGGCTGAAATGTACACCAAAGGGAAATTCAAGGAGGTGTTGTTTTATAAAGCCGATGTGCTGAAGCATGCGGAACGAACCTATCACCCCGGGGAATGACCTGCCATTCTTGTGTGATCCTTGTGTCAAACATGTGTGATCCATGTGTCAAAGGGGGTACTTCCCCAATGAAGCACACATGTTTGACACATGGATCACACATGGATTATGCATGGATTGGGGCATTTTCGCACTTTTCATGGTAAAAAAGTACAAGTCCAATGATAAAAAAGCTACTCCCCCT
This sequence comes from Paraflavitalea devenefica, assembly GCF_011759375.1. Classification (NCBI taxonomy): domain Bacteria; kingdom Pseudomonadati; phylum Bacteroidota; class Chitinophagia; order Chitinophagales; family Chitinophagaceae; genus Paraflavitalea; species Paraflavitalea devenefica. Next base: position 1,468,356 of record NZ_JAARML010000001.1, on the reverse strand, counting down.
TATCTTTTTGATACCGGGCATCCTGGCAGCACAAAACAAAGCAGATATTCTTATCCTCAACGGAAAGGTGATTGACGGCACCGGTAATTCCTGGTACTATGGGGATATAGCTGTAAAGGAAGGAAAGATCATAGCTATTGGCAAGCTCACCAGTTATACTGCCCCCAAAGTGATTGACGCCAAAAAACTGATCGTGGCGCCGGGATTTATTGATGTACATGGCCATATTGAAAGCGGCATCTTTGATCAGCCTACTGCCGATAATTATATTTATGATGGGGTGACCACCGTGGTAACGGGTAATTGTGGCGGCTCTGCCGGTAATTTAAAGCGGTTCTTCTACCGCATTGATAGCTTACACCCTTCCATCAACGTAGCTTCTTTGATAGGTCATAATACGGTGCGGGAGCAGGTCATGAAGCGCGACAACCGCTTACCCACCCTAGCGGAACAACGTACAATGGACAGCCTGGTGGAGCAGGCTATGAAAGAAGGCGCCGTAGGATTATCTACCGGCCTTATTTATATTCCAGGCGCTTTTGCCAATACTGCCGAGGTGGTAAGCCTCGCCAAAGCCGCCGGCAGATACAATGGCATTTATGCTTCCCATATCCGCAATGAAGAGAACAACGCTGTAGAAGCGATCAATGAAGCCATACAGGTAGGCAAGGAAGCCAATGTGCCGGTACAGATCTCCCATTTTAAGATCGGCGGCAAAGGCAACTGGGGCAAAAGTCCTATTACCCTTGGCTTGGTTGAACAGGCCAGGAAAGAAGGCTGGGATGTGACCATTGATCAATACCCTTATACAGCCAGCAGCACCAACCTGGGTGTGCGTTTGCCCGAATGGGCATTGGCAGGTGGGCAGGATTCCATAAAAGCCAGGTTACGCAATCCTGCTATCAGGGCGCAGATCAAGAAAGAAATGCTGCAGCAGTTATATCGTTACAAATTCAAAAATTACAGCTATGCAGTAGTGGCCAATTATTCATCAGACAGCAGCTACAATGGGAAAAGCATTACAGCCATCAATAAGTTAATGGGGCGCAAATCAAAAGCCAGCTACGAGGCCGAAACCATTATGGACATGGTAGAGAAAGGCGGAGCGCAGATGGTATACCACAGCATGCATGAAGAAGATGTAAAGTATATCATGAAATATCCGTTCTGCATGGCAGGCGCCGATGCAGGGGTACCGGTACCTGGCAAAGGAATGCCGCATCCCCGCGGCTATGGCACCAATGCCCGGATACTGGGCCGTTATGTACGGGAGGCAAAAGTGATCTCTCTCGAAGAAGCCATCCGCCGCATGACATCACTAGCTGCACAAAAGTTCCAACTGAAAGACCGCGGCCTGCTGAAAGAAGGTATGGCGGCTGATATCGTGATCTTTGATGAAGCTACTGTCAGCGATAAAGCCACTTTTGAACAGCCACACCAATACTCCGTAGGCTTTCAATACATACTGGTCAATGGCAAACTGGTGGTGGAAGAAGGGAAACATACTAAAACGAGGAGTGGAGTGGCCCTGTACGGACCGGCCAGGAAATAAGGTTAACTGCTAATAGGCCCCAGGTATCTTGTCCTATGCTTGGCCTCCGGATGGTCTCTGGATTATCCCCGGAGAATACTTTCTATAAGTCCTCTATAGGTGCTCTTTAGGTCCTCTATAAGAGCTCTATAGCTTTTATTAATTTATGCTGATTTTCTTCATCCCCTCCCTGCCAAAGAATACCGAAAAATACATCATTTCGGCTTTGGCAGGATTGAGGTGGTAGCGGCCGGTATAGCGCGGCAATAAGAACACGCGGAAAGTATATTCACCTTTGGGCAGGCTGCTGCAAAACAGGCTTACTTTGTTTTTGAAATATTCACGGTGCACTTCATTATTACTCCAGGACTGGCTTTTGTCTTTATAGGAACAACCGGCCGGAATAGGAATTTCCACCATTACATAATCAGCATCTGCTTTTACCGTCACCTGCACTTTTAAAGTTACTGCTTCTCCGGCTTTCAGGATCGCTTTTTCCTGGCCATTCCGCTCAAAGGAAGATTGAACAATAAAATCACCGGCTACCTTTTGCGGGGCGGGATTCCAACTCTGCTGGTACGCTGTGAAATAAACCGGCATCCCGGCCTGTTTGGTAATGGTTAGCTTTTCTCCGCTGGTAAAAGTGTTGGAATAAGGGAATGTATTAACAACAGTCGACTGATTGCCGGCAATGGTAAAAGAGGCAGGCTGCACAGTGGCTTCATTGCTCAGCAGGTCGGGCAAAATGGTTTCCAGGATAAGGGCCGACTCATAGGTATTGCGCCATTTGCCATCCCTGCGTTTCTCGAGGAAATAATAACGGATCTTCTTCAGCAATTGTTCCTGGTTGCCGGCTCCCTTGAGCAGGTTGTACATGGCCAGGGTATTCTGGATGGAGTTATCAAAAAAATGATATCTTTCATCGCCCCAGTAAAGATTACCAAATAGGGTATTGTGCTGTTTGGTAATAAAAGTATCCAGCGCTATGGGTATGCCTACCTTTTGTTTTAACCTTAAGACATACAATTTTTCATAGAGGCTTCCATGATGTACATATTTATCCAGCGTGTCCAGGTATTTTTTGTAATCCACTTTGGAACCGAGCGCCTGTAATAAATGTACCGCGCATAGCTTTTCTGCAGGCCCGTACTGATCAAAATTGAATACGAGGTAATCAATAACGCCCTGCTTGTTGATATTAATGGGATACTTTTGCTGTTCGGCCATCAGCAAAGCTTCTGTTACATGCAGCGAGATCCAGAGCACAGGCGCGTTATTGTTCCACCAGCCCCAAAGGCCACCCTGCGATTTGCTTTGGTTGAGCCGGCTGATCAGTTCCCGGATATTTTTTTCTTCCTTGAAATCTTTTTTAAGGTATCCATATACTTTCTTTTTCAGCAACAATCCCTTTAGCTTGGAAGCCACCTGCTCATTGCACAGGTATTCATAATTACGCAGGGATTCTATCTCATCGAGCAATACCGGTAAAACGGAAGTTTCGGCATGAACGGTTATATTGCCCAGCGTCTTATCAGGTTCTATCGTGAACATGGTATCTTTTTCCAGGGCAGCAAAGAAGCCTTTGGTTTCCTGCACGCCCTGTTTAAACACCGGGATGCTTCTTTCTTCGCCATCAAAATAGCCATCTCCTTTTTGAATGGTGTATTTGAATTGGGCCGAATCCCGCTGCGGAACGATCACCACCTGGAAGCTGTCAATATGGGCATTGCGCAGGCCAATGGCCGATTCTTTCTGTACTGTGCCGTTTACACTGAATACCCTGTTCACCCTTATACTGTCCAGTCCATAATTCATGGTCTTACCGATCACCTGTATGGAGTCGCCGGCTACAGCAAACTGTGGCAAGGCAATAGCGCCGCTCAACGCCTTGAATGAACGGACACTGTTTTCAACAAAGCCGGTCCTTTTTTGACTACCCATAGCAATTACAAAACTGCGCCAGTTGGTAATATCATCCGGGTAAGTGACCATGAAAGATGTTTTCCCGTCTACACCGGTACGCAGGGTCGGTTGCCAGAAGGCTTCATCCCGGAAATTGGTACGCAAGGTATTACCCGGCGCCGGCGCTGCTTCTTCCTGTTCAGGGGAATTATTGGCGGTTGCATTCTTTTTGGTGGTAATCACGATCACCCCATTGGCGGCACGCGAGCCATAAATAGCGGTTGCCTCTGCAGATTTCAGTACGCTTATATTTTCCAGTAAGGCAGGGTCCATTTTAGTCCAGTCGCCGGAAAAAGGCAACCCATCCACCAGTACCAATGGCGGCGCACTATCTGCCTGAAGAGAACCCTGGCCACGGATCATAATACCGGGAGCTCTGCCTGCCACTGCATACATATCGTCTGTAGTAACAGAACTAACCGCACCTGTTATGTCCCTCTTCCTGGCAACACCATAGCCTACCACCACCACTTCCTGCAGCGCGTTTTCACTCTCTGACATCTTTATATCATAGCTGCTTTCTTCCGTTATTCTTTTTGATACAGCGTTAAACCCGACAAAGCCGGCCACAATGGTTCCATTTTCAGGAACATTCAACTGAAAATACCCCTGTGCATCTGTGGCAGTACCTACACTTGTGCCTTTTACGACTATAGAGACACCCGGCAAGGGTGTGCCGGTCCTTCGATCTGTAACATGGCCATAGATTGTTTTGGTAAACCGGGAAAGGTCAAGGTATTTGTTATTGAAAGTCTCTTTAATGCGGTCAAGGTCTTCGTTCTGGTAAGTGCTGCGCCAGCCCGATTCACGGTTGTTGATAACAGCCGACATGCGCATGCTGGTACTGTCTTTTGCACGGGGAATAATGATTCCCGGATCATAATAATTGATGCCATCTTTTTGAACGAGCACACTGTCCAGTATGAAATAAGCATCTTCCTTCAGCAGGAATAAGAGCCGGTACATACCGGGCTGAACATACCCCATATTCCGTGTACTGCCTTTATAGATGCGCGCAAAATCAGGATCATCATAACGGAACAGGAAAATGGATTTAATGAATACCAGGCGGTCCTGCACATCAACCGGTGAGCCGATCTGTAACCGGCCATTGCCCTGCTTATTGAGCGGTTGATTCCGGAACAGGTCTTCCGTAGCGTTGCGGTGATCCAGGAAATCCTGCCAAAGGCTGTCTACGTCAGCAGCAGTCAGTACAAAATCACTAAAGGCAGGGGTACGCGCCTCCCATGAAAGACGTTTGTTAAAAGTGTAATAGCCGTAAGGCAACTGTTTTTGTTTGATCAGTCCTTTGGTAATATTGAAAAGATAATGGCCTTCTGGTTGGAATGATTGGGTAAACCGCTCTTTAACCTGCAGGTTAGCGGTGGTGGGCGATACCGGTCCCGTCAGGAAAAAATTATTCCGGTAAAGCTGCCGGCCGGTAAGCAGGTTAAGCACGGTATGCCGGTTACCCTGCTCAACGATGGCCATCCTGTCGCTGAAATTATTCTCTACCAGGATCATGTATTTGCCCCACAGGTCCTTTTCAGCCGGGGAGAGCGTATCGGGCATTCTCTGCTGGCGGATGACCTTATTGGAAGTATCGGCATTAATAGCAATGAATGTTTTCATGCCTTCGGCAGCCCAGATACTGTCCAGGTGAATAAGCCGGTTATGGGTCCTGATCCGGAGGGCATGTTTGCCTGGCTTTACTGCAAAACTGTATTGCGACAGGTTTTGCGCCTGGCTGAAGAAATGGGGCACTTCATCAATGTACAGCAGGTGCACCGGCTGCAGTTCCCCTTTCAGCACTACAAAAGGAGCTATTTGCGTAATGCCATGGCTCACCGCTTCTGTATTGGTATAAATCGTGGCAGGATGGAGGAAGCGGTAATACTCTATGCTGTCCAGGCCCATTTCCCGGCTCCAGCGTTGCCAGTTTAACCGGATGCGGCCTTCCTCTTCTGCCGAAGATCCTAAATAGAACTGACTATACCTTTTACGGGGTTTATACATTTTACCCAAGTAAGGAATAGAGGGCAAAGAAACATGATTGAATTTACGGGTAAAAGCATAGGCAGTAACATCAGCATCCGGAACAGGCTTTCCTTCATTATCAGTTACAGCAATGTCTACCTTTACCTGCTGGCCCGGATATACTTCGGCAGGCTGGTTCACCCGTATGTTCAATAATTTGTCTTTGTAAGGAATGGCATAATTAGCCTCCTGGGGGTGATTCTCATAAATATATTGCAGGGATACGAAATAATTTTTCGGTGTACGCACACGATCAATAAACAACAAGCTATCGCCATAGCCACGATGAATAATTTTATTGCCGGCGAAAATCGTGTACCAGAAAGACAGGTGATGTGGATTGATCACCTGCACCATAACTGAATCACGCGTACGTAATGAGCGGCAACTGATAATCCCGGCCGCTTGTGATCTAAACTCTTTCCGGAGGCTGTCTGTTCTTACTTCATAATACCCGGCAAAGGGGTCAAGCCGGATGGAGGATGGGAGTTGCAAGGACTGTTGCCGTAAGGTGTCGTCTTTCCCATAAAAAACATAGAGTGTTGCCGGGGCAGATACCGGTTTGCCCGCTTCTGTCAGTGTAATATAAAGGCTGTCTTTTTGCTCGTCAAACTCTATGTGCCGGCGGTCATTGTAAAAATGTTGTTGCAGGGTTACCGTCTTCTCTTCGTTATTGCTGTTCAGGAAAGTACAGACTATCTGATATCCAAAAGAACCAGCAGGGAAAATGCTGTCGGGAATAAGGATCTTTGTTTCGCCAATACTTTCCAGTGTTTGCGTATGATTCCATAAGGTATCTGACAAAAACACCTTAGGAGCATAAAAACTATGCATCCCATAGGGCAAAGGCTTTACCAGCAATTCTACCCGCCCGTCCATAACGGCCATTTCGTTTTCATCGGTTGCTTTGCAATAAACAGCCACTTCATGGCCGCGGTTATGTTCTTTTTTATCACTACGGGCCGTAAAATTGATAGCCGCCAGTTCATACTCTTCATAATAGAATTTACCCCGCATCAATACCGAACGTTTCAGGGCATATTCATCCTCGTCCAGGTCTCCATCATATTCGTCCAGGTCATACCTACGACTGCTCTGCTCTTCGAGAGTAAGTAAATGGTCAGCATCAAGCGTAAGGTCCAGGCTGTCCTTTAATACAAAACTGTATTCATAGCCGCCGGGGCGGTAGGGTTGAATGGTCGTGAGGATACTGTCTGTGTCAAAATGGTTGTCTGTCAGCCGCAGCAGTAAGGGGCGGTTGACCGGTTTACCGGCTTTGGTAGCTACCCATGCTTTGAGCTTTACCGTATCGCCGGGCTTATACCTGGGTTTACTGAAGACCATAAAGCCGGTAAACTTCTTTTCATAAGCAGTAGAGCCGTGAAAATAATTCCGGTTACGATGGTAACGGAACCTGGGATTAAAGAGTTTGCGAACAGGTTGTACCACATAGCGAAGCGGAAATGAATAAGAGAGCTTGCGCCAGAAATTCACCGGTCGTTTGGTAAGTGGTAGAAAATGCAGGATTCCCTGGTGATTCACAGTAACGAGTGCTGCCCTTCTTTTTTTAGGTATGCGAAACACCTTGAATACATCGTCATACGGTACCTTCCTGTTGCCGGTAAATACCTGGGCATCCTTGATCAGTTGACCGTTTTTATTGTGCACCGCAATAAGCAGGTCGCGGTTATTATTGAGCAGTTTGATCTGCAGGTCGTCAATAGTCTGTAATGCTGCTGCCAGGCGGTTTCCTTTTGCCTGTACAAAAAGATAATTGCCGGGCTTTAGCGCAGGTGCTTTTTCTGTAGCAGTGACAAAAGAATCCACCCGTGTATGGAGATGTTTTTCCTGTAATTCATCCATGTCGGAGTGGTATAGCAGGCTGGTCTCTTTGGCATCAATGCGGTATATATAAGTATAAGCGCTACTCTGTCGGCTGCCAGACAGGTTATGTTGGGCCAGGGAAGCAAACGACCATAAGGAAAGCAATACGGGTAGCGCTATTCTTCTCATGCAGTTGGGGCATTTGAAGAAAGATGCGCGGGGTAAATAAATTGCATAAAGACGAAGTGATTAATAATTAATCAACTTCCTGATATACTCATCCAATCTTGCTTTGGCGAGGAAATTATTTTCCAATTCAATACTAAAAGGTACGGGCGTATCGAGGGAGGCGCAACGCATCACAGGAGCATCCAGTAAATCGAAACAATGTTCCCCGATCCAGGCAGCGAGTTCTCCCCCAATGCCTCCTGTCAGGGTATCTTCATGCAATATCAATACCTTACCGGTACGGGCAACGGCATTGCGGATGGCTGCATAATCCAATGGCAGCAAAGTGCGCAGGTCAAGAATATGGAAAGAAATGTAGGTGTGGGTATTGGCATATTCTGTAGCCCAATGCACGCCACTGCCATACGTAATGATGGAGATATCAACCCCCTCCTGTACTACCCTTGCCTTGCCAATTTCAATTTCATAATAGGCATCAGGTACAGGTCCGCTCACACTCCGGTACAGCGCCTTATGCTCAAAATACATAACCGGGTTGGGGTCGTTGATCGCAGCGATCAGCAGTCCTTTCGCATCTATGGGAGTAGAAGGATATACTACTTTCAGTCCGGGTATATGTGCAAACCAGGCTTCATTGCTTTGCGAATGAAATGGTCCGGCGCCTACGCCTCCACCCGCAGGCATGCGGATCACCACATCGGCAGGCTGTCCCCAACGGTAATGGATCTTGGCCAGGTTGTTCACGATCTGGTTAAAGCCAACAGTAACGAAATCGGCAAACTGCATTTCCATCATGCTCTTAAACCCTTCCAGGCTAAGGCCGAGGGCGCTGCCCACAATAGCGCTTTCGCAAAGTGGTGTATTGCGCACACGCTCTTTGCCGAACTCCTGTACAAAGCCTTCTGTTATTTTAAAAGCGCCACCATATTCCGCAATATCCTGTCCCATAAGAATAAGGTTGGCATGTTGCGTCATAGACTGGTGAAGGCCTGCTTTGATCGCATCAATAAAGCGGAGTTCGGAGGTGGGAAGTCCGGAGTCAGATAGCGGCTGCGAATGATCAATGACCTTTGTTGACTGGCGGCTGGCGGCTTCCGGCAGGGCATAAATATCATCCAGTTCCTGTTCTGTATCCGCCACTACAGGTGCAGTATTAAACCCTATGGAAAGTTCCGTTTCAATATACTCTTTAATATCCTGCCTGATGATAACCAGTTGTTCTTCATCCAGCACGGCTTCCGCCAGCAGGAATTCTTCAAACTTTTTGACAGGATCTTTCATTTCCCATACTTCGAATAAATAAGCGGGCACATATTTGGTGCCGCTGGCTTCTTCATGGCCGCGCATGCGGAAGGTAGCGCATTCTATAAGGTAAGGCTTTTGCTTTTCGAGGCAATAATCGCGTACCCCTTTAATCGTATCATATACCGACAGAATATTATTGCCATCAATCTTAATGCCTTCCATGCCATAACCTTTCGCACGCTCTACCAGGTTTTCGCAGCGGTACTGTTCCGAAACAGGGGTACTTAATCCATACCCGTTATTTTCTATAACGAAGATCACCGGCAGGTCCCATACGGCGGCGGTATTCAGCGCTTCGTGAAAATCGCCCTCACTGGTACCACCTTCCCCGGTAAAAGCCAGCGCCACTTTGTTTTCCCTGCGGAGCTTGTGGGCAAGGGCCACACCGTCGGCGATGGCCAGTTGAGGCCCCAGGTGCGAGATCATACCACAGATATGGTGTTCGCGGCTCCCGAAATGAAAGCTTCTTTCGCGGCCTTTGCTATAACCTTCCTGGCTACCCTGCCATTGCATGAACAATTTATGTAATGGCATATTCCGCCCGGTAAATACACCCAGGTTCCGGTGCAGGGGCATGATCCATTCATCCTGCTCCAGGGCCAGCGCCGCTCCTACAGCAATCGCTTCCTGTCCGATGCCACTAAACCATTTGGATATTTTTCCCTGCCGCAAAAGCACCAGCATCTTCTCTTCGATCATGCGGGGCAGCAACAGGCTTTTATAAAAATGGACCAACGTTTCGTTGGTCAGCTCTTTACGGTTAAATTGCATACTCCAAAGATATAGATCGTAACGAAGCCGGGGATGGATATATTTTAAATTTAAGCTATGAATTTCTTACAACGGATGGCCCGCAGTTTCATCACCATTTTACCCTCTGTATTGCCCGGTTGGTTGCTGGGCAACTATGCCTGGCGTATGATCTGCCAGGACATGACCTGTAAAGCGATCAGTATGGTACTATTGCTTACCGCGGCCATATTACTGCTTTGGTCGATCATAGTATTTGTAGTCTCATTACTGGAAACTGAGGAAAAAGAAGGGTATGATGTGTGGAAGCGATTCCGGATCAACCTGCTCTCCATTACCCCCAATATCCTTTTTCATGCAGCGATCTTTGGTGTTATGCTGTATGGCTGCCTGCTTTTAGTGACGTCGCATGTAGATACAGCTGCTACGAAGGAATCAGGGAGATTTTTTCTCCTGGTAATCCTCGCTGTTCCCATCTATGAGCTCACACGCCTGTTCGAGCGTAAAAAGTCGGTGGAAGACCGCCCGGAGGAAAGTAATGATGTACTGAAGAAAAAGAATGACTTACTGAAAAAATATACACCCCAGCCTGCATCGCCCGACTGGAAGGTATATGGCGGTATTTATTTGCAAACAGCCTTCACATTTGGGATATGGTATGGCGTGCTTTTCCTATTGTTGCCCTATAAGTCATTATTCGAAGGCCATATCAAAGAAACCTCCCTGCTGGTAATAGCTGTTATGGCAGTAGTGAGTTTCCTGCTGTTGAAATTATTTAAGCAAACGGAAAAACTGTTGCGGGCAAGGGGTATCATTAGCTGGGACTCTTCTTATTTCTAGCAGACAATACCCTTACAACTGAAAAAGGGGAGGCTTTACGCCTCCCCTGTGTTGTTGTGTTATATATAAAAGGGTCGGTAATCATTTCCAACCACTGGTAGCAGCGGCGGTTGCCGTTTCACCCCATTTCCCTTTTTCGCCGGCATATTCAGCTCCACCAAAAGTGTACACGGGATCAGGCGTAAGCAAGAGCTGCTGTTCGGGATTGGGAAACTCTGTAGGGGTGCCAGGCTGCAATAAATCATTCCTGCGCATAAATACCCAGGGGTTGATGACGCTTCCTGATACATCTATGCTAATGGCATATTCATAATGCAAGGTTTTTCTTACTGCCGCTTCTGTAACGGCAATGGCTGGCAGACCTCCTTTGGCAATCCTGTCGGCAGCCGGATCATTCAATTCGGCGGCAGCGCCGGCAATATCACCGGCCCACATTTTGGCTTCTGCTTTTAACAGCCGTATTTCCTCCGACAAAAAAATAGGATTGGGATAACCTGTAACCGTCAGGGTATTGGGGTAAGTACCTCCCTGCGACCAACGATTGTGTTTATAATTGGAAAAAAGGTTACGTCCCCTGTCTACCCTCAGGTAACCAAAGTTGGTGCTGTATTTAAAATACTGGGCAAACCGGGCATCATCTGTTTGAACAGGCCCGAGTGTAACAGACTCGTTCAAAGGATAGCTACTGGGATAAGTTCCTGTTTTATCAGCAAAATAGGCCACCTTAATATCAGCAGGAAGGTAGGCACCCCCACCCGCTTCTGTAAGGCCATAGTGCGCCATGTAGTTGTAATAGCCTCCGCTTACATATGGCACTACAATATCTTCTTTGATGCCTGCATTGGCATAGGCCAGTACTTTATTCCAGAAAGTAGCACCAAGTGCGATAGCCTCTGCTTTATCCCGCGGTACGGATGCCAGTAGCCGGGCAGCCAGGGAGTTGGCAAGCTGGATGAACTTAGTTTTGTCCAGGGCTACATTAATATAAAAATCAGATACCGTCATGGAGGAAGTTGCACTGGCGGCAGCAATGGCTTTATCAAAATAAGTCATGGCGCTTTCAATCATTTCCTTGTAGGAGTTGGAAAGCGCTTTGGAACCGGCAGTGCCGAGGTTCTCATTGGCAATGATCCCCCGGTCGTAAATAGCGCCCAGGTAACCCAGGGATATGCCTTTGATCAGGTAAGCAATAGCATAAATTTCACCGGTCCGGTCCCTTGCTTTATCATCAATCCCTTTCGCGCCTTTATCCAGCGCTTCAATGATCACGTTGGCGTTCAGGTTGGGTGTATAAAAGCTGGCATAGGGAGAGCTGAAATGTAAGTATCCTCCATAAGAGAGGCTATTATTCAAACGTTTGCGAGGTTCTATGGCAAAATCCCACCACTCCTGCACCCGGTTAGTAACCGTTGTCTGGTCGGCCAGGGCGCTTATTCCATAGCCAAAATTATAGGCCGAGTTGATATTCCATAATGCATTGGAGAAATTGCCCGAAGCCAGCTTGTAATAATAATCTGGTGTTTTTTCGATGCCTTCTTCCAGGGTATAAGTAGTAGGATCGTCAAACTGTAGTTTTTTGCAGGAAGAAAATACCCATATCAACAATACAGGTATAACAATATATTTTTTCATATCCTTCATTTTAGCTGTATTTCTTAAGCAGTTTAAAAATTCAGTATCAGCCTCGTTGAAAAAGTCCTGTAAACCGGGTAAGGGAAATATTCGTGGTTGCCTTCGGGATTACTGCCCTGGAAATCGGTCCAGGTGTACAGGTTCCTGCCGATAACAGACAGGGTAGCATCCTTAAAGATCTTGCTCTTTTTAGGGCCGGGAAGACGGTAGCTGAGCGAAAGCTCACGCAAGGCTACATAACTGTTGTTAGCCACCCAGAAACTGGTATAAGAATTCCCGTTATACAGGGTTTGCAAAAAAGTGAGGGGCAGGCCCGACGCAGCGTATTCCTGCCATATTTTGGACCGTGCGTCAAAAGAAAGATATTGTGTGGTCTGATCGTATTTCTGACCGCCCTGTTGCCAATCTACGGTTCCATATAAGGTGAGATTCTTGAAAAAAGTAAAGGTGCTGGTAAATCCCACCTGGAAGTCCGGCTGGGCATCGCCAATCAACGTAGATAAATTGGCCCCTCCTTTTTGTAACAACAATGGCTTTTCATCTTTGGTGCCAAGCTGGCTGGCCAACACCACAAATCCACGGCTGTTAACCGTAAAGTCACTTAATGCATAGGCGCTGCCGGCAGCATTGGTCACTTTACCCGTTGTTTTATCCACTATAAGTTCAGAAAGGCTGGTTAGCACTTTATTACCATACATGGCAAAGGGACTTACACCCACATCTTTCCAAAACAGTCCGTCTGTAAAAGGAGGAAGGCCGGCGCCCAGGCTCTTGATCTCACTTCTTACCCGGCCGAAAGTGAGGCCAAAATCCCAACTAAAATTCTTTGTTTCAACAGCATTGCCATTTATTTCCAGTTCGAGGGAATTGGATTTAGTAACGCCAAAATTCTTATAAACACCAGCAGCCTCATAAGGCGTAAATGCCGGCGGCCTTACCACATCGCCCGAGCTCCTTGCTATTGCATAATTGACCTGCACGTTTATTTTCTTATACAATACCGCGTCTATGCCAAATTCCCACTCATGTGTAATAGACCGCTGCAGTTCGGTACTTGCCAATTGATTCAAGGTAAACCCGCTGGCTGACACAGTAACCCGGCTGTTCTTTAAGTTATAAGCAGGCACACTGCCGGCTGCGCCGTAGTTCACACGGGCTTTGAGTTCGCTTACCGCATCACCCAGGTTAAAGTCCTGGGTAATACGGTAAGCCAAAGACACCCGAGGAAAGAAAGCGGTTTGTTCATCTACACCATACCGGGAACTTTGGTCAATACGGGCCAGGGCATCCAGGAATACCCTATCACGCCAGGAAGTTTGCAAATTCAGGTAATACCCATAATTCACGGTTTGGTTGATGAACATATCCGAGCCATAACCGGTTCGCGTATCTGTGCGGGTATTGCCAATGATATAAATATCAGAGCTACGGCTAAAATCATAACCGGAAACGCCAAATTCCTTTTCCTGCCATTCTTCATACACCATTTTTCCCGTAACCCCTAAAGTAACATCTTCACCAAACTTCGTATTGTAATTAACCTGCGCCTGGCCGTTGATCATCTGGTAATAGTTGTATCCCAATGATACACTGCCATTATTCAATGATTCATTGGTAGTAGTGGTTTCAAAGCCACGGGGATAGGTATCGGAGAAAGTGTAATTCTGTTTTCGCACAGAACCCAGCGCTTCGACCGACAAATTTTTCAATACTTTGTAACGCAGTTTACCCCCGGCGAGATAGTTATCCGTATTATTGGTGTATTCCCGTTTGCTCCATTCATACATGGGATTGCTGAGATTGGCGCCCTGGATATTCCAGCCATCGGGCCGCACATTATAGTTTCCGGCGGCATTTTTGGCGGCCAGGTTAATGAACGGTTCCCATTGGAGGCTGGCAGCAAAGAAAGTACCCTGCCCATTACCAGTCACCGCAACAGATGGCTTTACTTCATTAAAGTAGTTGATATAGGCTTCTGCTTCCAGCTTGGCAGTGGGCCTGAACTGCAGGCGTAATTGCAATGATTTTTTCTTGTTGGGATCAATTGGTTCGGCAACTCCGCCCGTATATTGATTCCTGAACGAGAGGAAAGCATTGTATTTATCGCCGGAAGTGGCGATAGACACATAGTTGCTGAAATACCTATTATCGCCCAGGAGCGCATCGGTATTATTGTAATAATTTTTATAAGGGCTGAGGTTGACAGAAAATCCGTTACTCTTATAATTGGCGATGCGAGTGGTAGTACTGCCGCTTGCATAAGCAAAACCATAAGGGTCACTATCGTTGGGCACATAATAGTGCATCGTGGCCAGTTCAGGCGTTCTTTGAATATTGTTCACGCCCACTTCATTATCCACGGTAATAGCCACTCCCTTTGTACCTCTTCCTTTTTTAGTGATCACTTGTATAACACCGCCTTCTGCACGGGTACCATATAAAGCGGAAGCAGCGGCGCCTTTAACCACTTCAATAGCTTCCACGTCCTGGGGATTAAGGTCCGACAGGCTGAAATTGGTAACAAATCCATCTATTACAATAAGTGGATTGATGTTGCCAAACATGGATTTGGCCCCACGCAGAAATACAGAAGCGCCATCATCGCCCTGGGTTTGGCTTATCTGGATGCCTGCTACTTTTCCCCGCAATGTTTGCGAAAGATCGAGTGCAGGCGCCGTATTTATTTTTTCAGCAGATATTTTGGTTAGGCTGAATGACAGCTTCTCCTTGCTGGTAGCCTGGGCTACACCAGTAACCACCACATCGGTCAGCGTTCTCACATCATCGGCAAGCGCCACAGTAATGGTAGTGGAGGTACCGGTCTTTACTTCCTGTGTTAGGTGCCCAATGGCAGAAACGATCAGCACAGCACCTGGTTCGATAGTAATGATGAATGATCCATCTGCACCAGCAGAAGTGCCTTTATTATGCCCTTTGATCTTAATGGTTGCTCCAAAAAGGGGCAGGCCCTGTTTATCGGTGACTGTACCTTTCAATTGTTTTGATTGTGCAAGCAGACTGTTAGCAGTAAAACTGAATAGCAGTAAAAGTAAAAGCAGTGTTCGCATGTGTACCAGTGTTTTGGTTGAGTAATAGAAATAGGATCCCCTTCCATGGAAAAATGGATGCAATACAAGGTAGAAGCCATAGCAATCCCCTTACAGGGAGCTATAGCTTCTGTGCACATGTAGAAAAACAAACCAATAAGCTTGTCAGGATAATGCCTGTACGGGCTAATCCATGGTTAAGGTGTATTTTTTCCGGTACTTTTGGGAGTTATACAGAAAATGATTGAGGGATGGTGCAAAAGCAATGCACCATGAGTAAAAAGTTGTTTTTCTCATGCCTTAGTTGGTTTTAGTTGGACAAATCAGCGCCTGATATACGGTTGGGCCGTAATTAAAAAGATTTCTTGTTTTTCAGTAAAGCATTGCAGTCGCTTTAATGCATATGAGCAAGCAGGTTGATGTGATGATGTTAAAAGTAAGTTAACACGATAAAAATATCAAATATTTGTTTGCGTTATATGAAGTACTTGCAGCCACCCTGTTTGCCTTGTAACTCAGACTGGATAAGCGATTCTCCTATTTATTAAACAGCCAATCATGATAAATTCCCGATCGCATCAATAGGACTGTTCCCGGTCGCGCCGGTTCTCTTTATACAATACAGAGGTAATGATGGAAAGCAGTAAACTGAATAATAAAGCCCACCAGAAACCATCTACCCTGAACCCTTTTACAAATTCGGCCGTGAGCAATATAATGGCAGCATTGATAACAAAAAGAAACAGGCCAAAGGTAAACAGGGTAATGGGCAGCGTGAGTAGTATGAGTATGGGCTTTACAATGGCATTGAGTATCGCCAATACAATCGCAAAGATGATAGCGGCCCAGAAAGAATCAATATGAACACCCCGGAGGATATAAGACAATCCAAAAGCAATGATCGAGGTAACGATGATGCGCATGATAAAATTCATAGCATATGTTTTTAAAGGCCTGTTGCGTGTATAGGCAATAGCTATGAAGTTAACACTTATTCAGCACATCCTTATCCTATATAACTACCAGCTCATAAAACTGATCGGGCTGCAGGTACTTATTGGCCAGCTCCTGTAACTCCTGTGTGGATACTGTTCTGATGATATGCAGGCTATTGTTAAAATAGCTTTCGTCGAGATTATTAAGCACTAAATTTTTCCAGCGGCCTATCACCTGGAAAGGGCCATCCAGGTCGCCGAGAATGGTGCCAATCATGAAGTTACGGGTCATCAGCAGTTCTTCATCGTCTACCGGCTCATCGCGCAGGAGCGCCATCTCATTATACACCTCGGTAACAGTAGCTTCACTCACATCCCTGCCTGCTTCCGTGCTGACCATCCAGGCGCTGTCGTTAATATGGTTCAGCAGGTAACTGTAAATGCCATAAGTATACCCTTTTTCCTCCCGGATATTGGCCATCAGCCTGGAACCAAAGAAGCCACCAAACAGGTTATTCAGCACCATTACCTTCTGGAAGTCGGGATGATGCCTGTTGGGGAAGGGACGCGCTATGCGTATGGCAGCCTGCACGCCTTGCGGATCATTGAGCACATGGCTCTTTTTCTGAGGGGCGGGCTGCACGGGATGATGCACGGCTGTTATTTCCTGCCGGTGTGAACGGAGCGACAAGGAGCCGAAATGCTTTTCCAGTTCAGTAATAAGATCGGCGGGTAGTTTACCGGCCGCGAAGATCACACAGCGGCCATTGCGGTAATGGTTATTGTAGAAGGCAACAATGTCTTCCCGGCGGATGGCATCGTAATCTTCTGCATTATTGTATTTGCCATAGGGATGCTGCTCACCAAAAAGGTAGGCATCAATCAGCCGGCCGGCCACAAACTCGCATTTCTGCAGGCTTACCTGTAAACGTTGCTTGGCATTTTGCTGGTAAATAGCCAGTTCCTCTGCAGGGAAAGTAGCGTCCGTGATCAGTTCGGCCACCACAGGCAGCAGTTCATTGGTATGTTTGTTCAGGCAGTGCAGCGTAAGCTCCGCCGTTTCATTATAGCAGGACCGGTTAAGGTAAGCGCCATGGTATTCAAAATGCTCATTGATATCAAAAGCTGAGCGTTTGGAGGTACCATTCTTTACCAAAAAATTGGTAGCCGCTGCCACCGCCTTTGAGCTTTCATACCAGTTACCGGCATAAAACACCCAGTTTACCATTAAGGTATCTTCACTGCCCATATCAACCGCATATACTTCTATGCCATTGGAGAGGGTGTGTTTTTGGCAGGCCGGTAAAGTGATCGTAAAATCAACCGGTTCTTTTATATCAGGAGCAACAGTTCTGTTAAGCATTGTCAGATCAGCACTAAATTGTTTGTAATCGTTTTTCTTTGTCACCCTGAGCTTGCTGAAGGGTGTTGCTGTAATAGCACAACGTATTGGAATTGTTCACATCAAAGATCTTCCGGCTGTATTGCAGGATATCTTCACGGGTTACGGCAAAATACTTTTCACGGTCTGTATTAAAGAGGGATGCATCGCCCAGCAATTCATAAAAGGCCAGGTTATTGGCACGGGTCATCACACTCATGTCTTCAAAAGCAATGGCCGACTCTGTTTTATTCTTGACCTTGGTAAGTTCCTTTTCACTGATGCCTTCATTCTTGAGCTTTTCCAGTTCTGCATCCACCGCCTTTTCAGCCTCTTCCATCTTAACCCCTTTTACCAGCTTGCCTTCAATAGCTACCAGGCCCTTATCTACAGAGCCAAAATGATAGCACTCTATATGGCTGAAAAGCTTTTTCTCCTTTACCAACGACTGGAACAACCTGGAAGAACCACCGCCACCGAGCACTTCGGTAATAAGATCGGCTACATAATAGCCATGGTCCATACGGCTGTCCATATGCCAGCATTTGTACAAAGCATCGAGGGGCACATCGGCTTTTACCTCCATACGGCGCGGAGCTGTCTGGGGCAGCTCATCCGGAATGGCGCGCACATATTTTTCACCGGCCGGAATATCGCCAAACCACTTCTCCACCAGCTTCTTTACTTCAGCCGTTTTTATATTGCCGCCCACTACCAGGATGGCATTGACCGGACGGTAATGTTTAAAGAAAAACTGCTTTACATCGTCCAGGGTAGCATTTTCAATATGCGACAATTCCTTGCCGATGGTCATCCAGCGGTAAGGATGGGTAGGATAGGCCATTTCACGGAGCTTGAACCACACATCGCCATAAGGCTTGTTGATATAATGCTCCTTAAACTCTTCCGATACTACTTTGCGCTGCACTTCCAGGCTCTTTTCATCGAATGCCAGGGAGAGCAGGCGGTCACTTTCCAGCCAGAGAGCCGTTTCCAGGTTCTCGGCAGGCAACGTCACATAATAATTGGTAACATCGTTGGTCGTATAGGCATTGTTCTCACCACCGGCCATCTGCAGGGGCGTTTCAAAATCCTCTATATTGACCGAGCCACCAAACATGAGGTGCTCAAACAAATGGGCAAAGCCTGTTTTAGCGGGATCTTCATCGCGGGCGCCAACGTCATACATTATATTAACAACAGCCATCGGGGTGGCCGGATCTTCATGTACCACTACGCGCAAGCCATTAGACAACGTAAACTTTTCAAACTGTATCATGGATTTTTCCTCTTTTGGGGAGAGGGGACAGCAAATTAACGACAAGTTGGGGGATAATGTTCAAAAACCACCGGAAAAGGAGCTAATCAATTCATTATGAGCTATCTTTTGTTACCTGCCGGTGAGGATATTTTTCACTTTCAGCGTCAGTACCACCGGACCGGATTCCCTGAGTACAAGTATCTTCAGCTTTTCGCCGGGCGTTTGCATCAGGTTTTTATAGGCCTGGATGTTTTTGCTGAAGTTATTCTGTACCGCCACAATGATATCATCGGGTTTAAAGCCGGCCGCTTCTGCAGGAGAACCAGCCATTACATCCACCACCATGATCTCCCCCTCTACCACATACATGCCCAAGCCGGTATAGGAATAATCAAAGGCATCCTTAAAGTGGGTGTTGGGCATCATATAGATCTCCGAACGCTCGTAATTGAGTGTGAGGTTAAACCTGCGGAGCAGGTCATTACCAATAAGGCCACCCAGGGCCGGGTATTGCGTAATACCGTATTCATCATCAAAAATATAGGTAGGTACATTCCTGAACTTATAGGGGCCAAAGCGCAGTTGTTTTACCACGCCCTGTTTCATGGCAGCCTTACCCCCCAACCCTTCGGCCTGGGTAGCATACCATTTACGTCGCTTGCCTATAAAGGCGCTGTCATTCACAAAATCAGTAGATAATAAAAGGCACATGCCTGCGCCGGTATCAAAGTAAAAACGGCCGCTGACAGTACGGGCATCCCGTATGGTGCTGCCGAAATTGGGTATAAAGCTGATCTGGGGCCGCAGCATAAACCCGCCCCGCGGGTATTTGATAGATCCTCTGGTAAACACATGGATCTTAGAGCTGTCGTAATCTATTTTCACAATGTAGCGGGAAAGAAAGCTGAAGCCGATGATACCATCAATTTTTTCACCATAGGCGCTGGTGAGGATATCATAATCATTAATATGAAAATTAAGGCTGTCTACCGATAGCCCGGGCAGGTGCAGGGTATGGTTATAAGCATACCGCACCACCATGGAGCCCGCTATACCCCGTATGGTACGATCGCTGGGAACCGTTTGAATCTTAATATGGGCAGCCGTGGTCGAATCGAGTGAAATACCGCCACTACCAGTATCCAGTACAAAATTGAGCGAATCCGGAAACTGGCTCACCTTGGCTTTCAGGGTAATAATGCCTCCTGTAAGCATCCGGAAAGAAAAACTGGTAATGCGCTGGGCGGGCGCAGGCACAAATAACTCCTGCGCAGGCAGCCAGGCAGGAACCGTTATAAGCAGGAACAGAGTAATGGTACGCAATCGCATGGGCTATTTTACAATTTTCTCCCGTAAGCATTGGATTTTGTCTGTGAGCTACCGGTTTCACCTGACGAACAACGCTTACCCGGATTACGGTTTAAGTTAATTGTTTTTACAAGAAAAGAAGTGACCGGTGAAATAAAAAATACTCATTATGGGCAAAACCTATCCTTTAGTACTTTTGTTCTTTACTATGTTGTTATGAAAACAGACGATCTCTACTCGAAAGCCCTGCAATTTGAATTCCTGAGCATTGAGGAAGGCATGCAATTATTTGAGGAAGCACCCCTGACAGAACTGATGTATGTAGCCAATGAATTGAGGAAGAAGCAGGTGCCTTACAATAAAGTGACCTGGCAGATAGACCGCAATGTAAATACCACCAATGTTTGCACTGCCAACTGTAAATTCTGCAATTTCTACCGGATACCCGGTCATGCGGAAGCATATATTACCGATATAGAGACCTACAAGAAGAAGATAGAGCAAACCATCCGTTGGGGCGGCGACCAGTTATTATTACAGGGAGGCCACCATCCCAAACTGGGATTACAGTTCTATGTAGACCTATTTCGCCAGTTGAAATCCCTGTATCCCACGCTCAAATTACACACTCTCGGGCCTCCCGAGGTAGCCCATATTACCAAACTGGAAAAATCAACCCACCGGGAAGTATTGACGGCCCTGAAAGAAGCAGGCATGGACAGCCTGCCCGGCGCCGGAGCAGAAATACTGGTGGACAGGGTGCGCCGGCTGATCTCGAAAGGGAAATGCGGCTCCCAGGAATGGCTCGATATAATGCATGAGGCGCATAAGCTGGATATTACCACGTCGGCCACCATGATGTTTGGCCATGTGGAAACGGTGCGGGAACGGTTTGAGCACCTGGTGAAGATCAGGGAAGTACAAAGCCGTAAGCCGGAAACCGCCAAAGGCTTCCTCGCCTTCATCCCCTGGACCTTCCAGGATGTGGATACCCTGCTTACCCGCATCCGTGGCGTACACAATCTTACTACAGCCGATGAATACATCCGCATGATCGCCATCAGCCGCATCATGCTGCCCAACGTAAAGAATATCCAGGCTTCCTGGCTTACGGTAGGTAAACAAACGGCCCAGATCTGCCTGCATGGCGGCGCCAATGATTTTGGCAGCATTATGCTGGAAGAAAATGTGGTGAGCGCCGCCGGGGCGCCGCACCGCTTTACCTATAAGAGTATCCAGCAGGCCATTCGCGAAGCCGGTTTTGAACCCCAGCTCCGCAATCAACAATATGAGTTCCGCCAGTTACCGGAGATGATCGAAGAGCAGGTAATAGATTATTAATAATAATTAATGTCAGGCTGAGCCTGTCGAAGCCCCCTTCGACAAGCTCAGGGTGACAAATTATTGATTATCTTCATATCCTGGTTAAGGCCAATGGTGGCGTAAAACTTTTACCATGACCACCCGCCTTATTTATGGGATTCTCCTGCTGTTCCTGTTTGCCTGCGGTTCGGGTAACAGGCTTTCCAACCGTTATACTTTTGAAGACAAGACAGTCTTTGAGCTGATTGAAAGGCTCAACAAGAATGCCCATGACAAGCAGGCGGCAGATATGCTGCCGGCAGCTTATGAAGCGGCACTGGAAAAACGGAAAGAGATCATTACTGCCAATAAGAACAGTGGCCACCTGGGCGATCGCTGGATGGAGATTGCCAAAGAACGCGAGGTACTGCTGCAAATGTACCAGGCCATCAAAGCCTCGCCTACAGCCAGCCAGGCCCTGCCCACTATCAAAGATCCCACCGCAGCCATTAACAGCGCCAAAGAAAAAGCCGCCAACGAATATTATAACCAGGGCCTGGAGTACCTGAATTACAATAACCGCCAGTATGCGCAGCAGGCTTACGACTATTTCAGCAAGGCCAACCAGGCAGTGCCCGGCTTTAAAGATGTGAGAAACCTGTTGCAGCAAGCGGAAGCTGCCAGTATGATCCGGGTGATGGTGAACCCGGTACAGTACGACCGTTATGGATTTAGCTACTGGGGCTTTACCAATGACTGGCTGCAGCAGCAAATGGTGCGCGACCTGAATACCGGCTCGTTCCGGCATGTGCGTTTTTTTACCGACTGGGAGGCCCGCGGACAAAATATACGCCCCGACCGGGTGGTAGTCCTCAACTTTACCCGCATTTTCATCGGGCCCGTCTCTTCCGATAACTACACCATCCAGCGTTCGGCGCAGGTACAAACAGGAAGTACCAAAAGCAACCCGCCCAAACCTGTATACACGACCGTATATGCCACCGTGTACGTTAGCCGGCGCATCCTGAAAAGCAATGCTTCGCTGGAATGCCGCATTTACGATTGGGCCACCGGGCGCAATATTCTCTTTGATAATTTCCCGGACAACTATGTATGGCGGCAGGAAAGAGCCACCTATAAAGGCGATCAGCGGGCTTTGACACAAGCCGACTGGGCCCTGATCAATAACCGGTTCGACGACCGGCCACCCACTCGCAACCAGATTGCCGACCAGCTGATCCGGAACTGTTATAACCTGCTGCTGAACCGTATTCAAAGCGGGGTCAGCTTCTGAGATAGTTTGTCAGGCTGAGTCCCGCAAAGCGGGATAAACGCTGTCGAAGCCGCCTTCAAAGCACCCTTCGACAAGCTCAGGATGGCAGCGACAGGTGATTTAAGTCAACTATTTCAGGGTAAATACTTATTATATTAAAAAAAAGCACCTGCATATTCAATAGAAAGCATTGTTTTGCAGTTATTTAATCCGTCGAATATCCTATTCAAACCATGAAGAATCCGTTCCGCAAATTGATTCGTATCATTATGGTGCTGTTGGCAACAGTGCTGTTGCTCAATTTTGCGGATTACTACCTCGCTGCAACTATCAACACCGGCAAGTTTATTTCTCTCATTATCGCCTTTCTATGCCTTGTATTCCTCATATTGGAACCTTTGTTCCGCAGCAATCAGCGGAATTATGAAGAACTGCAGGTGGCAAAAAATGAGCTGCAGAAAGAGAAAACCTATTTCTCTTCTATTCTCAACTCACAAACGAATTACGTTATCCGCATTGACAATGATGGCAACTTTGCGTATGCCAACCCCCGTTTCCTGGACACTTTCGGCTACAACGAAAAGTTCCTGATGGGAGAACCCTATTACAATACGATCTACCCCAAAGACCTGTACCGTTGCCAGCAGATGGCCGAGGAATGCTGGAAAAACCCCGGCAAAGTACACAAGTTGCTTATCCGTAAACCCATACAGGGTACCAAGATATTCCAGTGGACAGAATGGGAATTTATAGCGCTACAGAATGAGAAGGGGGTATTGGAAATACAGGGTATTGGCATCAATGTTACCGATAAGGTGATGGCCGAGCAACTGAAAGAAGAAGCCATCCGCACTTCTTCCTACGCCATGACCTACGCGCGGATGGGTAGCTGGAAGCTGGATTTCTTTTCGCAGGAAATGACCATCAGTAAGGAATTCACCAGCCTGCTGGAACAAGATGAGCAGGAAGAGATGACCATCTCGTTTGAACAGTTTATGCAGGAATATGTGTTGCCGGAAGATCATAACCAGATGATCCGTGAGCTCACCAATTCCATCCATAATAAGTATAACCACGACTACGAGACCAATTTCAGTTGCCAGATCATTACCCGCAAGGGAAATATCCGTCACCTTTATATCCGTGGCAAAATGGTGGATGCCACCAGCGGATTTGGCATAGCACAGGATATCACCACTCAGAAAGAAGCAGAGCAGGCATTACAACATAGCGAACAACAGTTCCGCTTGCTGGCAGAGCATTCGGAAGACATTATTACCGTTAACCAGCTTGATGGTATATTGCTGTACGTATCGCCTTCGGTGCAAAAGACACTGGGCTTTTCGCCGGAAGAAGTGCAGGGGCAATCGGTGATGGACTATGTTCATCCCGATGACGTGTATAAATTCCTGCAGCAGGAAGACAGTCCGTCGCTCTCCGACGTGGAAAATCTTACCCTGCGCTACAGGATGCGCACCAAAACAAATGATTACGTTTGGCTGGAAACCATCATTAAGCCGGTACGTGAAATGGGCGAGGTAACGCGGCTGATCTGTACTTCCCGGAATATTACAGAACGCAAGCGGTCGGAAGCGGAACGGGAGCAATTACTGGCAGAGGTAAAACAATCAGAAGAGCTGCTGCGTACCGTGATCAACTCTACACCTGACTGGATCTTCATTAAAGACCTTGGCCACCGCTTCCTGCTGGTGAACCAGGCTTTTGCAGATTCCATGCACCGGAGGCCGCAGGATTTTATTGGCAAGGACGAACTGGAAGTAGGATTCCCGGAAGAACTGGTAAAGGGCGATGCCGGCAATAATATCCGTGGATTCTGGAGCGATGACAATGAGGTAATAAAATCGGGCAAGGCAAAATTCATACAGGAAGAGCCCTCTTCCATCAATGGAAAAGCACAGGTAATGACAACGGTGAAAGTACCGCTGCGCGATTCCGATGGCGCCGTATGGGGCGTGCTGGGTTTTGCCCACAACATCACCGAACAGAAAAAAGCAGAAGACCGTTTACTGCATAAGGACCAGTTGCTGCAGGCCATGGCCGAAGCCACCCACCAGCTCATCAGTAACAACCACCTCGAAGAAGCTATTGGGGAAGCTATCCAATTGCTGGGCATCAAACTGCAGGTAAACCAGGTGAACGTGTATAAGAATGATTACGACGCCCGGGAAGATAAATGGTACTCCAACCAGTTACTGCATTGGGACAATGCCACCGGTGAACTGGTGCACAAAGATCCCGCCTACCAGCACATACGCATGCACGAGGAAAATACCATCACCAGGACCCTGATGAAAGAAGAGCTGTACTGCGGTTATGTAAAAAATATTGAAGAAGATGGAGACCGCGCCTATTTTGAGAAGATGCAGGTAAAGTCGGTAGCCATCATTCCCATTTTCACTTTACACCAGTTCTGGGGTATTGTAGGTTTCAGCGATATGGAAGAGCGCGATTGGACGATCACGGAGTTTTCTATTTTACAATCCTTCGCGGCCACCCTTGCAGCGGCCATTGAACGCAAGCAGATGGAACAGGAACTGGTACAGGCCAAGGACATTGCCGAATCGGCCAGCCTGGCCAAGAGCGAGTTCATGGCCAATATGAGCCATGAGCTGCGCACACCGATGAATGGTATTATTGGTTTTACCGACCTGGTGCTTACCACCGATCTGCAACGCACGCAAAGGGATTACCTGAACAACGTAAAAAAATCGGCCAATGGCCTGCTGGATATTATCAATGATATCCTTGATTTCTCCAAGCTGGAAGCAGGCAAATTAAAGATAGACCATACACCTTTCCGGCTGGATGAGCTGGTAGAAGAAACAGTAGATATCCTGATGGTGAAAGCTTTTGAGAAGAACCTGGAGCTGATATGCCATATTGATCCGGAACTACCTGTTCAGTTTGGCGGCGATCCGGTGCGCATCAGGCAGGTACTGGTCAACCTGCTGGGCAATGCCATTAAGTTCACCCCCCAGGGAGAGATCCTTATTTCAGTAGTAAAAGCCGGCGGCATTTATCAAAAGAACAACAAACCATTCCTGGATATAGAGCTTTCCGTACGTGATACAGGCATTGGCATATCGCCCAAAAAGCTCCGCAAGATCTTCGAGAGTTTTACACAGGCCGATTCCTCCACTACCCGCAAATACGGTGGCACGGGCCTTGGCCTCACCATTTCAAAGAGCCTTGCCGAACTGATGCAGGGCGCGCTTACGGTGAATAGTGAACCCGGAAGGGGCAGCACGTTTACCCTTCACCTTCCCCTCGAAGTGATGAAAGATCATGTAGAGATAGCGGCCGCGCACAAACCGCCCTTACGCAAAGTGCTGGTAGTAGATGATAATAGCACCAACCGCTGGCTGATGCAGGAGATATTCCGCTATTTCAGCATTCCCTGCGAGGTAGCCGGCAGCGGCCGGGAAGCGCTGATGATACTGGAACGCATACAAAAAACAGGAGAGCCGCTGGACCTCATTATTACCGATCACCACATGCCGGAAATGGATGGCATGCAACTGGTGAACGAGCTGCGGCAGCAACATACCGGCCTGGAACAACCTACCGTACTGATGTTATCATCGCTGGAAAAGAACCTGTTCCAACATGAAGCCGATAAACTGGGTATCCGGCAGATGCTTACCAAACCGGTAAAAATGTATGAGCTGTATGCTATGCTGAGCGCGATGTTCATGCCGGATAATGAATTAAACAAACCGGCCCTGTCTGTTGTCAACATTGAGCACATTACAGAAGCTGCTTCCATCCTGGTGGTAGAGGATGATCCCATTAATATGATGCTGATCACAGAGGTATTGCGGAAGATGGGCTTTGAAGTGATCCGCGCCAACAATGGTAAGGAAGCACTGGAAATATTGCCCCACTATGATCCGGTACTTATTTTTATGGATGTCAATATGCCGGAGATGGATGGCTACACCACTACCCGTTTTATCCGCCAGATGGGAGAACCTTACCGGCACCTTCCCATTATAGCCCTCACCGCCGATGCCATGCAGGGCGACCGCGAGAAATGCCTCGCTGCCGGCATGGATGATTATGTTTCCAAACCATTCCGTATTGAAGAGATCGTTGGCGTACTGAAGAACAGGACATTATTGGTGTAATTCCATACAACTATCGCTGGCAAATTATCGTCTTGACGGTAATTTAATAGCACGCTCCATGAACAAAACTGTTTCCCAACCTTCTTTACTAATATGTATCCTGATGGATATCATTGGTTATGCCACCTACGCCATCCCGGGCCTGGCTGAGCTGGGAGATATTGTATGGGCACCAGTTTCTGCCATCATCTTCTATCGCCTCTTTGGCGGATGGAAGGGTGCCTTTGGCGGACTGTTCAACTTCGCAGAAGAAATACTTCCTTTTACCGACTTCATTCCCAGCTTTACCATTATGTGGGTATGGCAGCGGCTGAGAAAGCCCAGCACTGTTATGCAATGATAAAACGGTAGCCAACTCCTTTGATGGTAATGATCTCGAGGGATTCATCATCCCTGAGGTAGCCACGCAACTTGGCAATATACACATCGAGGTTGCGGGAATTAAAAAAAGAGTCATTGCCCCAAAGCAGGGTAAGAATATCCTTGCGGTCAATGATTTTATCGCGGTTCTCGTATAAGAGTTTCAGCAATTCACTTTCCCGGAACGACAGCTTACGTTCTTCCTTGCCTACTATCAGCGTTTGACGGGTAAGATGAAACTGGAACTTACCCATTTTCACTTCATCCTGTGTGGCGCCGGCGGGCTTGCCATTATGCCGGTAACGCAGTGCATTGTCAATGCGCACGATCAGTTCTTCCATGCTAAACGGTTTGCGGATATAATCATTCCCGCCTGTAGAAAACCCTTTCACCAGGTCATCCGTCTGTGTTTTTGCCGTCAGGAAAATAATAGGCACTTTTTCATCTATGGCCCGTATCTCCCCTGCAATGGTGAAGCCGTCTTTATTGGGCAACATCACATCCAGCACACACACCTGAGGGTTGATGCGCTTAAAGGTTTGTAATACTTCTGCCCCGTCACTTTCCATCACCACCTCAAACCCCCGGCTTTCGAGGCTTTCCTTCACAATCTTCCCAAGGAAGGTCTCATCCTCTACATATAATATTTTGGTTTTGCTCATGGTGTTTTGGGGAGTTTGGTCGTGAAGCGGGTGCCAATACCAGGCTGGCTTTCCACACTAATAATGCCTTTATGACGGTCCATGATGTAGGCTACATAGCTAAGCCCCAGCCCATACCCTTTTACATTGTGGGTATCGCCGGTGGGTACACGGAAGAATTTATCGAAGATCTTTTTCTGGTATTCGGAAGATATGCCAATGCCGTTATCGGTAATACTCATTTCGATGAATTGGGGCAATGAGGTCAGGTCAATCTGTATGGCCAGATGGGTTTTGCTGTATTTAAGGGCATTATCGAGCAAATTGAAAATAACGCTGGTAATGTGCATACGGTCGGCAGTAATGGTAAAATTCTCTCCCTGCAATTGTATGTTCACAGCCGCTTTGTATTTTTCAAACTGCAGGCGCATGGAGGCCACCACTTCTTCCACCAGCTCTTTAAAATCGAATGTTTCTTCCTTTAGTTCGATCTGCTGTTTTTCAAACATAGAGAGTTTTAGCACCTTATCCACCAGCAGGGACAACCGTTGTAATTCGTTGGCCGAGATATCGAGGTATTCTTCTGTACGCTGCGGATCGTGCAGGGCATTGAAGTTGCGGAGGGCTTCAATAGCAACACTCACCGTAGCAATGGGCGTTTTGAGCTCATGGGTAATATTGCTGATGAAGTCATTTTTAAGGCGGGTAAGCTTTCGTTGCCGCCGCAGGTTGCGGTACATCAGCACAAAAGAAAAAATGGTAAGGCCTACCAGCAGCAACGATACCAGTATTTGCGGCGTTAACTTTTTAAGTACATAGGGGATGGTACCTTCCAACTCCAATGAAAAGGAATAGGCATAGGCAAATCCCAGGGTGATGATATTGTCTGTTCCAAAATCAGGCGGCATCCTTTCATCGAACGGTTCTGCCGGACCACGTACGACGGCAAAAGCAATGTCTATATTTTCCCGCTTCAATGCCTGGGCATAACGATCAGCCACTTCTTTCACCGTTAATGAATCCTTCGGATTTTCCAGCCCTTGTAGAAACTGCATCACACGTTGGTTGGGACGGGCCATTTTCATTATGCCCCCGGGAGGTCCTACAATGTGCAATGAGTCAATCCGTCCGTGTATACTATCATCGTCGCGAAAAGTCCTGAAAGTTTTATTGAGGGAAACAATTACAGAGCCCAGTCTTTGTTTCCGGGTCCCGGAATCGGAGCGCCTGAATGTTTGGTAAGCAGCGTTCATGCCCGGTTCATGGGCTGGCAGGCGGATCTTAAAATTGGTATCCAGCTGTAGTTTTTCTATCTGGTATTGCTGCGCTGTTTCGCTGAACAATACGTTGGTGCGTATGTGCAGGTTCTCCAGCTCATCCCTGTAATTCTTGCGCAACCAGTATCCCTGGAATACAACAATGGCCAGAATGGCCAGCAGCATGAGTACTACCGAGATGGATGATACAGAGATTTGTACTTTTCGTGCAGCCATTGTGTTACAAAAGTAGGTGATTGATTTTTTAAGGTTGCTGCGCTTTAACCTTAATTAACATTAAAGCAAGGTGCGTTAACCTGCCTGCCCAAAGGCCTGTTATAGCTTTGGTACAAAATCAACCAGGATATGAAAAAAATAGGAATAGTCGCAGTGGCCGCCTTATGCATGCAGGTAGCTGCCGCCCAGCAAACCGAAGGAAAGATCATTTATGAACGCACCTCGGAAATCCAGTTCAGAATGGCAGGCATGCCGGAAGAGATGCAACGCCAGATACCCCGCACCAGGACCGACAAGATAGAAGTATTGTTTGCCAACAATCAATCCCTGCGCAAGCAGTTGCCACCGGAAGAGGCCGATGACCAGACATTTGCTTCCGAAGATGGAGGAAGAAGGGTCCAGTTTCGTATGGTAGGACCCGGAGCGGATGATGTTACTTTCACCGATCTTGGCAAAGGCACCATTGTTGAGTCGCGGGAGCTGGGTACCAAAAAGTTCCTTGTGACCGACTCCGTCAATAAGCTGAACTGGAAACTCACCGGGGAAACCAGGACCATTTTAGGCTATTCCTGCCAGCAGGCCATTGCGCAACGCATTGGCACCAGGATGCAGCCCAGTGTGGTGAATGGACAGGTGAAGCGGGAGGTAGTGCCTGATACAGCCAATTTTACTGCCTGGTTCACGCCCGCCATACCGGTAGCTGCCGGCCCGGAGATACAGGGACAATTACCCGGACTGATCCTCGCCATAGACATCAATAATGGCCGGACGGTTTATAAAGCCCTTGAATTATCGCCCAAAATAGATGCAGCCGCTATTAAGGAACCTAAAGGCGGTAAAAAGATCACCCAGCAGGAATTCCGGGAAGAGCAGGATAAACTGATGCAGGATATGCAGCGCAATGGTGGCGGCCGGCCCATGATCAGGAGAATGGGCAATTAAAAGAAGATCCGAACGAGACCCGAAGCAGGGCTTAACCCGGTAATTCTTTGGGCCAGTGGTTGGTAATGCTTTTTTCGAGGCCAAATTCCCGGTATTCATCGGGTGAAAGGATGGGCAGCCCATAGATGATGGGATAATCGCGCCCACAATGCTGGCAATACAGCATGCCTTCTATAATGTTGCCTTCCGTATCTTTTAAAAAGGTTTTCAACGTAAGGTCCTGCTTGTCCAGCGGGCAGGCCAGCTTGTTTATGAGTGATGGTTTCATGGTGTTTTTTGTTGTATGTGATGAAGGGCCTGTTTGTAAGAATGTGTTTTTTGCTGCGGGTCTTCTGCATTCATAATACCGGATATGACCGCTACGCCATTCATGCCGGTCCCCTCAAAGAGGCTAAGGTTGTCGGGAGTGATGCCTCCTGCCAGGAAAATGGGCATGTTGGTTAAGGCGCGGGCCGCCTGTACCGTTTCTATTTTCACCAGTTCGCAACTGTTGGCTGTAGCGGAGGGGAACATGGAACAAAAGGAAATATAATCCAGCCGGTTGTCAACAGCCCATTGTACTTTTTGCAGGTCATTACCACAGGTAATACCGCCCCAAAAGGGGCGCTGTACCTGCTGCCTGATAGCATCTATACTGGCCGGTATCTCATCAAAGTGAACGCCGTCGAGGGAAGTGTCGTTCATTAATTGCCAGTCTTCATTCATCAGTACCGGGATATGATAAGGATGTGCGGCACGGCATATCTTTTCTATGAACGCAGTCTTCTGCTGTTCCGGGTGCCAATGATTCCACACCTGGATAATATCAATACCTCCGGCAATGGCCTGTTGTACTGCGGGCAATACCTTCTCCCATCCCTTTGCAGGATCAATAACGAGGTACAGCCCTCCCCGTATAGCTCTTGTATGATTGCGCATGATTTTATTGCCACCCGTCTTTTAGAGCCGTGAAAAATGCCGCCCAGTAGGGGTCAGCGCCGGGATGCAGCAGCTTTGTTTGCCGGCCATCCTGCCGGATGATGATCCCTTTTTCTTTTTCTGTTATGCTACCTGCCACGGTAGCCCTGATGCCTTTCTCCTGCAACCGTTGTACTACCTGGCGGGATGCATCGGGCCGTACAGTGATGATCATGGAACCGGCGCCTACACAAAAAAGCGGGTTAATATGAAAGAGATCACAAATGGCCTGCTGGGTTTCTCCTACCGGCAGTTGATTTACCTCTATCACGGCTCCGCACCCGGCGGCCGTAGCCAGTTCATACAAGGCGCCCAACAGACCGCCTTCTGTAACATCGTGCATGGCAGTAACCTGCTTGTCTGGTCCACTATCCACGGCTGCTAGCCCGGCCTGCAGGGAACTGGTTTTGTAAAACAGCCCACAGGCGGCCTGATAGTGTTCATGGCCGCATTTATTTTTTACGGTTTCCGGAAAACTAAGTGCCAGTATGGAGGTTGCCAGCAGGGCAGCTTCTTCGGTAATGATGATTACATCGCCCGGTTGCGCCTGACTGCTTAATAAAAAGGTATTGGCCGGCGCAATGGCAATCATGGTGCCACCACCCGCCATGGTTGATTGTTGTCCTTCGGCTTTACCGGTATGCCCGCCGGTAATGGCAACCTTAATATCGCTGCAAAACCGGTGTATGTGTTGCCAGTATTCTTCAAACTGCAGGCCGGTGGTTTGTTCCGGCAGGTTGAACACCAGTTGTGCATACATGGGCGCCACACCGGTAGTGGCCATATCATTGGCCATGAGGTGAACCGAAAGCCAGGCAGATTCCCGCAGGCCAAGGCGCAGTATTAAAGAAAGCGGATCGCTGGTTAAGGCCATGTCCATCCCATTGGGCAGGTTGATAACGGCCACATCCACCCCATACTGCGGGCCGGCTGTTACTTCCTGCCGGTCTGCGCCGCAAAACGGGTAGATGGTATTCCTGAAGAAAGCATCCTGTATTTTTCCGCTGCCGGTAAAACTGCTCATAACTGGTCGTTGAATTTTACGTGCAGGCCAAAGAAATCGCCATAAGGCAGGCTCCATTGCTGGGCAGGGAACCATTTGGGCAGGCCGGTACAGGTCCATTCTATGCTGTAATCCCTGCCTTCCAATGCCTGGTGGATAAGGCTGATCAGCTTTGCAGGCGTATAGAAGGTGGCAGTCACATAGAAAGGATTTTTGCCAAACAACTGCTGTACCCTTCTCCGCAATACTTTGGGCGAGTTGCGGTTCATCATGCCAAAAACAATTCCATAGCGGCCTACGCGGGCAGCTTCCCGGATCACCTGTACAGGATCGCGGTAGTATTCAAACGTAGTGATAAAAGCAAGTGCATCGAAAGTGTGGTCTTTGAAGGGCATATAATGAGAATCGGCCAGCACCAGGTCGCCCTGAAACAAATGCACGCCCTGGCCCAGCATAAAGGGAGAAATATCGCCTCCGGTAGCCTCAATGCCGATGGTATGCCACCAGCGGGTAAAGCGGGTAGTGCCGCATCCAAATTCCAGGAGGGTTTTTACCCGGCTGTCTTTTTTAATAAGTCCGCCCACCACTTTTTTCTGCCATACTTCGGCACGCTTGTAACGCCCCTCGTACCATTGCTCGTAAGTATCTGTATGTTCCCGGTTGAAAAACCATTCCTTCCGGCCCTGCCAGTTGGTGAGGTTATTGGTAAGTTGTTGTATTTCCATGTCGTAATATTTTAAAAAAACAAAAGCCACATTTCCCGCGCAGGAAATGTGGCTCACTTATATTTTAATAAAATATTCGCCGGGCCCATTTGCATTTCCTCCGCTGGCATTAACCAGATCAGGTTCCCGGGTATAATCTCAGTCCCGCAGTGTGGCTGCGGGACACCCCGATGCAATAAGTATTTCAAAAATATTACTGTTTGGCTAGATGGCAAAAAATAAGGCCCACCCATGGAGCGGAAGACTGCTCATTTTTTAGTGAGCGCTATCTCATGATCCGTATGGGGCCACCTCCTCCTCCAGCAGGACCCAGGCCCATTTTGCTGAGGCTGTAAGTGAAGCTGAGCATGAAATAACGTTGTAAGGTTTTAATGCGGCTGTCCTCAATATAGCTCTGGTTACTGCTGCGGCTCACGTTTACATTTTCATTGAGCAGGTCGAAAGCAGACAGTTTCAGTTCACCGCGGTTATACCGCAGGAATTGTTTGCTGATGGAAGCATTCCATAAGGGCACCCGCAGGTTAAAGCCATCCGTCAGCCTGTTGTTGATAGTATAGGTAAATTCAGTGCTAAAGTAAAAGCTCGCCGGCAACTGCCAGTTTACATCAGCGCCATAATTCTGGGAGAAGTATTCTGCATCCATATTTGTTTGCAGGGAATATTTGCTCTTGTTGTAATTGATCCCTGCATTGATCGAAACATCAAATTTATCGGTGGGGCTCATATCAAGACGTAATACAGGCCCCAGGGTAAGGGTTTTGATGGTATTGCCTACACTATTGACAAATTGCTTGTTCTTGTCATAGCCAAGGTTGGAGGCAATGTTGACGGTTCCCTTCAGGAAACGCACCGGCAGCCCCACGCTTACAGAACCTGAGATATTGTACACACCATCTACATTCACCGGGCGGGAACGTTTAACCCCCAACGCATTGATGGTATCATAATTAACGATCTTGTTGTTGGTATGCCGTATGTTGAAGAAAGCAAACAGGTTTTTGTTCTTAAAAGGATTTACCGACATGAAGTTGATGGTGGCCATATGGGTGTATTCCTGTTGCAGATCGGGATTACCATCCCTGATGTTGAGCGGGTTGCTGATATCGGGCACCGGCGACAACTGTGTCATGGATGGCTGATTGGTAGAAGCATTGTAGTTGATCTGCAGATTTTTGAATCGGGTGAAATTATACTGGAAGCGGGCCGTGGGCAGAATATTGTAAAAGGTTTGACTAATGAGGCTATCCTTGGTGCCGGCAATGATGGTGCCTTCCAGGTTGGCCTTTTGCCAGTTGGCCCCTACTGCAAAGTTCCATTTTTTGAACTGGCTGCGCCACCTGATCCCGGCATTGGTATAGCCGTAGGTATTCTCATAATTATTGGTAAGCTCCTCATTGACTTCATCATATTTTCCGTTTACTTTATTATAATCCCAGGTGGTCTTCTCCGAAGTACTTTTGCTGAGGCTATTGCTCACGCTGAATTCCAGCAGCGAGTTTTTAACCACAGGCTCTGTGTATACTGCCCTCACATTATAACTGCGAAGGTCGCTGGCATTGCTGTTGCGCTGATCAATGGAATCGGTGCTGAGCGGGCTGCCATCGGGATTGAAGAATTTATTGACCGATAGCTGCGTCCCTTCCCCGTCGCTGGCATTGAGGTTCGTTTGCAGGCTGAGGGAGAACGTTCTTCCCTTGGTACGGAACCTTTTGCGGAATAAGATATCATTCCGGAAGTTATAGCCATCGCTGGCAGACTGTGTATTAGTGAAACCCTGGTTGGTAAGCGAATTGTTCTGCCGGCGGGTTTCATATTCGCTGTAGTTGCTATTATCCGTTGACTGGTACCCGAACGAAGGTGATATTTTGATGGAGTGGAAGGAGTCCAGTTTTATATCGGCACTGAGGTTGAGCTTATGGCTGTTGTTGATATTGTTGGTGAGGCTGTTCGACACCCGGTCGAGCGTTGACCCATCGGGCAGGAAGTTCTGTTGCCTTACTTCTTTTTCTATCCTGGGGCTATAGCGGTTGTAAAAATAGTTGCTGGTAAAATCGGTATTGTTGCCAATGATATTGTTGTAGTTGATACCTCCGCCCCAGATGGTACGGATACTGTTGTTGTTATTGCCACCGGCAAATCCGGCGACGGAAGGATCAGTACTGGTGATGCTGATGGCATTGCCGCTGCGGGTCACATTGCCGCCACTACCGGAAAAGCTGAGCATGTCCATAAAAGAGAAGCCTTCGGCATTGGTATTATTGCCCAGGCCGATGACCGACAACTGGCGGGCTCCTTTGAAGGAGTTTACATTAAAGCGCCCTTCATAGCGGCCTTCCGTGCCACCACCTATGGAAGCTTTACCAAACAGGCCCTTCTTTTTATCTTTTTTTAGTTTGAGGTTGATGGTCTTTTCGCTGTTGCCATCATCGAAGCCCGTGAGCTGGGCGGCATCACTGGTCCTGTCGTATACCTGTACCTTATCTACTGCATCGGAAGGCAGGTTCCTGGTGGCTATTTTAGGATCGGTGCCAAAAAACTCCTTCCCGTCTACCATTACCCGTTTTACTTCCTGCCCTTGTGCTTTGATGGTGCCGTCTTTTTCTACCTGTATACCCGGCATTTTCTTCAGCAGTTGTTCCACATTGGCATTGGGGGGCGTTTTAAAAGAACCGGCATTGTACTGCACGGTATCGCCAATAAGCGTTACCGGTGGTGCTTCTGCCGTTACCACTACTTCATCGAGCACCTGCGCCGCATCGCGCATAACCACATTGCCCAGGTCTTTATCCCTGGCGGCCTCATTGATGGTAATGCTTTTACTGCTGCCGTGGTAGTTCACATGGGTGATGAGCAACCGGTATTCCCCGTCGGCCAGGCCGGTGATCTCAAAACGGCCCTTGCTGTCGGACATAGTAAAAGTCACCAGCGCGGAGTCTTTCTTTTTCAGCACCGTGATCGTAGCAGAAGCCACCGGCTGTTTGGCCAGGGTATCATACAGGAGTCCTTTGATGGACCCGTTTTTCTGGGCCTGCGTAACGAGGGTACAAAGACTAATGACAAGAAGCAGGTAGATCTTTTTCATACCGGTTTTATTTTCGAAGGTTTATTTGCCTACGAAAATATTAGTACTCCGTATGAAAGCAGGTTAACCAGCCTTGCATTAATGTTAATGAAGGTTAATAAATAAGCCCGGACTAATTAACGGCCAGATCATACTGGCGTTCCTGGTCGTACACAACGAGTATGACTTTCCAGCCATCGTTGTAATGCAGGGTAAGTTCTACTTTCAGTTGTTGCACAATGCCTGGTGCAGGCAATAATCCAAAACGTATGGTAGTAACCTTTTTTTCACCGTCAGGAGCCTCATATTTACCGTTGAGGATAAACGGCTTTTCGCCCTCTATTTTTATAATCGTGTTACAGATCTGGTTATAGAGGTCATGGAAGCTGGTTTTGGCCTGCTCAAAATCGGCAGACCGGAACAGTTCGCAGCTCCAGCTATACTGGTCCCGGGGCGTGGCGGTATACTGGGTAATGATGCAATTAACGGCGCCGGCTATTTCAATGCGGGACTTATAGTCTGTAGCCCGGGTATGTCCGGAAAGGCGGTCGCCCATGATATTTTTAAACCGGTTGGGATAGTCTTCAATGACCTTCTGAAGGGCGGCGGTGGTTTTGGTGCTGAAAACTCCCTGCGCGTAAAGGGGGGCGCTGCAGGCAGCTAGCCACAGGAGCAGGCAGATCTTTTTCATAGAACAGATTTAATGCCGAAAAATAGACAATCTGCCCGGCTCCCGGAATAGGAAATCTACTTTTTTGGGGGTTACACAATAAAAGAACAAACGCGGCGTTGAGTGTAGGTCAACCCTAAACTTTTGTTCTAAAATCCACTATTCCATGCAAAAAAACACTATGTATTATGACACGCACCGGGCGAAGATTTGTAAAGACATGTACCGCCCTTCTTCCAACATTTTACGGTTTTTTGGCAGCCTGCTGAGCATTTTAATGGTAGGCCGGTCGCCTATTACTAATTCCCCTACGAAGTACCGTTTACACCAACGCTAACATTATTATACTACAGGGTGGGCTAAAAGCTCCACCTTGCATAGCTAACTTTTTCAGTACTTACCTCTGAAACCACAACTTGTAAGTGCTGATCCCCCTGTGTACAACAGGGGGTTTTTGTTTTTGGATAAAATAACAAAGCCTCCTTATGGAGGCCTGCTATGCTTTGTGAAGGGCGGGGATTAGACCCGTTTAATTTTTAATTGCGCATCATACGCTGGATCTGACGCGGCATATTGGGACCACCTTCCCCACGTCCGCCCTGGTTGGGACCACCGGAGCGGTTAAGATTGTAGGTAAAAGTGAGCATGAAATAGCGTTTCAACACCAGGGAGCGGGAATCCTGTATATAGTTGTCCTGCACGGTACGGGTAATGCTCTGGTTCTGGTTCAGCAGGTCATTAACCGATACTTTGATCTCCCCATTCTTCTTTTTAAAGATCTGCATGGCCAGGCTGGTGTTCCATAAAGGAATGCTCTGGTTATAGCCTTCGCCCCGGCCGGTGGTAATGGTATAATCAAAGTCAGTAGAATACACCAGCGATTTCAGGAAGGTATAGCTCAGGTCTACAGAATACACCTGCGTATAATACTTCTGCTCCTGGAAGGTCACATTGCCGGAATAGCCCACGTTGTTATAGGTGAAGCTGCCATTCAGACCAAGATTGAGGCCCTTGATATCAAGGTTGATGCCGGCAGTTTGGGTAATGGCCAGTGTATTGGTAAAGTATTTATTCTTATTGAGCACACCCGCAGTACGGTTGTAAGAAGCATTGCTGTTAAAGTTCAGGTTACTGCCTTTCAGCTTTCCTTTGAGGGGGAGTCCCAGGGTTAAAAAGGAAGAAGTGCTGAAAGAGCCGTTGAGGTTAACCGGCGTGATGTACTGGGCGCCGGGAACGGTATCAATCTCTTTATACTTGTCGGGCAGGTTTTCTACCATGTTCACGATCTTGTTGCTGGTATTGTTGAAGTTCAGGTTGGCAGAAAAGAACCTGAAAGTAGCCACGTTGAAAGTGCTATAGTTAACATTCACAAAGTTGTTGTACTCCTGTTTCAGGAAGGGGTTACCATTGGTTACCTGCAACAGGTTGGAGAAGTCGGGTGCGTCCTGCAACTGGGTAACGGTAGGCTGGTTGGTTCTGCCCATATAAGAGATGCGCAGGTTCTTCGTCCGGGAGAACGTAAAGTTCAGGCGCGCAATGGGCTGAAAGTTTACAAAGCTTTGTTTGACGGTCGTGTCTTTTGATGTTAACGGCCGTATGGTATGGCTGTTGAGCTCAGAAAATTCCATAGCACCGCCCAACTGAAAGTTGTACTTGGTAGTTTGGACCCGGAAATTGGCCCCTGTCCGGTGTTTTATATTGTCATTCTCGAAATAGTTGGTCTGTGCCAGGTTAACATCCTCATACTTACCACTCGTGGGGTTCAGGTCAAAAGCCTTTCTATCGGATGTACTGTGGCTATTGGTATAAGCATAGTTCAATTCAATGAGCTTGTTGTGCCCGATGGGTTCGGTATAAGAAGAACTTACTACAGTGCTGGTAGATTTCGTTTTTAGGTTACTGATAAAATCCTGCCTGGTTTGCTGGATGGTATCCCCGCTCATGTCATAAGACAGGATGGGCGAAAGGACACGGCCATCTGTTTCACTGTTATTAATGCTATTGTTTAATCCCAGTGTTAAAGTGCGGCCGGGTTTGAGGAATTTTCTGCGGTATAGCAGGTTATTATTAACATTATAACTTTCGCGCTCACTATAGTTGGTAGTTTGAAAAGAATTGGAAAGATAGGTAAGTCCTGCTTTGGGTGAATACCGGTAAATAGAATCAAGTTGATTGGTAAATGTTTCCGAACGCTGTATCGTAGCGGTAGGTGTATACAGAAGGGAGTTCATGGAATCTATCGCCACTTCATACCGGATGTTAAAACGATGGTTCTGATTTTTGGTATCGGAGCCGCTGTACTCATTCTGGGTGAAAGAGGTATCTGTCACCTGCGCATCCGATAAGTTGGTCACCCGCCGGATGGTTTGCTCGGCATGGTTATTCGTATTGGAATAAAAATAACTTCCGGTGATATCCATCCTGGGCGTCCATTTATCGGTATAGTTGATACCGCCCGATAATGCTTTGGTAATACCGCCACTGGCACCGCTGCTGAGGGCGCCGAATCCACCACCACCACGGCCACCACCACCAAATCCACCTCCTCCAAAACCTCCGCCGCCAAAGCCGCCTCCGCCGAATCCACCACCACCGAAGCCGCCGCGGCCACCACCACCGCCACCACCTGAAATATCATTGAAGCTGAAGCTTTGTTTATTGATGTTATTGGCCTGGCCAAGAATAGAAATACGACGATCGCCATTGAAGCGGCTGAAGTTAAAGCTGCCGTCATAACGGAAATCCTTGTCTTCCTCACTATAACCACCGCCTACTACAGCCCGGCCGAAATAACCCTTGCGTCTATCTTTCTTCAACCGGATGTTAATGGTTTTGGAACGGCTGCCATCGTCAATGCGGGTAAACTTGGCCTGATCGCTCATGTCATCAAATACCTGCACAGATTCGATCATATCAGCGGTAATATTTTTAGTAGCCAGTTTGGGATCGCTGCCGAAAAACTCTTTGCCATCTACATATACTTTCTGTACATCTTCCCCCTGCGCTTTTACATTGCCTTCCTTATCTACCTGTACGCCCGGCACTTTCTTTAACAGGTCTTCGGCAGTAGCATTGGGTTTTGTTTTAAAGGCATTGGCCCTGAACTCGATGGTATCTTTCTTCACCTGTATAGGCGGCGCTTCCACTACCACCTCTTCAAGCATAGTGGTCTTTTTGTCCATGTATACAGTAGCAAGATCAATGGCTGGCGCATCAGGCTTAATAGTGATCCTTTTGAAAAAAGGCTGATAGCCCTGGTAGGAAATGCTGAGGCGGAAAGTACCCGTATCGAGGTTTTTGATCTCAAACTCCCCTTTGGCATTTGAAATGGTATAGGCTACCACGGAAGAATCCTTGATATCTAATATGGAAACAGTAGCTTCTGACAATATCTCCTTATAGGTAGAATCGGCGAGCTTACCTTTTACACTCCCCTTCTGTGCTAAGGCGGCAGTTCCCAATCCGGTCAGTAAAATCAAGAGGGTCAATATCTTGCTCATGCAGGCTGTATAAAAAAGTTCGAAATATAAAGGGTTAGACGCTGCGCACGTGTTAAACTTGTGTAGATAAGCTGGCATAAATTAGCCGGTACCTGTCCAAAATTGATATTTTGAATGAAAAAAGAGGTGACACCTTTCCTGTACGTCGTAAAGGAAAAGCGTCACCTCTGGTTAACTTTATATTGAAAATATAACCTATATCAGGATTAGCTGAACAGGTATTCCACATCTTCCCTGGTAAGGCTCTTCACGAAGCCTTCATCATCTGTAATGAGGTCTTTGGCCAGCAACCGCTTCCTGTCCTGTAACTGCAGGATCTTATCTTCAATAGTATCCTTACAGATCATGCGGTAGGCAAAGATGTTTTTCGTTTGACCAATCCGGTGTGTACGGTCAATGGCCTGTTGTTCCACAGCGGGGTTCCACCAGGGGTCAACGATGTACACATAATCGGCCGCGGTAAGGTTCAAGCCCACACCACCGGCTTTAAGCGAGATCAGGAATACCCGGCAGTTCTTATCATTCTGAAAACGCTGGATGGCTTTTTCCCGGTCAATAGCAGAAGTGCTGCCATCAAAGTATTCATAGTCCACCTCCAGCTCCTTCAGTTTTTCCCTAATCAATGCCAGCATACCGAGGAACTGAGAAAATACGAGCGCTTTGTGGTCGCTGATGTTCTCTGTGATCTCACGTCCCAGCTCTTCCAGCTTGATGGAATGGTTGGGGAACTTTTCTGTTTCATTGAGGATGGCCGGCGAATCGCAGATCTGGCGCAGTTTCATAAGCCCCTGTAAGATGGTGAGCTGTGAACGTTGAATGCCCTGCTGCTCGATAGTGCCAAGTATCTTATCCCTGAAATCATTGCGGTAAGCATCATAGATATTACGTTGCTCATCGTCCATTTCACAATAGAGGATGGTCTCTGTTTTATCGGGCAGGTCCTTCGCCACCTGTTCTTTAGTACGGCGCAGGATGAAAGGATAGAGCAACTTGCGCAAATGGTCTTTGCGGTCGGCTTCCCCGAACTTATCAATGGGTATAGCAAATTCCTGGCGGAAGAATTCTATGCTGCCCAGCATGCCCGGGTTGAGAAAGTTCATCTGTGCAAAGATGTCGAAGGTATTATTCTGCAGTGGAGTACCACTGAGGCATATACGGTGCTTTGCATTGAGCAGGCAGGCTGCCCGGGTAACCTTGCTGGCAGGGTTTTTAATGGCCTGCGATTCATCCAATATCACATAGTCGAACGGAATATCCACCAGCAGTTTGATATCACTGCGTAGGGTTCCGTAAGTCGTGATCATGACCTCTGCATGGGAAAACTGCTCTTTATTACGGGTGCGCTCGCCACCATGGTGAATATACCAGGTAAGCTCCGGCGTGAATTTCTTGATCTCATTTTCCCAGTTGAACATAAGGGTGGTAGGACATACTACCAGGGCTTTCAGTTTTCCGTGGTGCTTGCGGTAGTAATGCATGTAAGACAAAGCCTGTACGGTTTTACCCAAACCCATGTCATCGGCCAGGATACCGCCCCACCCGATCTCGGCCAGGTAGTTGAGCCAGTGAAAGCCATGCTCCTGGTAAGGGCGCAGGATATGCGCCAGGTGCTCCGGTACCGGTATTTCTTTGATCTTGTTAAAGCTCTTTAGCTGATCGTATTTCTCTTCGAGGCGTAATACCAGTTCTTCTTCACTGCGGCCGTCATACAGCTCATCAATAACGCTCATATGGTATTTGGAAAGGCGCAACTGGTTTTGCTTGCCTTCCCCTACCCTGAAGAGCAAGGAGTATTTCTTGATCCATTCCTCGGGCAGGATACCGAGAGTGCCATCATTGAGTTGTACAAACTGCTGGCGGTTGGCCAGGGCTTTCTTTACATCGGCCACGGTTACTTTCTGTTCGCCAAACAGGATGTCTACCCGCGCATCGAACCAGTCGGTATTGCTGCTGATGTGGATCTTTGTTTGCGGCTTGGCCGTATTGAAACGGAAGTTCTTCAGCGCCTCAAATCCATACACCGGCACTTTCATTTCCTTCATGGCATCTACAAAAAGGAAGAACCAGTTGTTCTTGAGCACATCATTGCCTTTAAGCGCCAGTTGCTGACCACCTTCCGGGCGGATGAAGTTGGAATGCAGCGCTTCCAGCTTTTGTATGAATTGCTGCTCCTTCTCCTTATCGCGGTGCACGATGAGCACTTTATCGCCATCGGGAATGATGAGCTCATCCTTACCACCGGGCTTTGTTTCAAAACCCTTGTAGGAGAACAGGGGCTGGAATACGAGGTAATCGCCTTTTTCCTGCAGGATGATGCGTTTTTCCGGATCGCCTTCTTTTATTTCACTGATGAGCGATGTATCAAACTCAACATGGTATTCTTTGGTCAGCGGCAGCACAAACTGGCGCAATTGCTCGGGCCACTGGTTTTTAGGAACAGAGAGTTTCCCCTTGCCATGAAAACGGGTAACCAGGTTCACTTCTTCCGCGGTATTCCAGAGGAAGAGATTGTCCTGGTAGAAGAAAAGCAGGCTGCTGTTGAGCGCATTTTCTGTAACCGGCACATGCTGGCCATTGAGCTTCACCCAGCATTCTATTTCATACTGGGTTTTACCGACCGCTATTTTAAAATAGGGCGTAATATGATCGGTAACCACACCAACGGTATGGAGGTTCTCGGTTTTGAACACCTTTTTACCATTGAGATAGAATACAAAGGGGCTGGCCGCAATATCTGAAAACAGTTTTTTGAGCTTTGGATGCAGGTATTCCACCATGAGGGCCTTGGTTTCCTCGGGCAGGTCATCTTCCTCATGGTGAATGATGTTTTCCCAAATGCCACTGAACGGAGAGTTGCGGTTGAGGTATTTGGTGATCTCCCCCTCCTGCATTTTCCGCAGCGGGGCGATCAGGTGTTTATCATTGTCATTGTAAACGTCTACATTGATGAATTTCGACAGGTCGACCTTTTCTACTTTCCCCACATAGGCCGAGATATCTTCATTGGATTCGCCGGTTACGGCATCAATAGAAAAGCCGGGGTATCCCTGCTGGTTAAAGTTGAACACGATCCCGAGACGCTGGGCAGGTACCTCTATTTTCACTGCCGCTTCTCCGACTTCAAGACGTTGTTGCTCGGGCATTTCTGCCTCCACAGGCAGCGGTTTGGAAACCGGTTTGGCAGATGCCGGTGGCGTAATCCGCTTGATGCTGGTATCCAGTACCCGCAGGAAGGGTTTACCCTCTTTATAGGTAAATTCAAATTTCCCTTCCAGGTTATCACTCAGGCTGTAGCCGTACGCTTCCAGCAGTTTATTTTTTTCCTTGTCCCAGTTGCGGATGGTATCAAAATAAAAGGGACCATAGGCATTGAGCAATTGGAGGAATACAATGACCTTGGGCAGGCAGAGTGGATGCTGGCGGTCTTCATATTCACAACTGGTATCGAAGTTGCGCTCTTCATTTTTACGGATGACCACTTTCCAGTCCTTGTCTTCGATATTGACGGTGGCCTTTACCACTTCGTCTTTAGCATATTCAATATCAGCCCTTTGCGTACGCAGGTGTTTTTCGGCAGTTGTATAGCTTTCCGGAGAACAAAGCAGGCGCAGCGTTTTAAGGTCAATGACTTTCATTTTGACCACGGTATGCCGTTGGTCATAATCCACCGCCTCGGCTTTCAG
Organism: Paraflavitalea devenefica; assembly: GCF_011759375.1. Lineage (NCBI taxonomy): Bacteria > Pseudomonadati > Bacteroidota > Chitinophagia > Chitinophagales > Chitinophagaceae > Paraflavitalea > Paraflavitalea devenefica. The sequence continues at coordinate 1,424,596 of NZ_JAARML010000001.1, read as the reverse complement.
CATGTTCTTATCCAGCATTTCCTGCAACTGGATGAGCGCGGCCGCCTCATGACGACAGATATCGCCCAGGTTATAAGGGCAGGCGCAACGGACAGATAAGGTGCGGGGATCTTTGAACTTTTGGATATTGACTTTGTAGTAGGTGGAATAGCTATCGTCTTTCACCCGAAAAACAACAGAGTCCGTAAGCTCATCATAGTCCACCAATTCCACATACCCGATAGCATGTATTTTTTTACCGCGACGGATTACTTCATCTGTGCCATTGGTATACACATATTTTATGAGATGGGGTAGTGCCATGCTTTGCGTTGTTATTTACAGTTGCTCCTGTCGCCGTTGGCAGTTTATCAGTTTACAGTAGCGGTTTACTATCAGTGGCTTGCGCCAAACTGCCACTGCTCATTGTCAACTGCCCGTTCCCAAAAGGGCAATCTGCAAAAGTAAAGGAAAAAAGACGAGCTTATGAAGGACAAAAGCAATTATTAATGCCAAATTCATGATTATTCATGGGCGGGTAATCATTTGCGGCTGTTTATGACTGCGGATCAATGCAATAGGCCTCTTTCAAGATTTGTGAAAAGGGTAATTTCTTTATAAAAAACCTCTAACATTTATTGGTATGGCCTTTGCCAGCTATACCTTTGTGAGCGTCTATTCTCCCGATTAAAAAGCTATATATGACGAAGACCCGAACCTTGCGTTTGATTCTTGCCTTCTTGCTATTTAGTACCCACTCTTTTGCTCAAAAGTTAAAAAAAGCTGATAAAGCAGCCATTGCCAACCTGCAGGCACATATCAGTTTTCTGGCAGATGACAAACTGGAAGGGCGCCGGGCAGGCACAAACGGGGAAAAACTCGCCCGGGAATATATCAGCACTCAATTCCAGCAGGCAGGCCTTCAACCCAAAGGCGACAACAGTAGCTGGTTCCAGGCTTTTGAGATCAATGATGGCAAGCAAATTAACAGCAATACTTTTTTCTTTATCAATAACCATGAGCTGAAGCTGAATGACGAATTTTTCCCCCTGGCCGGCAGTCCCAACACCAGCCTGGAGGAAGCCGTTTCTATTGCTTTGCCCGAACAGGGTGTGCCCTGGTTCTTTGACCTGAAAGAAATACTGGAAGAGCAGAAAGACAACCCTCATTTTGACCTGATGCAGGCCATCAGAACAAAAGCAGCGAAGGTGGCCGATAAAGGCGCCAACGCCCTGATTATTTATAACAGTTCGGCTATTGCAGATGGTTTAAAGTTTGATGGGAAAGACCGTGCAGAAACCGCTCGTATTCCTGTTATTTATATCGCCAATAAGGTAAAGCAGACGCACCTGAAGGATGAATCGGCTACCTATGATATTAAGATCAAGGTGGCTATCGGCGATAAAAAACGCACCGGCCACAATGTAGCAGGATATATTGACAACGGGGCCACCACCACGGTGGTGCTGGGCGCCCATTATGACCACCTGGGCTATGGAGAAGATAATAACTCCATGCTGCGCACCGGTGAAAAGCTGATCCACAACGGCGCCGATGACAATGCCAGCGGCACGGCCGCCCTGATAGAGCTGGGCAAGCTGCTGAAGGTTTCCAAAAACAAAAGCAATAATTATTTACTAATCGCCTTTTCGGGGGAAGAGCTGGGCCTGAATGGCTCCAAATACTTTACGGAACATCCTACTGTTGACCTGCAACAGGTAAGTTATATGATCAATATGGATATGGTGGGCCGGCTGAATGATTCCAGTAAAACAGTAACGGTAGGCGGCTATGGCACTTCTCCTTTCTGGGGTGAAGCGCTTGGCAAACTGACCACGAAAAAACAACCTTTGACCCTGAAGTTTGACAGCAGCGGCACCGGCCCCAGCGACCATACTTCTTTTTACCGGAAAGATCTACCGGTGTTGTTCTTCTTCACCGGACTGCACAACGATTACCACCGCCCTTCCGACGATGCTGACAAGATCAATTATACCGGCGAGTGGCAGATCATTAAGCTGATTGAAGAAATTATACAGGCAGCCGGTCCCAAAGGGAAACTGGCTTTCACCAAAACCCGTGAAGTACAAACCAGCACTTCCACCCGCTTCAGCGTTACGATGGGCATTATGCCGGATTATACTTTCAGCGGCAGCGGTGTGCGGGTGGATGGCGTAAGCGACAACCGGCCAGCCAAGAAAGCGGGTATTAAAACCGGCGACGTTATTGTACAACTGGGTGATTTCTCCACGACTTCGATGGAAGGCTATATGCAGGCGCTTTCAAAGTTTAAAAAGGGAGACAAGGCAAGGGTGAAGTATAAAAGGGGTGAAGAAACCCTGGAAACAGAGGTGGAGTTTTAATAACCTAACTCACCATGAAACTGAAGCTCGACTTTGATGATCTGGCCGATGATTTTTTCGACAATACCCGCCTGATGGGTATTGTGGCGCCGGTAAAGAATTACCAGTTCTGCTGGCAGCTTAACCAGTTGCTGCGCTTCGATTTCCGCATTAATAATGATATTGAGATCCAGTTGTTCAAAAAACAACGGCATTATTACTTTTCCATTTTCGAGTACCGTGAACCCAACAGCTCCCTGGTACATTATTTATACAATAACCAGAATGACGGAGAGTACCTGCTGCCGGAATTCAGGCACCTGGATTTCCTGTGGCTCCTGAAAGGCGACCTGGTGGCCGATGATTTCCTGCACGACCTGATAGGGGCCATTAAAGGTATTGGCGCTGTACAACTGGTAACAGAACTTACGAATGAGAAGATCAAGAACAAGGGGCACCTGATATTTTAACTTAAACATTTGCTATATGTGGCAGGAAGAAAATAACTCGCTCTACCGGAAGTTTGAGTTCCGGAATTTTTCCGAAGCATTTGCCTTTATGACCCGGGTGGCCATAGAAGCGGAAAAGATGAACCACCATCCATTATGGACAAATGTCTATAACCGCGTGGATATCTGGCTTTCCACGCATGACGCAGGTGATGTGGTAACCGATAAAGACCGGAAGCTGTCTTCAAAGATTGATGCCCTGGTAGATAAGGGATAAAGACGATAAAGGTGAAAGCTAAGGCTGGATGTGTCTTTTTCTAAGAAAGAAAAGTGGTTATGAGCACCAGCATGATCATTATAATGAGCGCAATGCCATAAAAAATTAACAACCGTCGTTTCCTGGTTCTCCTGTACCTGATTTTAGCCATAACCGTTAGCAGCATTTTGGTGGGCAAAGAAAGGATTTGCAACAGCGATAAACTATCGCATAAGTATGTGGTTTTGCGGGAGAATTGGTACCTTGAAAGAACAGAATCTATGCGTATGAGGTATTTCCTATACACCTTTATAGCTGTTGCATTGATCGTTGTATCCTGTAAGGACAAGACGAAAAAAGAACCTCAGGCAGTTACGCCACCGGGGGAAGATTCCGTAACGGAAACGCTCGACACGCTGTTATCTGCAGAAGCGATCCAATCGTTCAGCACTTCCGGCTTTTCCGGTTATGCCAAAAAGAAGGCGGCGGGTTTTGACTGGAGCAAGTTCAGGATGGTAAGCTCCTGGCAGGAAGACTCCATGCTGGTAGCTGCTTTTACGCCGGATAAAGATTATTTTGCTTCTTATGGCCCCTTTCTCAAATATTCACCCGACAGCTCCCTATTTATTGACCTGGACAGTTATAATATTGATATCACGAAAGATAGCAAGGGGCGCCTGATTGGCCATGAAATAGGGCCCGATTGCGAGGTAAGCCTGGTAGATGTAGACGACAAAACAAAAACGCGCCTGGTATTCCTGGGGCCGGGCGGTTCCATAGAAGATGCTACGTGGCTGGACAATAATACCCTGGTGCTGATGGGTGTACAGGAAAATGAAAAAGGCGCTAAAACAGCCACACTATGGCGTTTCCATATACCTACCAAAACCTATTATCTCTACGAAATCCCGGATACTACGGTAGCTGGCCCGCTCATGGGTTACTGGAGAACAGAGCGGTTAAAGAATGTGGAGATTAAATAACACGAATCAGAACGAATTACCCGAAATAAAAAGACCCCGCACTCAGCGGGGTCTATTATTTTAAGGCTTCGAGAAGCTCTGACATTACAATTATCCATTCATGCTGGCCAGGAATTCCTGGTTGTCCTTGGTGCCACGCATACGGCGCAGCAGCTCATGCATGGCTTCTTCCGTATTCATATCTGTGAGATATACACGGAGCAGGTTCATACGCTGGAGCACCTCTTTTTCCAGCAGCAGGTCGTCACGGCGGGTAGAAGAAGCTACCAGGTCAATAGCCGGGAAGATCCTCCTGTTGGCCAGGCGACGGTCCAGTTGCAATTCCATATTACCGGTACCTTTAAATTCCTCAAAGATCACTTCATCCATTTTAGAGCCGGTATCAATAAGGGCCGTAGCCAGGATGGTCAGAGAACCGCCATTTTCAATTTTACGGGCAGCGCCAAAGAATTGTTTGGGCTTCTGCATGGCATTGGCTTCCACACCACCGGAAAGTACTTTACCGGAAGCAGGCGCCACCGTATTGTGGGCACGGGCCAGACGGGTGATGGAATCGAGCAGGATCACTACATCGTGACCGCACTCTACCAGGCGCTTGGCTTTCTGCAAAGCGATGGTAGATACTTTTACGTGCTTTTCAGCAGGCTCATCGAAGGTGGAAGCAATTACTTCTGCTTTCACACTACGTTCCATATCAGTAACTTCCTCAGGGCGCTCATCTACCAGGACTACCATGAGATAGCATTCCGGGTGGTTGGCGGCGATGGCGTTGGCCACTTCCTTCAGCAATACTGTTTTACCTGTTTTAGGTTGCGCCACGATCAATCCACGCTGTCCTTTACCAATGGGTGTGAACAGGTCCATGATACGGGTGCTGTAAGCATTGGGTGCTGTGAAGATGTTCAGCTTCTCATATGGGAATAAAGGCGTGAGGTAATCAAAAGGAACCCTGTCACGCACATCTTCCGGCGCTTTACCATTGATGGTTTCCACTTTCAATAAGGCAAAGTATTTTTCGCCTTCCTTGGGAGGACGTACAGCGCCATATACGGTATCACCGGTTTTTAAACCAAACAGTTTTATCTGTGAAGGTGACACATAAATATCGTCGGGAGAAGAAAGGTAGTTGTAATCGGAAGAGCGCAGGAAACCATAACCGTCGGGCATCATTTCCAATACGCCTTCTGCGAGGATAACACCGTCAAACTCAATGTTGAAGGCTGTTTCACGATGACGGGGGTATGCCTTGTGTTGCTGGTCCTGACCGCCGCCATTGCCATTGGATGGCTGATCTTCGGGGCCACCTTCATCTTCCTGGGTCATTACATTGCCGGATTGCTGTTGGGCCGGCTGCATTGACCTTTCATCATCATCCTCATCATCTTCTTCCTCTTGTATGACCGGGGGCAGGTCCAGCACCTGTTGATCGTCGTCGGTTTTTTTGCGGGCGGCTTTTTTAGCTACTACTACCTTCTCAGCGGCTTTTTTCTTCGGCGCTTCTTTTTTAACTTCTTTTTTATTCTTCTCTTCGCCTGTACTCATCACATCTGCTTCTTCTGTAGCATTGGCGGTAGTGGTTTTTATAATGCGTTTGCGCTTGCCTTTATCTTCAGTTGATGCACCTTTTTCATCACTGGCCAGGACGGCTTGTTTGTCGAGGATTTTGTAGATGAGACCCTGCTTGTCGAGCTTCTTGGAGTTAGGAATTTTTAACTGCTCCGCTATATCAAGCAGTTCGGGAACGAGCATGTCGTTCAGTTGGAGAATATCATACATAACAAAACTTGAGAGTTTAACACTTGATCAGAAGACCAATCTTTGTGTGTGTTGAAAAAAAATCTTTGAATTGAGTTTATATTGAGTTGGAATGCACAAAAACTGATGAGTTAGCAGAGAATCGGGTATGACTTATCAGTCCTATTCCGGCACAATAATACATCAAATTTACAAAAAGCAAAAATTTTTGGCCCGCCGGGTAAGGCTTTCCTGTAATAAGTGGTAAAAAACAGCCCCTTTTTAGCGGGTATGCACTACCAGCTTCCCGTCTTCATAAAAGGGCAAAATATTCGCTATATCTTCTGTTAAACAATAGCGTATATCCTTTTCCAGCCCAAACCCGGTAAGGCGGTGATAATGGGAAGCGTTTTTGTCCCGCATGAAGCCATAAAGGTCTTTCTTAGCCTTTATATACATAGTTTCGGCCATCTGTGAAGAGTCACAATTGATGGAAAAATGGTCTTTTACCCGGTTGATGACTGCACCGGCAAAGAGCGTATCTTCAATGTTTACACGGTCTTTCCACGCTGCACATCCCAATATTACCGGCAACTGCTGATCCATGATGTAATCACATACCGCAGACAAGTTGGGGAAGGAACCCGTCACAATCTGCCCCGCTCCCCGCTCCAATGCCATGTGTAATAATTTCGTGCCATTGGTAGTGGTCAGCACCAGCGTCTTTGCACGGATGAATGATTCCGGGTATTCAAAAGGTGAGTTGCCATATTCCAGGCCTTCAGCGATCTGTCCGTCACGCTCGCCAGCCGTAATGGAATCAATCCTTCTGCCCAGTTCAATACACCTGGCCACGCTATCTACCGGTATCACGCATTTGGCACCGTTATACAAAGCTGTAGCAATGGTGGAAGTGGCTCTTAATACATCAATGATCACCACTACAGCGTTATTGAGATCATACAAGTGCAACAAGGCGGGGGATAAGGAGGTGTACAGCGTAGGTTTGTTGTTCGTCATCGTCATGCCAGGGAAAACTATTTTAGGAAATCTGCTGCAATGTTAAGGAGCAGATACCAGCTAAAAAAACAAAATATGAAACCGGGAGTTCAGTATGCAAGGGTCGGCTGCCGTTAATTATTTGCAAAAATAAGCGGGGCTATTGCAATATGAATTTCCACTTGTCGCTTTCTGCATATTCCCGGATCACCTTGTTGCGCAATTCCAGCAATTGTTCCATGTACTTGCGCAGGTAAAAGGTGTTGATCATTTTTCCGATGGCACCATAAGGGGTTTCAAAGGAAAAGATATCAATGGCCAGCGTACCATTTTCAATAGGCTTGAAGTGATGCTCATGTTTCATGCTTTTGAAAGCGCCTTCCACCATTTCATCGGTAAAGGAAAAAGGCTGCTCCATGGCAGTCACTTTTACCTTCATGATCCGTATTTTATACAGGTGCTTTGCTTTCCAGGTCACTGTTTCATGCAGCCCGATCAATCCCATGGTAGTGCCCGCTACGGCCTGCTCGCCGGTATGTGTCATGGCCTTTTTGTGCAACTCAATACTGCGGCTAAGATTGAATACCCTTTCAACAGGGGCGGCTATAAAGGTGGTAAGGTGGATAGTGGGCATGGCCTGTCGGTTTCTGAGGAGCTATGTAAATAGCAAGAAACAAGCCAAGAAAACCACTATACAAACGGAAATTTCACCACTTTGGCCTGTAACAGCTTATCCCGCACTTTGATGTAGATGATGCTATCCAGTTGTGCAAAGGCGCTTTCCACATAACCCATGCCTACGGCCTTGCCCAGGCTGGGGGCCTGTGTGCCGGAGGTTACTTTCCCAATGGGCTTACCACCGGCATCCATGATCTCATAGTCGTGGCGGGGAATACCTTTGTCTATCATTTCAAAGCCAACCAGCTTGCGGCCCACACCGGCTTTCTTTTGCTGTTCCAGCTTGTCTTTTGCGGTGAAATCTTTGGTGAATTTGGTGATCCATCCCAGGCCCGCTTCCAGCGGAGAAGTGGTATCATCAATATCGTTGCCATATAAGCAGAAGCCCATTTCGAGGCGCAGGGTATCGCGGGCGCCCAGGCCAATGGGTTTCAGGCCCTGGGAACCGCCGGCCGCAAAGATGGCCTCCCATATTTTATCAGCAGCCCCGTCTTTGTCTTCAAAGTAGATCTCTACCCCACCGGCGCCGGTATAACCGGTAGCGCTCACCAGCACATTGTCTACGCCTGCAAATTTGCCCTTGGTGAAGGTGTAATATTTCAGGTTCAGAATATCCATATCAGTAAGCGGCTGCAGCATTTTAGTGGCATTGGGCCCCTGTATGGCCAGCAGGCAGGTTTTATCGCTTACGTTGTGCATTTCAACATTCCTGGTGTTGTGCCGGCTGATCCAGTTCCAGTCTTTTTCAATATTGGAAGCATTCACTACCAGCATGTATACTTTGTTCTCTTCTATGCAATATACCAGCAGGTCATCTACAATACCAGCCTTGTTATTAGGCAGGCAACTGTACTGCGCTTTACCGGCTGTAAGTTTGGAAGCATCATTGGAAGTTACCCGCTGAATAAGGTCCAGCGCATGTTCTCCTTTCAGGATAAACTCACCCATATGGCTTACATCAAAGATGCCGGCATTGGTGCGCACGGCAGCATGTTCGTCATTGATACCGCTGTAGGAGATCGGCATATTGTAGCCGGCAAACTCCGCCATTTTAGCGCCCAGCGCGATGTGTTTTTGCGTGAAAGGAGTATTCTTCATTTGATGATTTTGAGCCGCAAAAATAAAGGTTGCCGCCAAGGTCACCAATAAAAAGAAGACAGGCATGTAAAAAGGTTTACTATTGTGTTACCACGGTCCAGGACAGGGAGAATGAGTATTTCTTACACTATGCTACCCGCCATTCTCCATCAGCCAATAAAAAAGGGGCCGTAGTGTGACCGGCCCCGTTGTTCCAACTTCAACCAGGTCTCCGGATGGAGATCCCAGACCAAACTATTAAATGAGTTTCGTTAAGGTAGCTACCGGACCATTGAGTTCAGCCACCAGCTTTCTGGAAGAGCCTCCTCTTGATTCGTCTTGCCCTTCTGTATTGAAAACCGATACTTTTTGAATGCTGTCCCTGGTACTATCCACCGTTTTTTTCCTATCCCGGCGGTAACGGTATTCATTGGTAGTATCCTTTTCCTTTGTTTTGAGTTCGCCTTCCAGGTGTATTTCGTGATCCCCTTCTTTTACTTTCAGTTTGAACTTACCGCTCTTCAGCTCCAGTTGATCATACTTATCTACCCGTTGCAGACCATTGTCGGGCGTCATAATGTATTCCTTGTCGCTTTGCCAGCCATAGGAATTTTCCCAATGATCATCATAATCCCAGCCACGGCGGCGGCCATAGTTGATGCTGAACCATTCATAATCGTCCACATTCCGGTCGATCTGGATACGTTTTCCTACCGGCACTTCCACAATGACCAGCACCTGCTGGTTCCTGAATTTCTCATGGCGGCTGATGGCAAATCCTTTGGGCAATAAGAGCACACTGTCTTGCTGCTCAACGTTAAAACTGATCCGCTCTGCGAGGCTCTTAGCTATTTCCGGATTATTACCGCGGCTGAACCGTACACGGGAAACGTGGAAGTTATCATCTTTACTTTTTGCAATGTTCACCCTTACGGTGTTGAGCATAATGGTATCCTGGTTGATGGCATAAAAAGGCCATTCTTCCCAGGGAATACCGAACCAGTCGCCACCATAGAAGCGGGTATAATTACTAGTTACATCAATATGCATTTTACCATTGGCAGGTTGCGTAATGTTGACGGCGTCTTCTACCGGCGCTACTGTTTTAAAGTTGCGGGCCACCACGCCGCCCAGGATGAGCGCACAAACAAGTCCGATCACCCACAAGGTACCAAACACATAACCGAGGTAGTGATTGCGGGAACGTACACCCATGATCCTGCGGATCAGCCAGGTAATAAGGGCTATCAGCGGTACGCCCAGGAAGAGTATCAGGGTACCCCAGGCCAGCAGATTTTGCCAAAAGCCGTCCAGTATAAAGTCTTTTACAGGGAACATGGTAAATCCACCGAATATGATGCCTATGATAAGACCGAACAAGCTGATGACAATGATAGCTGCTATGATGAGGAAGAAGGCTTTAAACAGCACACCTATCACATGACCGATACCACTGCCTGCACTGCGGGCTGCAGGACCAGCCTCTGCCGAGAATGTTTTGGCACGGGTACCGGCTGTCTGGCCAAATTCTTTGGCCTTTTCACCCCACTGCTGGGCAGACTCTTTTACTTCTTTGCCCCATTTTTCGGCCTTGGCTTTAAACCCCTCCAGGTCTTCTTTCACAGTATCCCGGATAGAGTTGAGGTCTACTTTCTCTCCCCGCATTTCCAGCTTCTCGGCCGAAGTAACGGCTACCGGAACGGTGATCCATAAGATGATATAACCAAAGAATAAGGCGCTGCCCAATGATCCAGTGAAGACCTTAGGGCCCCACCAGAAATCCCAGTCATTGCTCCACCACATATCAAAAGGCCCGGAAATGAGCCCGATGATAAAGGGCAGGGCAAAGATGAGGCGGGGAACCCAGGGAGCTATATTGAGGTAAACTGCCAGGCCGCCACATACCCCGGAGATGACTTTATCATCAGCGCTGCGATACAGGCGCTTGGTAATGTTGGTTTCTATTGACTGAGAGGGGATGATGATCCATAAGAGGATGTATACCCAGAACAAAGGCACGATGAACAATACAAAGAGGATACGCATCACCACCGGGTCTATGCCGAAGTAGTTGGCCAGACCGCTGGCTACACCACCTACTATTTTATCATCCGCATTCCTGTACAGGCGACCGCGGCCGGGGCGGCTGCTACCGGTATAGCTGCCGGAAGTATGTTGCTGCTGGGAAGACTGCTGTTGTTTACCGCTGTTGCCGCCGCTATTGGGCTCCGTGCTGCCGGCTGCCTCTGCTTCAAAATCTTCCGGGCGGCCCATGCTGGCAATCACTGCATTCACGTCTTCGTCGGTGATACAGGTAGCGCCTTTTTTGATGCGTTCGGAAAACAACTCGGCAATGCGGCTCTCGATATCATTGATGATCTCATCACGTCCGTCCTCATTGGCAAAGTACCTTCGCAAACTATCAATATACTGCTTCAGGAGGTCAAAAGCGGTCTCCTCAATGGGGATCACCCTGCCCTGAAAATTTATGTTGATTACCTTTTTCATTGTTCTTCGAGTTTGTCGGTTGAAGTGTTAGTTGGTATGTTGGTAGATTCGGAACCAAAGGAAACATTGCCGGCTGTTGATACCAGCGATTCTTTTTTACTGGTAAGCTTGTTGACAGCGTTGGCCAGTTCATTCCAGGTGGCTTCCAGTTCTTTGTAAAACTCTTCGCCTTTGGGAGTAAGGGAAAAGTATTTGCGGGGTGGCCCGGAGTTGCTTTCTACCCATCGGTAAGTGAGCATGTCCGAATTTTTAAGCCGGGTCAATAGGGGGTAAAGGGTTCCTTCCAGTATCTGCAGGTTACAGCCCCGCATTTCATCCACAATGTCACTGGGGTAAGCTTCCCCCCGGCGGATGATGGAAAGAATACAGAACTCCAAAATTCCCTTCCGCATCTGGCTCTGTGTGTTCTCAATATTCATACTATTCTGCTGTTTTAAAAACTGGTAGCGGAGGCTTCATGGCTATACGGTCCCTTTTTGTTCTGATTGCTTTTCAAGCTGGCTATACAGGGTTTGGCTATACTCGTTTGAACCTCTCGCTACCAGTGTTATGTTACATTGACAATACAAATGTAGGGCAAATATTAGTACTATGCAACACACAGTACTTATTTTATCACAGTAATTTTTATAGGCTACTAATAAGTTTTGTCTGAAATGCAGTCTGGATAAGCATTTTAGGTGCCGGTACCTGGATAAATAAATTTTGAGTGATTGGATGAATGGCTCCAAAAGAAGGATGAGTGGGAAGAAAATGGTGCTGGCACCCATACCTGAGGGTCGGGTAACCCATAGGTGATCCCCGGCTGATCCCCAGGTGGTCCCAAGATGGCATTCTCCTTATGTTCTCTGTAGGTTCCCTGTAAATTCTCTGTAAGTTCTCTGTAGCTATTGACATATTGATTTATTTCAATATGACGCCTGCTGATTCTTCATTTTTACCGTAAGGTGCAAACGTTCTGCAACTGTAGTGTTCCATTTCCTTCCGCCACTATATTGATGGTTTTGGCGGTTTGTCCGGAGAAGGTCAGTTGCAGCACATTAACGCCCCGGTTGAGGGGCACGCGCATGTAGGAGATAGTATGGGGCAGACTCTGCCAGTTGCGGGTATCGGCCTTTTCGGAGGCGAAGTTGAAAACTTGTATGGCGAGGGCTATGGCCTCTTTGGTGTCTTTATTTTTATCGTCTTTTTTGGGCCTGGCGGCGGCTTCTGCCAGCTTTTTAACGGCCAGCCGGCTCAGGGCGGTTGACATTTCTTTCAAAAAGCGCTCTTTCAGGGTAGCAAAAGCAATGGTATTGATGTTTTCGGCAGGCTCAAACTGGTAGTCGGTATTGTTGAGGGCCACTGCAGCGCTCCTGTAAAAGACCGGCTGTTCCTGGTACCGGGGGAAGGCTACCCGCAGGGAACGCAGGTCATCCAGTTTCAGGTCGTCCCTGTTGGCATGGGTACTGGCAAAATCAAACGGGATATTAAACGCGCCGGAAGGATCACTAAATACAAAGTTGCCTAGCCCATCTTTGGTAAGGGCAAAAAAGAAATCCTGTTGCTGCTTTACCGGCGCCAGTCCATTTTCCCAGAAAAGCACCAACTCTCCGCCTTCTGACGGCGCTGAAGACCGGAACCTGGTATTGAGCAAATTTTCATAGCGCTGTACCTCATCAGTAAAACCATTGAGTTCGGCCGTACGCAGCAGGTCTCTTTTAAGCTGATCGGGGATGGCAACGCCATAATACTGGTTATTGTTCTTCAGAAAAATATCTACTGCATTGCGGTAAGAGATGAAAGCATTGTTGATGTCATGGCCCCGCTCATAAATAATGCCTTGCAACATGAGGGAAAAAACATCATCGGAATAGCGGTTTTCGCGTTTGCTCTTATCCTGCTGCTCATAACTCTGAAGGGAGATGCGGCGCGCCTCTACCATGGCTTCATCCGGCTTTCCGAGGTAGAGGTAGTTGAGAGCTTTGTAATAATGCACCATGAACTTTTCAAAGTCCTCGCCTTTATAAGTCTGCATCATAGGATTCAGCAAAGTACCCAGGGCCACATCGGCGGCGGAGGTACGTACATCTTCCATGAAAAGATCGGCCTGGTTGAAATAGTTGTTACTGCTGTCGTATTGCTTCAGCAGGTGGGTCATTTTGCCTTTTTCCAGGAGGTAGAGTAACTGGTTGCGTCTCGCTTTGAGCAGCTTATTGCTCTCCAAAGCCGCATCGGCCTGGCTGTAATTACCTTTCACCATTTGGGAATAGTAACTGCCAATGCGGGTATTGTAAGTAGCGCATGAAAATAAAAAGAGCATCAGCGACAGAACAGCCGATGCTCTTACCATATGTTTACATGATAATGCCATGCCGGTAGGATCTGCAGTTCACCTGTTTGAGTTCTGACAATGATCAGTTGGTCACGTATTTGGCAATCTTCTTGTCGCCAATCCACACTACTTCATTGCTTTGGATATTTGTCAGCTCCAGGTTTACCTGGTAGTATACTACTTTCTTACGTTTCTGGGAATCCACAATTGAGTTGATGGAGCCTTGCAGAATAAAGTCAGCGCCTTGCTCCATGCCGAATTTCTTCATGCTGGCAGTAGTAGCATTGGTTTGCTGATCGGCTTTTTCAGCGCGGAGCTCTTCGCGTTTCTTGCCACCCTGTACCAGTCTTACCCGGCCTGTTTTTATAAAGGACTGTTCTACATCTTTCACAAAAGTTTCCGCATCAATATGCTCATGGCTTTTGTTGGTGACAAAACCTACGATCACCACAGGCCGCTGGCCATTATGTCCTTCCTGGTAGTCGCCTACCCACTTTTCTTTCAGGATGTCATCAATCATTTTTTCAGCCGTTAGGCGGGAGTCCGTATTATTCCAGCGTCCGCTGAGGTCAATTTGTTCGCCCGGATCGATACGGGTCACTTTTCGAGAGCAGGATACAGTTATAGCGCTTACAGCTACGACGGCTGTAACAATCCATAAAATTCTTTTCATATAAAGCGAGTTATTTGTAAAATGGGTTAATGATAATATGAGAGATGTAAACTATTAACGGCACCACCATAAGCCTATGGTAGCAGCCAGGGGCAGCGTATTCCAGAGGTAGTTGTCCCAGTTATTACGGTTATTACGATATCCCCAGGGGCGGTTGTAATAATAGCCATTGCCATAAGAGGGATAGTAGTCGTTATAATATCCATTGTTGTACCAGCCGCTGTTGCGTGCCCGTTCCATGCGGAGTTCGTGGCGCCATGCCCTGCGGTTGGCCCTTTGTTCCCTTTTATCTTCCAGGTAATCTATCGCTTTGTAAGTGTCCTGTATTGTGGTGCCATGCCAGCTATTGATAGAGTCGGCCATTTTCATATAACGGGCCTGGCTCACCATATAACTGGGATTTTGCTGCGCCAAGGAATTGTCTTGTGCTGTGCTGGTAAGAGCGGATACCACAACAAGTGAAGCTGTAAGTAAAATACTTTTCATAGTTATAGCTTTTAGAGGTAACCAATTAACACTACAAAACTAATCAGCAATGCGTTAACCGGGCGTTAAATCGGTCCTTACTGATGCAAGGTAATGTTAAACATCAGTTTACACAAGCCATACGCATAAAAATACATGTTTATGTGAGGGTGAGGGTGTTATTTCTTCAACCCAATCTCCCGCAGGCGCTCATCGAGGTATTCGCCGGCGGTGGCATCGGGATAGGCTTTGGGGTGACTGGCATCTATACAGCTTTCCAGGCTGGCAAGGCTCATTTCCCCTTTGGGATGCAGGAAGAAAGGGATGGAGAAGCGGGAAGTATGCCACATTTCCCGGGGTGGATTTACTACCCGGTGTGTGGTGCTCTTGAGTTTGTTGTTGGTGAGCCTTTGCAGCATATCCCCCACATTCACTACGATCTGCTCCGGCAGAGAGGTAACACCTACCCATTCATTTTGCTTGGTGAGAATTTGCAATCCATCCGCAGAAGCGCCTACCAGCAGGGTAATGAGGTTGATATCCTCATGCTGTTCTGCCCGGATGGCCGACTTAGGCTCCTGGGTAATGGGCGGATAATGTATGGCACGTAAAATAGAGTTGCCATTATGGATATGCTTATCAAAATAATGTTCATCCATTCCCAGGTATAAGGCAATGGCCTGCAGGAGTGCTTTGCCCGATTTTTCAAAAGCGCGGTAGGCTTTCTCAAAGGTAACATTGAAAGCGGCCACATCTTTAACTTTCACATTGTCGGGGTACTCACTTTTTACAGGATCATTGTCTTCCACGATCTGTCCATACTGGAAGAATTCCTTCAGATCGGGTGCATCACTCCCCTTTGCATGTTCCTTGCCAAAGGAAGTATACCCGCGCTGACCTGCCAGTCCGGGTACTTCATATTGCCTTTTGGTATCGGACGGCAGGGCAAAGAACTGCTGTACATATTTATACAGATCGGCAATGAGGTCATCGGGTATACCGTGATTCTTTACAGCTACAAAGCCTACTTCTTCATAAGCTTTTCCTAACTGGTTCACGAAAGCTTGTTTCAGTTGCGGATCGCCGGAAGTAAAGTCGGCGAGGTTAACGACAGGTATAGCCATAACAAACGTTTTATTGTTAAATGCAGCCCGCTTTTTTAACGGGGATGTAAATTACAATTTACGAAATTCATTTGGCTATTGTGCACAACTATTTATGATTCCTTAACCGGCAGTATAGATCAACCGCCCTGATGGCAGCGGTTGCTGCTGAAACAGGCCCTACCCATTTCCATTATAATCCTGCCTTCCTTTCCCGGAGTATGGCTTTTTCTTCTTCGGTAATATTCATCAATGCGTAGATCTTCACATCATTGATCTTCACTTCGTCAAGAACGTCAACGACATTCTGATAAGTAGCTTCTCCGGTTGGCTTGATCATGAGGGTAAGATCTTTCCGGGGTACTTTGCCCGATCTGTCCATGGCCACCTGTTTGTCGCGGATCACCTGGCCCAAGCCGTCTTTAAAAGAATAATTAACGATGCCATAGGTGCCATTTTTCATGGCTACCGCCAGTGTTCCGTGGTAATAAAATACCTTATCATTGGCCAGTGGCAGCACCGTCAGTGCCGAGCTTTCGCCAACGTTCATGTCTTTTATCACTGGCTTGGTGTCATCGGGCATATTCAATTTCATGGCTGCCGGCTTTGATATGGTAAAAGTGAAAATAAAAAAGGTGATGAGCAGGAATCCAAGGTCTACCATGGGCGTGAGGTCCACGCGGGTAGACAGTTTTTTACTGCGCCGCACACCGGGTTTATCACCGGTGGTGGCGGTATTTATTTCAGCCATAAGTGTTTGTTTACAGTGAGACGCAGCAGCAAAAACTTTCCATAATAAAAAAAGCCGCCTGGCGGCAGCTCTTTCCTATATTCATTTGTGTTATCTGTGCAATCTATGGCCCTGTTAAAACTCCGCATTCTTTGGGGTACGCGGGAAGGCAATCACATCGCGGATATTGGTCATGCCGGTAACGAATAACACCATCCGCTCAAAGCCTAATCCAAAGCCGGCGTGTGGCACGGTACCAAAACGGCGGGTATCGAGGAACCACCACATTTCTTCGGCAGGGATGTTCATTTCTTTCATCCTTTCGGTGAGCTTATCCAGGCGCTCTTCCCGTTGTGAACCACCTACAATTTCACCAATGCCCGGAGCCAGGATATCCATCGCTGCTACCGTTTTGCCATCCTCATTCTCGCGCATGTAGAATGATTTGATGGCCTTGGGATAACCGGTAACGATAACCGGTTTCTTGAAATGTTTTTCCACCAGGTAGCGTTCATGCTCACTTTGCATATCCACACCCCATTTCACTTCATACTGGAATTTCTTCTTTTTGTAGGCCGGTGAATTGAGTAAGATATCAATGGCTTCTGTATAAGTGATGCGTTCAAAATTGTTGTTGAGTACAAACTCCAGCTTTTCTATGAGCCCCATTTCACTGCGCTTGTCCTGCGGCAGTTGCTTTTCTTCTTCGGCCAGCCGCTGTGCCAGGAACTCCAGGTCTTCCCGGTTGTTCTCCATCGCAAAGCGGATGAGGTATTTGATAAATTCCTCGGCCAGGTTCATGTTATCTTCCAGGTCATAGAAAGCCATCTCCGGTTCTATCATCCAAAACTCAGCCAAGTGACGGGCCGTATTGGAATTTTCGGCGCGGAAAGTAGGGCCGAACGTATAGATCTCACTAAAGGCCATTGCTGCCAGCTCGCCTTCCAGTTGTCCGCTCACGGTCAGGTTGGTGGCACGGCCAAAGAAGTCTTCCTTGAAGTTGATGGAACCGTCCTCATCCTTTGGCGGATTATCAGCCGGCAGGGTGGTTACCCGAAACATCTCACCGGCGCCTTCGGCATCACTGGCCGTGATGATGGGCGTATGCATGTACACAAATCCTTTTTCATGGAAGAATTGGTGAACAGCAAAAGCCAGCGAGTGGCGCACCCGGAATACAGCGCCAAAGGTATTGGTACGGAAACGCAGGTGGGCGATTTCCCGCAAGAACTCCAGGCTGTGCTTTTTGGGTTGCAACGGGTATTTCTCCGCGTCACTGTCGCCCAATATTTCAATGGACGTAGCTTTTACTTCTACTTTTTGCCCTTTACCCTGAGAGGGAACTACCTGGCCCGTTACCTTCAGGGAGGCGCTGGTAGTAATACGCTTGAGCGTAGCTTCGTCCAGCATACCCAGTTCAACAACGATCTGCAGGTTATTATTGGTGGAACCGTCATTCAGCGCTATAAATTGGTTGTTGCGGAAAGTGCGCACCCAACCCATTACTGTTACCTCGTGGCCTGTTGTCTCAGCAACCAGCAGTTCCTTGATCTTTACCCGTTTGTTGAACATAACCTAATTTTAGGACGGCAAAGATAACCACTGCTGCTATAAAATGCCGGTTCTTATATGAAAATAGCCTTCTTCTCCACCCAATCTTACGATCGTCACTATTTCAACCACTATAATACAGGACATGAGCTGGTATTTTTTGAAGCACCGCTGAATGAACAGACGGTGAACCTGGCCGCCGGCTTCGGGACTGTCTGCGCCTTTGTGAATGATATTTTGTCGGCCACAGTGATTGACCAACTGGCGGCGCAGGGCGTGCAACTGATCGCCATGCGGTGTGCCGGGTACAATAATGTTGACCTGGCAGCCGCCAGGGCGCATCACATTCCCGTAGTGCGGGTGCCTGCCTACTCTCCTTACGCAGTAGCCGAACACGCCGTGGCCCTGATCCTGGCCCTTAACCGCAAAACCCATAAAGCCTATAACCGGGTGCGGGAAGGTAATTTCTCCCTGGAGCGGTTAACGGGTTTTGACCTGCATGGAAAAACGGTGGGCGTAATTGGTACCGGCCAGATCGGGCAGGTATTTGCCGGCATTATGCAGGGTTTTGGCTGCCGGGTGCTGGCATTTGATGTAATTGCCAACAGGGATATGGAAGCCAGAGGTGTGGAATACCTGCCGCTGATCAAACTACTGCCCGAATGCGACATAATTTCCCTGCATTGCCCGCTCAATGAGCAAACCAAACATATTATCAATGCCCAGACTCTTGGCATGATGAAGCAGGGCGTCATGCTGATCAATACCAGCCGGGGCGGATTGATGGATACCCGGGCAGCCATTGATGCCCTGAAAAGCGGCCGGCTGGGTTACCTGGGCATTGACGTATACGAACAGGAGGAAAAGCTGTTTTTCCATAATCTGTCGGAAGAGATCATTCATGACGATATGATCATGCGGCTGATGAGCTTTCCCAATGTGCTGGTCACTGCCCACCAGGGTTTCTTTACCGATGAGGCCCTGACCCAGATTGCCCAAACGACGATGCAGAGTATCAGCGATTTTGAGCAGGGAAAGCCGCTAAAGAATAAGATCTGATAAACAAGATCTTAACAATCTCACAAATAAGGCATACCTGTGTCTTTTTTACTCAATTCGTAAGCCCCTCCCCATTCATTTCGGTAATTTCGCCGCCTTATATCCCGCCTGAGGTGGGCGGGCTATTTTTTATCATGAGGGAAACGATTCATATTGCATTGGTAGGCAACCCCAACAGTGGCAAAAGCTCACTGTTCAACGCCCTGACCGGGTTGAACCAGAAAGTAGGGAACTTTCCGGGGGTGACGGTAGATAAGAAGGTAGGCAGCTCGGCTATTTCAGCTACGATGACTGCCACCATTATTGACCTGCCCGGTACCTATAGCCTGTATCCCCGCCGGGAAGACGAATGGGTAGCTTACCGGGTGCTGATGCAACAGGACAAGGAGGTAGACCCGGAAATGGTGGTGCTGATAGCGGACGCCAGCAACCTGAAGCGCAACCTGTTATTCGCTTCCCAGATCATTGACCTTAAAATACCGGTGGTAATTGGCCTTACTATGATGGACCTGGCCAAGCAAAAGGGGATCAAGATTGATGTGGCCGAACTGGAGAGAGAACTGGGCGTGCCCATCATCCCCATCAACCCCCGCAAGAATAAAGGCATTCCCCAGCTTAAAAAGGCCATTGAACAAACAGCCCTGCACCTCTACAAAATGCCGGTGCGCGATTTCATCAATAATGAAGCACTGGCGCCCAATGCAGTAAAAGAAGTAAAGGAAACAGTAGCCAATCTGAGCGATTATAAAGCGATCCACTACCTTATTAACCATGAATCTTTCGCCCTGCACAATGGATTGCAGGAAAAGATCGAAGCTATTGAAGTAGCCAATAAGTTCAATCATACCAAAACGCAGGCAGAAGAGATCCTGCAGCGTTACCAGCGCATTGGGACCATCCTGAAGCAATCAGTATCAGAGCCCTCCCCGTTGCAGAAAACATTGTTTACCGAAAAGCTGGATGATGTACTGCTGCACCGTCGCTGGGGTTATTTGATTTTGTTGTCTGTATTATTCCTGTTATTCCAGAGTGTGTTCTGGCTGGCCGATTATCCCATGAGCTGGATTGAAACGGGGTTCAATGCATTTAACGATTACCTTACCGCAGTATTGCCGAAGGCTTCCTGGAGCGATCTGCTGATCAACGGATTGATCGCCGGGATTGGCGGCATTGTCGTGTTCATCCCGCAGATCATGATCCTTTTTGGCCTGATCACGATCCTGGAAGATACCGGCTATATGGCCCGCATCAGCTTTTTGACGGACAAACTGATGCGCAAAGCCGGACTGAACGGGAAAAGCGTGATGCCCATGATCAGTGGGTTTGCCTGTGCCGTGCCCGCCATTATGAGCGCCCGCAATATTGAGAACAAGAAGGAACGGTTACTCACCATTTTTGTTACGCCATTGATGAGCTGCAGCGCCCGCCTGCCAGTGTATGGCCTTCTCATTGGGCTGGTGATCCCCAAGCAACTTTTGTGGGGCTTTATCAGCTTACAGGGCCTGGTGATGATGTGCCTGTACCTGTTGGGGCTGGTCATGGCCCTGGTTACCGCCTATGTTGCCAAATGGTTCATTAAGGTCAAAGAGAAAAGTTATTTTATTCTTGAACTACCTGTTTATCGAAGCCCCCGCTGGAAAAATGTACTGGTTACCATGGTAAGCAAGGCCAGGATCTTTGTGGTGGACGCCGGTAAAGTGATCATTGTCATCAGCCTCATTTTATGGGTATTGAGCACGTACGGACCTGGCGAAAGAATGACAGCCGTCCATACTAAGTATGAACAGTTGATCAGTCAGGAAAAGGATGAAGATAAGTTGAAGGAGCTGAAAAGAGAGCAAGGAACGGCCCTGCTGGAAAACTCATACGCAGGCATCCTGGGCAAAAGCATTGAACCGGCCATCGCTCCGCTGGGATTCGACTGGAAGATTGGCATTGCCCTGATCACTTCTTTTGCCGCCAGGGAAGTATTTGTAGGCACCATGGCCACCCTGTATAGCGTGGAACAGGATGATAATGCTACACTCAACGAAAGGATGCACTCATCTGTGAAACCGGATGGCAGTAAAGTATATACCCTGGCATCGGGACTTTCCCTGATGGTTTTTTATGTTTTTGCGATGCAGTGCATGAGCACGCTGGCTGTAGTAAAACGGGAAACCCGGAGCTGGAAATGGCCAACGGTCCAATTGATCTACATGACCGGACTGGCTTATATCATGAGCCTGATCGTTTTTCAGTTATTTAAATAAAGGCAACAAGGCACAAAGGCATTAAGGCTACGAGCAAACAGCGTTTGACGGCTGTTTAGTAATTCTTTCTTACATATTAGCAATGAATTTAACGGATTGAGCGATGTCAATAATGAGTAGGCGCCGCTGTTTTAAGGCAACAAGATGCCCGGTTATCCGTTATTAGCATCACCCTAAATCCCGTCCCTATGAAAAAGATATATTCTATCTTTTTTGCAATCCTGTGTGTATTAACTTCTTACGGCCAAATACCAGCCGCCTGGTACCATTACACAGAAGAATTCTATTTCGTTAAAGAAGTGCCGGCTGCTGCCCTGCAGGGCAAGAATTTCCGGTATGAAATTGCGGTTAAAGCCGATCCGGCAGATACACTTTCCAAAGTACGTATCCATGGCATTGGTGTAGGTAAAGGTCATGAAGATTTCCTGAACAGCCCATTTACTGTTGAAACGAGAAATGAACAGGAGTGGACTATTTACACGGTAATTGGTACTGTGAACCCCGAAGCAAAAAAGCTTTGGTTCTACGCCTCTGTCAATGGTAATGGCAGCTTCTATTTTGATGACATTAGTTTTTATATAGAAGACGCACCCGGCAAGTGGCGTCAATTGAACTTATACAATGCTTCATTCGAAGAGAAGCAGAACGATATTTTCGCCGGCTATTATGTGAGTAGAAGAAGATCGCCCACTGTGCAAACGATGCTGAGCAGAGAAGTGGTAAAGACAGGAGAAAAATCATTGCTGGTAAAAACCAGGGGCGCCGCACCGGTAATGAGCTCGGCCATGCGCCAATAATATTGATCTCTAACGATTATTTTCAACACAACCCACAATTAACATGAAAGGAGCCCAACGAAGGAGCTCCTTTCTCTTTTCCACCCATTTAAACCCAGGTTGAGTAACCATCCATCCAAATGAAATTTATTAACTGGTAGCCTGTTCCAGGCGACGGCGTAAATCGGGATACATTCTTTTCATCAGTGTGTTCAATACCTCTTCTTTCGACGGACCAAAGTTGCTGTTCCTGTTGCGTACCAGTAACCAGTCATTGTTGTCCAGTGCACGGGAGTCGCCGGTATAGGTAGCATAGCTATCGTCCCAGCTAAGGTTATCGGATATTAAACCCTGGTCCACGCTCTTGTTATTTACCACATCACTTACCCGGTAATCAAGGGCGCCATTCACGGTAAAGGTGCGGCGCGTGATGTGCAGGGTAGCGTACACTGTTTTGTATACAGGCTTACCGGCAGTATCTTTTCCAATCTGGATATCGCGCGATACTGTGCGGGTATATTTATAGGGTACGGAACCATTAGCATCTACGTTCCTCCATCTTACATCCACGATCCAGTCGGGATTGATGTTCTCACGGTTTGCATCACGGTCGGTATAAAAACGGGCCGGTACAATATTGGCATTACGGCCACCCAGTTCACGCACCAGTGATTCCTGGTAATCTTCCGGGCGGTAGCGGATACCTGTATTGCCCCAGGTATTAAAGAAAAGGTTATCATCATCTATGCGGTTAACGACTACGTTCACCACACTTTGTTCATAAGATTGTTCTATCAATTGCTTTGTATCCTTGTAACCATTTACATAGTAATTGGCTTTTCGGAAAGCGTCATTGGCCTGCAGGCTTTGCGCACGATCGTTGGCCACCATCAGGTCCGCCCCTTTCCCGTAGTAGTAGGCAGCAGCTTCTTCACGGATGTCCTGTAACTGCTGTAAATAGTTATTGGGGTGTATCAGTTTCAGCAAAGCAGGTACCGACTGAGCGTGGGTGTACATTTCCTGTAGGGCATTGAGCTCATACAGCATTTTATCCCACCGCCTTTCATCACTACTGGTCCTGTACACGGCTACCGCCTGTTCGTGACGTTGTACAGATAAGGCATATAGCTCTTTCAGGTCATTCTGCGCTTTAATGTTGTTAGGGCGCTTAACCAGTTCATTCACGGCTGCATACAGGGGTTTGTCTTCCGTAAAAGAAGCCTGGAATTTCCGGGTGCCGCAGGCTGATAACAATACCACGGCGAGCGACATAGAGGTTATCAGGTGTTTCATAAATTAAATCTCCTTCCCTCTTCTGACTATAAAAGGGGACAAAAGATTGTTAGGGGATTCTTAAAATAGTTGCCTAAACAACCGGTGGGAGGAAGTAGCTGGTATTGCCCCTGAATAGGGATAGAACCTTTTATAGGAAATCAATGAGTTAGGATGAGATCCAGCGTATATAGAGCGTACACCCAGTGTAGAAGCAACCTACTTATATAAATACGCTGCATCTTGGCTGCATGGTGGGTCTGGGAGCTGTAATCAGACAGTTACTCCCAATACCTGCAGGTCTCTTTTGAACTGTTCAGGTGACTGGAAGTGTACAGTATGCAGGCCCAGTTCTTTGGCAGGATGGAGGTTGCGTACATTATCATCTGTGTACACCGCCCGGGCAGGGTCAATGTTAAACCGGCTGATGAGGGTTTGATAGATGGGCAGGAAAGGTTTCCGGGTCTTTTCATCGCCCGATACCACGATGCCTTCAAACCAATGCAGGAACTCGTATTTTTTTAAAGCTATGGGAAAGGTTTCTGCACTCCAGTTGGTGAGGGCATATAACCGGTAATTGGTTTTGTGTTTCAGGTGACGAAGGATCTCTACCGTTCCTTGGATAGGTCCACCCAGCATTTCTTCCCAGCGGCCATAATAAGCCCGGATATTGTCTTCGTGATGCGGGAATTGTTTTACCAGTATCTCCGTGCCTTCTGCCAATGTGCGACCGGCATCCTGCTCTTCATTCCAATCGCTGGTGGTAATGTTCTTAAAAAACCAGCGCATGTCTTCTTCATTGTCAAAAATGGTCCTGTATACGTATTCTGGATTCCAGTCTACCAATACACCTCCCAGATCAAAAACAATGGTATCTATACGGCTCATGCTTTGCTGATTGTGCCGCGAAATTAATACTTAAACCCCTACCATGTTGCTGCGTCTTTCCATCATAACAGTGGTTCTCCAAACACCATCCAACTGGGCAATACGTTCCCGATAGCCAATGTACCGGAAGCCGCACTGCTCATGCAGGTGTATACTGGCCCGGTTTTCTTCATGGATGACACTCAGCAGTGACCAGATGTTGTTTTTCTCGCTTTCCTCAATGAGCGCCATCAGTAACAAACGGCCAATGCCTTTGCGCTGGTGGGCTTCTGCCACATACACGCTCACTTCGGCCACCCCCTGGTAGCATTCACGCGAGGAAACAGGTGACAACGCTGCCCAGCCTGTAATTTCATCTCCTTCTTTGGCCATGATGCGTGAGTGAGGCAGGTACTTGGCATTGAAGACCGGCCATTCCGGTACCGAAGTTTCAAAGGTGGCCATACCAGAGGCAATACCCTGGCGGTAAATATCCAGCAGTATAGGAGCCTGTGCAGTTTGCATCGGTTCAATGGTGATCATAACCCGAATTTAGAAATCAGGCTACAATTTAAGGTGTGATGACGCAATAATTTGGTGTGATTTTATCGTTTAGGGGTAGGTAAGCTGTTATTTATCAGGTGGGTATACTGCAGAAAATACGGTATGAACAAGGATATTTGCTGATTTTAAATAAAAATTAACATGGAATTTATTTATCAGCTATATTCGCACCGCCTAAAAAGAAAAAAGGTCCACTGTAGAAACAGCTGACCTCTAACGATTGCTTGCCATATGAAAAAAGGTAATAAAATCTATCTCTTTTTGTTTGGGTGATGTATTTTTGCTTGTTCACCCTCGGCCTCTAACTCACTTGCCTGCGATACTCAAAAGCCTCATCTTGTTCTTGTCCATACAAAAATAAGATGAGGTTTCACTTAATTCAAAACATCTTATGAGGGATTTGATTACGCCAAAATGGGTGACGCCAGCGCAGAACCCTTGCTGGCACTGTGTTTCAGGAAAATTTCATAATGATGGCCAACAGATTAACAGATACCTTATTCCAATTAGTTCATTCTTTAGAGAAGTCGGAGAAGCGGCATTTTAAACTCTATATAAAAAGAAGTTCAGGTAATGAAGACCTGAAAATCATACAGTTATTTGATGCATTGGACAAGTTGAACGAATATGATGAGAAACTGTTATTGAAAAAACTCCCTTCTATTCAGAAACCGCAGCTTAATAATCTTAAGACGCATCTTTACAAACAGTTGTTAGCAAGCCTGCGGCTATTGAAAACCGCCGAGAATGTAGATCTCCAATTAACAGAGCAACTGGATTATGCCCGCATTTTATACACCAAGGGATTAAAGATCCAGGCATTGAAGATCCTGGAGCGTGTGAAGGAAATTGCCCGCACGAACCAGAAGTTCAATTTCCTGGCACAGGTAATATCACTGGAGAAAAAGATCGAGACACTGCACATCACGCGCAGCTCACAGGAGAAAACTGATCAACTGGTAGAAGAATCACTGGAGATCAGCGGACATATTGACCGCGTAACGCGCCTCTCGAACCTGGCCCTGAAACTGTACCGCTGGTATATCAGGAATGGACATGTGCGCAATGAAAAAGATGAAGCAGGTATCCGGGAGTTCTTTATCAATAACCTTCCTCCCAGTGATGAGATCACCGGCTTTTATGAAAAGCTATACCTGTATCAAAGTTATTGCTGGTATGCTTTCGTACGGCAGGATTTCTTAATGTATTACCGCTATAGCCAGAAATGGATTGACCTGTTTGATGCAGATCCGTTTATGATCACGGTAGAAACCGGTCACTACATCAAAGGCATGCACAACCTCCTGAATGCACATTTTGACCTGCGCAACTTTGAGAAGTTCGAGATCACCCTGCGCAAGTTTGAGGAATATGCAAAAACACCAGTGGCCAATATCCACGATAATTTCAGGACCCATACTTCTATTTACATCAACAGCGCCAAGCTGAACTGGAACCTGATGCGGGGTACTTTCCGGGATGGGCTGACCGAGGTTCCCCAGATCGAGAAAGACCTGGAAGAATATGCTTTGTATGTGGATGGGCACCGCATCATGGTGTTCACCTATAAGATAGCCACCCTGTATTTTGGCAGCGGCGATTACGATAAGTCCATTGACTACGTACAAAAAATCATCAACGGCAATACGGAAATGCGGAATGATCTGCAATGTTATGCCCGGCTGCTGCATCTGATGGCACACTATGAGCTGGGTAACTATGAACTGATGGAGTCGCTGACCAAATCAGTATACCGCTTTATGGCCAAAATGGAAAACCTGACGGTGGTAGAGGAAGAGATGTTCCGATTTTTACGCCACTCTTTCGGTGTATCTCCCCGTCAATTGAAGCCCGAACTGGAAAAATTCCTGGAAAAGATCAGGCACCTTGAAAAGGACCGGTATGAGACCCGGGCCTTCGCTTACCTGGACGTTATTTCCTGGGTAGAGAGTAAGGTATCGGGCAAACCGATGAGCGAGATCATTTATAACAAATACCTCAAACGCCGCAGGCGCAGGTATGCGGAAATAGAAGAACTCAGGAAACAAACGGCTTAGATCTTCCGTAACCGTTCTACCGCCTGCTCCAGCGTAGATTCTTTTTTAGCGAAACAAAAACGGATGACCTTGTTGTCCTCCCCCGACTGGTAGAAAGCAGATACCGGTATGGTGGCAATACCATATTCTTTGGTGATGCGGATAGCAAAGTCTTTATCGCCCTCTTCACTGATACGGTCATATTTATAGCACTGGAAATAGCTGCCATAACTGGGTAAAGACGTAAAACGGGTATCTGCCATGAGCCGGCTGAAGTAATCCCGCTTTTGTTGCATTTCCGGTGATAACTGCAGGTACGATTCCCGGTTTTTCAGGAAGCCGGCCAGCGCCACCTGCGAAGGTGTATGGCAACTGAAGCAGTTGAACTGGTGCACTTTCCTGAACTCTTTGGTAAAGGCTGCAGGCGCTACACAGTAGCCCAGTTTCCAACCCGTGCAATGGTACACTTTCCCAAAAGAAAAGCATACAAAACTGCAGCTGAGCAGATCGGGGTAACGCAGCATGCTTTGGTGCGGCAACTGATCAAAAATGAGATGCTCATATACCTCATCAGAAAGAATGAGGATATTGGTATCCTTCACCACAGCACGTAGTTGTTGTATATCATCTTCCCGCAATACAGCCCCGGTAGGATTGTGCGGCGTATTCAGCATGATCATGCGGGTGCGGGGCGTTATTTTGCTGCGCACCTCATTCCAGTCAATCCGGTAGTCCGGAAATTGCAGGTCTATTAATACCGGTATGGCGCCGTTCACCTGGATGTTGGGGATATAACTATCATAAGCCGGTTCAAAAACGATCACTTCATCGCCGGGCTGTAAAACGGTGGTCAGTGCTGTATAAATAGCATAGGTGCCGCCGGGCGTAATGGTTATTTCGGTATCAGGATTGACTGTCGTATTGTACAGAAAGTTTATTTTGACTGCGAGGGACTCGCGTAGCGGCATCCAGCCGGGCATAGGCGCATATTGGTTGAAACCATCCTGCATGGCTTTGTTTACCGCCACTATCAATGCCTCCGGCATGGGATAATCAGGAAATCCCTGTCCAAGATTCACCGCTTTGTGTTCCGTAGCCAGGGCACTCATAACCGTAAAGATGGTAGTGCCAACCTCGGGTAGCTTAGATTGGATATGCATACAACAATATAACTATCCGCCGATAATAGCGGTGGCTTCAATTTCAATAAGATAATCGGGTTCTATCAGTCCCTTTACTTCTATCATGGAGGTGCAGGGCTTTATGGTGCTGAAGTATTCCCCGTGAGCTTTTCCATATTCCTCCCAGCGGCTGATGTCGGTTACAAACATCCGGGTGCGCACTACATCTTTCAGGGAAGCGCCGGCCTGTTGTAATACTTTCTCAATTTTGCCAATGATGAAGTGGGTTTGCTGGTAAGCGTCTCCTTTGCCAACAAGTTGGCCGTTTTCATCTGCTGCTACGGTTCCTGTTACTTCAATGGTATTGCCGACCTTAACAGCCCGGCTATACCCGACAATGTCCTCCCATTTGGCCCCGGAAGAGATGTTGATGCGATTAGACATGGTATAATGCTTTTGAATTATTTAATCTCAATCAGCTCCGGCTTTATAAGGCTTTCGCCATTGAACCGGAGATAGACCTGGGCTGCAGTCACTACGTCTTTCTGGCAATAGGTAGCAATTCGCTCCAGGTTATTTTCTTTCCAGTATACCTCCCCTACCATTTTGCCATCCATATCGTCTTTAGGTGTAGGAATACCGAGGGTATGAGCGAGCAGGTTGAGCGAGGTATAGTTTTTATAATCACCAAATTTCCATAATTCCATGGTATCGAGATGGGCTATTTCCCAGGGTTTTTTGCCGCTGATGTGCAACAGGGGCGGAATACTTAATCCGTTAATGATAAGGCGGCGGCAGAGATAGGGAAAGTCGAACTCTTTGCCATTATGGGCGCAGAGGTATTTATGATTGTCTGTAGCCCATCGCCGCAACATATCGGTAAACTGCTGCAACAATTCCTTTTCATTATGGCCAGTGAAAGATTTTAGTACCAGTTTTTTTGATTCCCCGTTACCGTGTATGATACCGCAACTGATGCAAACAATCTTGCCGAATTCAGCATAAATAGCTGCGCGGTTGTAGATGGTTTCAAAGGTTTCTTCTTCCTTATTGCGTATAAGGTACGCTGCTTTGAGGCCCCACAATTCTTTCCACTCCTCCGGCACTTCTTCCCAGGTAGCGTATTGAGAAACGGTTTCGATGTCGAGAAACAGAATGTTATTTAAGGCTGCAAGCATAATGGTAATGTGCAAATGAAGGGTAAAAGGTAAAGAAACTTATTGATCTTTGCCTCCCCAAATGTGCACATCAGGTGGTGCCCCCTTATTACAGGAATTTATCGCCTTTGTTCCTTTTTACTTCGGCCACGTATTCTTTAATTTCCTGCTCTTTGTCTTTCTTACAGATGAGGAGCACGTCTTTGGTATCCACCACAATGAAGCCTTCCAGTCCCTGCAACAGTACCAGCCTGTCGTCTTTGGCATGCACCATATTATTATGGGCATCAAATACCATTACCTGGTCGCCGGCTACGGCATTGCCGAGATAATCTTTCTCCAGGTTTTCATAGGCGCTATTCCAGGTTCCGAGATCACTCCAGCCGAATGAGGAAGGGATGAGGTATACATTGTCTGCCTTTTCCATGATACCAAAGTCAATGGAAATATTGGTACAAAGCGGATATATATTATTAAGTGCGGCTATTTCCTGGGTGGTATTAAACTTATCTTTTTCTGCAGCAAAGACATCATACATTTCCGGCAGGTACTTTTCGAAGGCAGATATGATATTCTTGACCTGCCATACGAAGATGCCGGCATTCCAGAGGAATTCCCCGCTGGCCAGGAAAGTCTTGGCCAGTTCGAGATTGGGCTTTTCGGTAAAAGTTTTCACTTTATACACATTATCCGTTACGGCATGCTGCTCGTATTGGATATAGCCATACCCTGTATTGGGATAAGTAGGTTTGATGCCGAGTGTAATAAAGGCATTGTGTTTATTGACAAAACTCAATGCTTCCAGGCATACTTTATTGAAAGCAACCGGGTCCAGGATGAGGTGGTCTGATGGCGCTACAATGAGGGAAGCCTGCGGGTCAAGCTGCTGAAGCTTGAAGGATATATAGGCAATACAGGGAGCTGTATTTTTCCGGGAAGGCTCGCCCAGGATGTTCTGCAGGGGTAACTCCGGCAATTGGTGCTTTACAATGTTGATGTATTCATTGGACGTAACAACATAGATGTTCTCTTTGGGAATGAAAGCAGCAAAGCGGTCGTAGGTAGCTTGAATGAGCGTTTTGCCGGTATTCAGAATGTCCAGGAATTGCTTGGGATAGTTGGTCCGGCTCATCGGCCAGAAACGGCTGCCGATACCTCCTGCCATAATTGCCACATAGTGATGTTTACCGCTGCCCATTGCAGGAATTTGTGATTTTGTCATAGTTCAAGTCTAAATGAGTCCTTCTCTTACGAGATCGTGCAAATGTATTATGCCAAGATAGGTGGAGCCTGTGGTTACCACCAATTGTGTGATATCATATTGACGCAAGAGGTCCAGTGCTTCCACGGCCAATGCATCTGCCTCTATGGTTTTCGGGTTCTTCGTCATAATGTCTGTCGCCTTTATATTATCCAGCTCCAGGGTAATGCTTTTCTCCAGCATACGGCGCAGGTCACCGTCCGTAATAACGCCAAGCAGTTCATCATTCGTATCAACAACGGCAGTAGCGCCTAATCTTTTTTTAGATATCTCTACGATCACCTGCTTCAACGTTGCTGTAGATAATACTTTGGGGCATTCATTGTTTACATACAGATCGGATACATGCAGGTATAGTTTCTTGCCCAGTGTGCCCCCCGGATGAAAGCGGGCAAAGTCATCGGAGCCGAAACCTTTGAGCTCCATCAATACTACTGCCAGCGCATCACCCATCACCAGTTGTGCCGTGGTACTGGAGGTAGGCGCCAGGTTATTGGGGCATGCCTCCTGGGAAACAGTGGTATTTAGTATGATATCGGCCTGTCTGGCCAGGTAAGCATCTATATTCCCTACCATGGCGATGAGGGTATTGCCAAAGTTCCTGACAAGAGGTACCAGCACTTTGATCTCCGGACTTTCGCCACTCTTGCTGATGATAAGCACGACGTCATTTTGCTGAATCATCCCTAGATCGCCATGGATCGCATCGGCAGCATGTAAAAAAATGGCCGGCGTTCCAGTGGAATTGAGGGTGGCCACGATCTTTTGAGCAATGATGGCGCTTTTGCCAATGCCGCTTATAACAAGGCGGCCCCTGGTTTCAAGGATGGCCCGGACGGCTTTTTCAAAATCATCATTGATCATCGGCCGGAGGGAGGCTATGGCTTCGGCTTCCCGGGTGATGGTCCTGATCGCAACTGATTTAATATCAATGGTAGATGCTACAGACATAATTAATAAATGACAAACCTACTTGAAAATTGTTTCCTCACAAAACCACTGGTTTATGATATCACCAGGCTTTAACAAACGTATCCGGACTTAAGCCGGTAAACAGTTAAAATCAACCGCTTGTAAAACAGTTAAATTTCAGTAACTTAAGTGATTTACATGGTAATAGCCGGAAAATCAGCACGTATATATTATATCATATTTGTTAAACCCTGCGTTATTGATTGGCAAACGGCTAAAATGAGTTAAATTCGCAACCCTTTGAAAGAAACCCGGTTCCATTAAAGCAGGAACGGCATCTAACCAATACTAACCACCGATCTGACGACCTGGCCAAACATGAGTTTCTACTATGACATCCGCTTATAACGGGTGTGTGTCCAAAGCAGCTATTACGCTGTTATTAAACTTTATAACCTTATCTCTTATGGACAATTATGTCACTTATTGTGTGAAGGAAACTATTTGAGCATGGGAACAACAACCAAGAAAACGGCAACGAAGACAGAGAAAAGATCTAAAAACGGCGCTGTTAGTAAAAAAGCCGGGACCACCAAGTCCAATGGCAGCATTACCAGTTCTTATCTGCAGGAAGCATTGCAGGAACAT
Organism: Paraflavitalea devenefica; assembly: GCF_011759375.1. Lineage (NCBI taxonomy): Bacteria > Pseudomonadati > Bacteroidota > Chitinophagia > Chitinophagales > Chitinophagaceae > Paraflavitalea > Paraflavitalea devenefica. The sequence continues at coordinate 1,392,830 of NZ_JAARML010000001.1, read as the reverse complement.
TTTGGCTTCAACGGTTTTAAAGGCAACCAGGAAGCTATCATTAAAAGTTTATTGGGTGGCAAGGATACATTTGTGATCAAACCCACCGGCGGCGGTAAAAGCTTATGCTACCAGTTGCCCGCTATGATCAGTGAAGGGGTGGCCATTATTGTAAGCCCGCTGATCGCCCTCATGAAAAACCAGGTAGACCTGGTACGCAGCTATAGCAGCAAGGACGATGTAGCACACTTTCTCAACTCCACATTAAGCAAAAAAGAAATTAGGGAAGTACAGGATGACCTGACAAGCGGACGCACAAAGATGTTGTACGTGGCACCTGAAACCCTGACCAAACAGGAGAACCTGGAGTTTTTTGCTGATCTGAAGATATCTTTTTTCGCTGTTGATGAAGCCCACTGTATTTCTGAATGGGGGCACGATTTCCGCCCGGAATACCGGCGCCTGCGGGAGATGATGACCCAGATTAATCCGGACATACCGGTCATTGCGCTCACCGCTACCGCTACCCCAAAAGTACAGAGCGATATTATCAAGAACTTAGACCTGCGCGATCCTGCCATTTATATTTCTTCTTTTAACCGTCCGAACCTTTATTACGAGATCCAACCCAAGATCAAGAAGGATCAGACAATCAAGAATATTGTACGTTTTATTGTACAGATGAAGGGTAAAAGCGGTATTGTTTATACGCTGAACCGTAAAACAACAGAAGAGCTGGCCGATATGCTGATGGCCAATGGCATTAAAGCAGTGGCCTATCACGCGGGACTGGACAGCAAGCTGCGTGCGGAGCGCCAGGACCTGTTCCTGAATGAAGAAGTGCAGGTGATTGTAGCTACCATTGCGTTTGGTATGGGTATTGACAAACCGGATATCCGTTTTGTGATCCATTATAATATTCCCAAGAGCATTGAAAATTATTACCAGGAAACCGGTCGCGCCGGACGTGATGGCCTGGAAGGCAAGTGTATCCTGTATTATTCCCACAAGGATGTAGCCAAGCTGGAACACCTGATGCGGGATAAACCTTTGAGTGAACGCGAGGTGGGCGCCCAGTTGATCAATGAAACCGTAGCTTATGCCGAAAGCGGGGTATGCCGCCGGAAGGTGCTGATGAGTTATTTTGGAGAAGAGTATACGGATAAGAATTGCGGGGAGTGCGATAACTGCCTGCATCCCAAAGAAGAGGTAGAGGCCAAAGACAATGCTGTGAAGGTATTGAAGACCGTAAAAGCGCTGGATGAGCGTTTTGCTACTGATTATACCGTTAATATTATTATAGGCCGACTTACACCCAATATCAGCATGTTCCGCCATGAGGGTATTGCAGAATTTGGTATTGGCAAGGATGAGCCGGATCATTACTGGAGTACCTTGATCCGTCAGTTATTGCTGGCAGGTCTGCTGAGCAAGGAAATTGAGGATTATGGTGTACTGAAAATTACCAAAGCAGGTGAAGCATTTGCAAAGAAGCCGAAATCATTCAAGATCGTCCTGAATAACCTCTATGAAGAGGCGAATGCAGATGATGATGAAGGGGCCGAAAGCCCGTCGGGCACTGCCGCTACTGATGAGAAGCTGTTTGAGATGCTGAAAGAACTGCGCCAGAAAGAAGCCAAGAAAAAAGCATTACCGCCTTTTGTGATCTTCCTGGAAACTTCTTTGCAGGACATGGCCACTTTGTATCCTACCAACATGCAGGAGCTGGAAAAATGTTCCGGCGTGAGTAAGGGCAAGGCATTGCGCTATGGCAAACCTTTTATAGAGATGATTGCCAAGTATGTGGAGGATAACAATATTGAGCGGCCGGATGATTTTGTGATGAAGAGCGTGGTGAATAAGAGCGGCAATAAGGTATATATCATACAGCAAACCGATAAGAAGATCCCGCTGGAGACCATTGCCCGCAATAAAAGCTGGCGCATGGATGAGATGTTGGAAGAAATGGAGACCATTGCAGCGAGTGGCACGAAACTGAACCTGGATTATGCCATTGATGAAATGCTGGATGACCATGAGCAAGACGAAATCCTGGAATACTTTAAAGGCTGCGAAACATCCTCTTTACAGGTTGCGGCAGAAGAATTGAGCGATGGCAATTACAACTGGGAGCAGTTGAAGATCATGCGTATCAAGTTCCTGGCGCAGTACGGTATGTAACCGACACATTGAAATTGAGGGAGTTATTGTGTAATAAGGTCTATGAACAGCTATCCATAAATAAGTACAACAAAATCAATAATTAATTTTTTGATTTACACGGATTTGCTATTTTTGCAACCCCTAATCAAGCACAAGGATTTTTGGTCCTTATGTAAGAGGCCGGGAAACAGGAGGTGCGGTAGCTCAGTCGGTAGAGCAAAGGACTGAAAATCCTTGTGTCGGCGGTTCGATCCCGCCCCACACCACGAAGAAAATGAAGCGATTATGACGAAAGTTATAGTCGCTTTTTTCATAAAGGTTCAAACAAAAAAACAGGAACTCAAGGGGTTAAGATTTTCTTCACATCCATTTCTAAAAATTTCCAATGTATTTCAGCTTACTAAATCCTAATACAAGCCTCTCACAGTACCCCCTAAAACAGCCTGAATGAAATATATAAAACAATTAGACAGCCTGAGAGCAATTGCGGTTCTTTTGGTAATCGTCAGTCATTGGTTACCTGCATCAAATATTATTAATCGTTTCACGCCCAATGGAGCAATAGGTGTCACCATCTTCTTCGTCTTAAGCGGTTTCTTGATATCGAAAATATTATTTGATAATAAAAACCATGTTAATTATGGCATTTCAAAAGGAACAATACTAAAAAACTTTTATGTACGAAGATCACTTCGAATTTTTCCCATTTATTATTTAACGATTTTTATTCTGCTGGCTTTTAATACAGCAACGGACACACATATTAAATCGGCTTTTATATTTTATGCCACCTATGCTTCTAATTTTTATTTTTTACATACGGATGCCTGGGATGGGATGCTTTCTCATTTATGGTCATTAGCTGTTGAAGAACAGTTTTACCTTTTGTGGCCCTGGATCATTTTATTTATAAATAAAAAGTATCTCCCGCATGTAATAGGCGGTTTCATCTTAACTGGTTTGATCAGTAGTTTTCTATTGAGGGGAATACGCCTGGGTTACGTGCTACCCTTTACTTGTTTTGATGCTTTCGGTCTTGGTGCATTATTAGCATGGCAGGTTAGTTATGGCTTGGTATCCTTAAAAAGATTTTACCAAATTTTATCACTTTGCGCTGGAGTTTCGACTATACTTTTCCTTTGGCATTTAGCGTCGAACAAAACAATATATTTTCCCGAAAGAACTATTATTTCAATTATTTCTTTATGGCTTATCACTTATATTGTTATTAATGCTGACAGCAATAAACCTTTATTCAAATTTGTCTGGGATAATAGGATTTTAATTTTTCTGGGCAAAATAAGCTACGGACTTTATTTATACCACAACCTGATACCAACCCTCAATTCAAAAGTTATTAATGTATATATCAATCCTTTGTTGCCCGACATCTTATTTAAAAGATATTGGGGTGAACTATTTTTAGCTGAAAATACAATCTTACTGATCTTTATTTCCTGGCTCTCTTTCGTCTTTATTGAAAAAAAGTTCCTATTTCTAAAAAAATATTTCGAGTATAAGGAAACTAAAAATACGGCAGAGGCCAACTCAACAATCTCACTAAGCCTTGTATCTCAAAGCGCTCCGGATAGCACAAAGGACTGAAAATCCTTGTGTCGGCGGTTCGATCCCGCCCCACACCACGAAGAAAAAAGACTATGTTTTCACATAGCCTTTTTTTATTTATTTCATGATCACCGCAGAACCGCCAGAATCGGGTAATGGCAGGTAGTTGATGTGCTGTTCCTTACAAAAAGTTTCCACGGCTTTCCTGGCTCCTTTGTAGCTTTCATTATTAAAGTCATGCACAAAAATATACCCGCCCTGCACCAGTTTTGGATAGAAGAAATTCAACCCGGCGTATAAAGGATCATAGAGATCGGCATCGAGACTTACAAAAACAAATTTATCCTCTATCCCTTTGGCGGATTCAGGGAAAAACCCCTTAAAAGGTTTGCATTGAGCGGGGTAGGGCATTTGTTTTAATACAACTTCCACAGAAGTATCGGAGAAGTTCTGATCGCCGCCGGAAAAATTGTATTGCTTTTCTTTTGCCACATCAGCCTTATTGAATCCTTCAAAAGTATCAAAGAGGTAAAGTGTTCTGCCAGGAAAGTACTGGTTGATATACCTGGCAAATTTCCCCTTGTACACTCCCAACTCAGCCACGTTCCCTTCAAGTTTTTTGTTGTTTATTTCAAAGCTGATTAATTCAAGGGAAGCAAGCCTGACATAGTCCAAGTAATTTTTATCCAATTCCCTTTCCCTTTGTAAATAGTCGAGAGAACTTCCAATAAACAACTTTCTTTTTTGTAAGCTATGACCCAATAAAAAATTAATTCCCTTAGCCAGTGTCTTTATCATACAATACTTTTCAGTAATACAGGATAGTCGGGTGTGTTTTATCAGTACAAAGTACTGAATTAAATTTGCCTGATGAAAAATCGGGAGCAAAGGACTGAAAATCCTTGTGTCGACGGTTCGATCCTGCCCCACACCACGAAAATAACCTAGCTCCCATAAAGCTTACACAGGTTAAGCTCTCTTAGAAAAAGCCCCGCCAACTCCCACAGGCCTTTTTACACAGATGCATCAATGAGAGGATAATATGTGTTGTATCTAATTCGGGATTTCTCAATAAATTGCCGGATGCATTTTACATTATTCGATACCGCAGTATACAAAAGCAGGCGACAGGCGTTGCTGCAAAATATGGGATCTGGCCTTATTGTGTTGATGGGTAATGAAGAGAGCAGCATGAATTATAAGGACAACTGGTACCCATTCAGACAGGACAGCACATTTCTATATTATTTCGGGCTGGATGTGGCCGGACTGGCGGCTGTATTGGATGCAGAAAGCGGGGAGATCGTAATTTTCGGCAATGAGCTAAGTATTGATGATATCGTATGGACAGGCCCGCTGCCTTCGGTGAAGGAAATGGCAGCTACGGTAGGCGTTTCCACTACCGCTCCTTACGCTGATATAGCCACCTGGATACGCAAGGCACTTTTTGCCGGGCGCACCGTGCATATTTTACCACCTTACCGCCCGGAAAACCGGATCAAACTGGCCGAATGGATGCAGATCCCTGTGCAGGATGTGGACAGCCGGGTATCCCTGAAGCTGGTCAAGGCAGTGATACGCCAACGGGTTATTAAAGAAGCGGTAGAAGTGGCCGAGATAGAGAAGGCCGTTTCTATCAGCGCCGATATGCACCTGGCAGGCATACAATATGCCCGGCCGGGAATGAAAGAGTATGAGGTAGCCGCGAAAGTGCAGGAGGTAGCTTTTGCTGCGGGTGGAAGGCTCTCCTATCCTATCATCTGCACGGTAAATGGAGAAACCCTGCACAATCATTATTACGGCAATACGATCCGGGAAGGGCAAATGTTGTTATTGGATGCAGGCGCAGAAAATGACCTGCATTATGCCGGCGACCTCACCCGCACTTTTCCTGTAGGCAAGCGATTTACGACGCAGCAAAAAGAGATATACAATACAGTATTGAATGCCCTGGATCATGCCATCAGCTTACTGAAGCCGGGCATTCGTTTTCGTGATGTACATGCAGGCGCCTGCGAGAAACTGGTAGAAGGGCTCACGGCTATCGGCATTATGAAAGGCAATGCAGCAGAAGCCGTAGCAGCCGGGGCACATACCTTGTTTTTCCAGTGCGGGCTGGGTCATATGATGGGTATGGACGTGCATGATATGGAAGACCTGGGCGAGCAGTATGTTGGTTACTCCGACGACCTACAAAAGAGCAAAGAATTTGGCTGGAAGTCGCTGAGGCTGGGACGTGCAGTGGAGCCAGGGTACGTGCTCACTATTGAGCCCGGAGTCTATATTATTCCTTCCCTCATAGACCAATGGATGGCAGAAAAGAAACATACCAACTTCATTAATTATACGGTGCTCGAAAGCTACCGTAATTTCAGTGGCATCCGGGTAGAAGATAATTTCCTGGTAACGGCCGATGGCAATCGCAAGCTGGGGAAATTCCTGCCAAAGTCGGCAGAAGAAATTGAAGCACTCAGGAATTGCTGATGCTTTCCTGTTAGGTATTACCTACTTTAAATCATAGGCTATCATAATGAAAAGCCTCTTCTGCATACTGCGGAAGAGGCTTTTTGCTGGAGTAAGGTTCAATGATTATTGGTATTCGTATTTCAGTTGTGTTTCACCATCATTAGAAGTAAGCGGGTAGCCGCTTGCATCATACGTGTATTGCTGGGTAATGGTGTAGTCATAATCTGTACCAGGGAAATCAAACGCAGAAGTAATCAACTCATTCTTTGAACTGAACAAGAGTGAAAAACCAGCCTGGTCCAGTACATATTTAGAAATTTGCGGGAAAGGTGATTTTTTGGTGCCGAATACAAAGGTGGCTTTGTAGGAGTAGGGGCTGCCGGCTGCAGATTCTACTTTCGACAGCATCCCATTGGCATAGGCAAGGTCCATATTCATTTCTTCATCGTCCTGTTTCATGTAGAGTTTGATCTTTGACACCTGACCATTGGCTACAGTATAAGTCAGTTCATCGTCTTCAATAAGTTCATCAGGTTCACTACCGTGCTTTTGCCAGCTCTTAAAAGTACCGGATACAGGAACCCCATTGGCATAGGTATAAGTGTAAATATTTTTGAACTCATCTTCTACTGATTCTACCTTGGTCAGATTGCCTGCAGCATCATAAGTAAAAGTTGTATGTTCTTCCCCATCAGTGCTGGCAAAACCTGTCAGTTTTTTGGCATTGTCATAAGTAAAATTGTAGACCCTGGTGACGCCGTTTTCTGTTTCGGTCATTTTCTTAATCAGCTTGGTAGCCGGATTGTTTCCACCCCCGTTATTGTTGTCGTCTTTGTCTTTTTTGCAGGAAGTGAATACGAGTGCAGACAGCATGCCTGCGAGTAAGAATAGCTTTTTCATGTTATACTTTTTTATTTTAAGATTAAACTTCTGAGGGTATAAATTGATGGCTAACTACCATGATACCCGTGAAGCAAATGGAGCGCAAAGATGAAAGGATAGCATAATAAGCAAATGCGTAAGAGGAATGAATTGAGGGAAATAGAGGATGAATTGGGGAAAAAATATTTTTAATAGAGGTTATATATTACCGCTATTTATCCTATATTTGACCAGCTTTTCTTTTATCACTAGTCACGGTTCTAAGGCTTTGGTTGGTTAGCATTACTGGTTTAATGGTTATATGGGATGAAAAGGGCCCTGACGAGGGCCTTTTTCTATTTTTAGCAGATGAGCTTTAACAGGCTCTATACCTATACATGTCCGGAATTCTGCTCTTAACACTCTGTTTTGATAATGTTTTGTAAACGTTGTCATTTTTTGTAAACCCTTAATAGCTTTCATCGTCTAACGGGTGTAACTTGATATTGATAACAAAACCCACCGGGGATTTATTCAAGCAAATTGCCTCTTTATGAAAGCATTCTATACCTTCTTATGCGTGCTGGGCGGTACTTTCCTGTCCGGCTTTTCTGTCTCAGCGCAGGACGCATGGCCTAAAACCGTGACTACGGCGCAGGGTACGGTGATCAAATTGCATCAGTGGCAACCGGAGTCTTTTTCTGGTAATACCCTACAAGCCAAAGCTGCTATTTCTGTATTGGAGAGCGGTAAAACAGACCCTGTTTTTGGTATGACCTGGATCAAAGCCACTACCAGCAGCAATGGGAGCCGGGTAGAGGTGCAGCAGGCACATATAGAAAGTATTAAGCTACCGGGCGAAGAGAGCAACGACAAGCTGGATGAATACGCTGAAGCCCTGGAACAATATATCGGGCAGGGAGGTATTGGTTTTGCGCAGAGCGACTTACAATCATCCCTGAACCTGAATACCCAACAAACCCAACTTTCTCAACAGATCAGCAATACGCCTCCCAAAGTATTGTACAGCAATACCCCCTCTATATTGGTATTAATTGATGGCGCCCCAAAATTACAGCGCAACAGTGAATGGGGGGTAAATGCGGTGGTAAATACGCCTTTTACCATTGTTAAAAATAACGATGGCAAGTTTTACCTCTATGGTGGTAAACATTGGTATACGGCAACTTCCGCTACAGGCCCTTATAGCTTAACTACACATGTTACATCTAATATGGAGCGCATTGCCCAGCAGGTAAATGACGCCAGCAAGGATGACGGTACACAGAAAGAAACCGATGAAAACAAGATGTACAAAATAGTAGTAAGCACGGAACCTGCCGAGCTGATCCAATCCAGTGGAGAAGCAAATTTTGCACCGGTAGCAGGAACAGAGCTACTCTATGTGTCCAATTCTGAGGATGATATTTTCATGGATACACAATCACAGCAGTATTATGTGCTGATCTCAGGTCGCTGGTATAAATCCAAAACCCTGAGTGGCCAATGGCAATTTGTAGCTTCGGATAAACTGCCGCAAGACTTTGCCCGTATCCAGGAGGGTTCACCCAAAGACAATGTATTGGCCAGTGTGGCAGGTACTGAAGCGTCACAGGAAGCCCTGCAGGAAGCTGAGATTCCCCAGACAGCCAAGGTAGACAGGCAACAGGCCAAAGCCGATGTAATATATGATGGTGACCCGCAGTTTGAAGATATTGATGGTACTGATATGGATTATGCGGTGAATACGTCTGCTTCTGTGATCCGCTGGAGAGGCCGCTATTATTCTGTAGACAACGGTATCTGGTTTGAATCCTATAGCGCTTCAGGCCCTTGGATGGTAGCTATTGTAAGACCTGCTATGGTGGCCCTGATTCCTCCCCGTTATCCTGTATACAACATGAAATATGTGTACATCTATGATGTAACACCCGATTATGTGTGGATGGGTTATACTCCCGGATACCTGAATACCTATATCTATGGACCTACTATTGTATATGGTACCGGTTATTATTACAGGCCCTGGTATGGACATTATTATTTCCCCCGTCCTTATACCTGGGGTTTCAACATACGTTACAACCCGTGGTTTGGCTGGGGCTTCGGTTTTAATTACAGCGCCGGCTGGTTCCATGCCAGCGTAGGTTTTGACAGGCCCTGGGGTTATGGCTATGGCGGCTGGTGGGGTCCACAGATTTATCGCCCCTCCTACTGTTATTCACCTTATCGCACCCACGGTGGTTATTATGGCGGTGGATACTACAGCAACGGGTACCGTAGCCGCACACAGGTAAACATTGTGCAGATCAACCGTACCAATAATATTTATAATTATCGTGGCGGCCGTGGTGTAGTAACAAGGGATAATCAGCGTATGGTGGTACCCAATAACAGGGGGGGACGTGAATTTAACAGGCAGGGTTATGCCAACAGGAATTACAACAACAGCAATGGCAACCGTAGCGGTCGCTTTGACAATAACAACGGCCGTCAGGGCAACGACATCCGCCCAGGTGCAGGCAATAATGGCAGCAGGATATACAGGCGCCCCGAAAACAGCAACCGCGATAACAACAATCGTTTTGGCAATAATAACAACAGCAACAGGCCGCGCCCCGCTGATAATAATGGCACACAGCGCCCCAACCGTGAGTATAGACCAATAGATAATAACCGCGGCGGTGATGGCAACAGAACTCCCGGCGCCATTACACAACCCCGCACCCGGGAGCGTGTAATACGGGATAATAATGGAGGTTCACGGGATGATAACCGCTGGAACAACCGGAATAATAATCCAGCACCAGTTAACCGCGAACCACGGGTAATTCAGCCGCGCAATAATAACGATAACCGTCAGTGGCAAAACAGGCCTGGAGGTGCTGAACGCCCTGGCCGTGTAATACAGCCTCAACAACCTCAACAGCGACAGGTAATGCCTGCTCCTCAACAAAGACCACCATCTCAACCGGGAAGCTTTGAACGCCGGGATAATGGTGGTGGCAACCGCGGAGGCGGCAATCCCGGAGGTAGTTCCAGGCCTTCAAGAGGTGGAAACGGTGAACATAACGGTGGTGGAGAAAGGCCTGGCAGAAGAGGATAACATAAATTTTCTTACTTCACTATATATACAGTAATCCCCGCCTGACAGGTGGGGATTATTGATTACAGGCCATATCACTAATGCGATTGGCATTAACAATTAATTTTCGATGTAGACCTGGTGAGCCATTTTGGTTTGGCACAGTGTTGGTAATTACAAAGATGAGTCATTTATTGTTAATGCTTAAAACTATACGACTATGAAAGCAAAACATATTATTGCCGGGATGATTGCCGCCGCCGCTGTAGGCGCCCTCGTGGGCACATTATTTGCACCAGATAAAGGGTCAGAGACCAGGAGAAAGATTAAAGATTCTGCTGATGATCTTGTGAATAAAGTAAAGAAGGGCCTGCGTAAAAACAGCGCCACCGGCGAAATGGAAGTAGGTTAATCAAGAGTACAATTACTCAACATATATCAGTCTTATTTATCGTACAGAGACTGTCTTATAAGTCGATAAGAGAGTTCCGGAATAGTATTTCGGACAGAGAAGAGGATTGGCCAGCGAATGCTGCCCTTCCAACCTGAAGAGACTTTTAAGACAGTTTCTTTTTTGTGCCTTGTTGTAGCAGGTATTCCACAATTAAACCCCGAAACGACCCCCCAATAAATTCTATCAGGCAATACTGTTTTTTTTAAAATTGAGTAATGCGTAAAATAAGTCAAAAGCCAGTTCTTGCCTTTAGGATGTAATTTTACCCCCTTTATTGTATAGCCAAATGATCACAATCTATTATTGTTACGATGCCTATTGCGGATGGTGTTATGGTTTCAGCCCTGTTATTAAACGTATCGCCCAGGAATATCAGGACAGGATCTTTTTTGAAGTGCTTTCCGGTGGGATGATCATCACTGATCAGCCCCGGCCTATTGGCGCTATGGCAGGTTATATACGCCAGGCTTATAAAGTGGTAGAAGAACGCACAGGCCTCCTGTTTGGGTCCGACTTTCTCTGGCATATCAACAATCCCGATGATAGCGACTGGTTTCCCAGTTCCGAAAAGCCGGCTATCGCCTTATGCGTTTTCAAAGAATACTACCCGGAAAAGCAGGTAGCCTTTGCCGCCGATCTTCAATATGCCCTGAATTATGAGGGCCGGGACCTTTGTGATGATGAAGCCTACCGGCACCTGCTCGAAAAATACCAAATCCCGGCACAGGATTTTTATGTTTCCCTGCACAGTGAACTCTATAAAGAGAAGGCCTATTATGAGTTTGCGTTGTGCAAGCAACTACAGGTAACCGGGTTTCCGGCTGTATTGCTGCAGGCATCAGAATCCAAATTCTATCTGCTGGCAAGGGGCTTTACAGACTACGAGGCCTTAAAAGCACGAATAGGCACTGTATTACAGGAGATTACACAAACTTCCTAAAATGAGTACAGATGATTGTTACGATCACGATGAACCCGGCGATTGACAAAAGCACTTCGGTAGAGAAGCTGGTACCAGAGAAAAAGCTGCGCTGCACAGCCATGATGGCGGAAGCAGGCGGAGGAGGGATCAACATCAGTAAAGCCATTAAAGAACTGGGCGGAGAATCGCTGGCCATTTTTCCCAGCGGCGGCATAAACGGAAAACTGATTGAAGATTATTTGACCGGTAAGCAGGTCGCCTATAAAACGATCCCTATTGGCCATGAAACACGCGAAAATATAATGGTACGCGAAAGCAGTACTAATGCGCAGTACCGGTTTGTGATGCCTGGGGCAGAACTTTCGCAGCGGGAAGTCAATGCCTGCTTCCATTTATTGCAGCAATTACCGGATAAGCCAACGATTATCGTCGCCAGCGGAAGCTTACCACCCGGCATACCGGAGGATTTCTTTGCTCAACTGGCGGCAACAGCCAAAAAACTGGGCGCCCGCTTTATTGCTGATACTTCGGGAAAGCCCTTATTGCTGGCGGCACAGGAAGGCGTATTTCTCTTAAAGCCCAATATGAGTGAATTGTGTAGCCTGGTAGGAAAGGACTTCCTGGAGCTGGAGGAAGTGGATGATGCAGCACGGCAAGTGATTAATAAGGGAGAATGTGAAGCGATGGTGGTTTCCATGGGGCCTGCCGGGGCCATGTGGATAACTAAGGATGGGCAGGGACAAGTTCCGGCGCCAGTGGTGAAAAAACAAAGCACGGTGGGCGCCGGTGATAGTATGGTGGCGGGAATCACCTGGATGCTGCAGCAGGGCAAGTCTTTGCAGGAGGCCGTATATTTTGGTGTTGCCTGTGGTACGGCAGCCACCATGAATGCAGGTACCCAACTGTTTAAGAAAACGGATGTGCTGCGCCTGTACGAATGGATTAAAAAACAAGTGGCCCATAAATAGCGATTAGTAAGTGGCCTGAGGTATTTGCGGAATAGAGGCAGAAATTCGTTAAAGTTTGATGACTGGTTTTCCGGTTTATATTTGTTCGCATAGATTGCCTGCCCAACTCAAAACCTTCCGCATGCAAAAATTATCCTTTTTCCTGTCTTTTATAACCATGAGTGCTGTTGCCTGTGCCCAATCGGGCCGGGGAATGGATTTTGAACAATACAATCCCATTTCTACGTTGGTGGTGCCCGAACACCCGCTTACCCGGGCCAAATTCCCTTTTATTGATGTACATAATCACCAGAACAGCCTGCGGGAGAATGATATTAACCGCCTGCTGCAGGATATGGACAAACTGAATATGAAAGTGATGGTAAACCTGAGTGGTGGTACCGGCGACCGCCTGCAGGATATGACAGGATCTGTCCGCGCTGCCGCACCCAAACGGTTTATCGTATTTGCCAATATTAACTTCTCCGGTATTGGTGAGGCGGGCTGGACAGAGAAAGCTGTAAAGCAGTTGGAGGAAGACGTACAGCATGGCGCCAATGGCCTCAAAATTTTCAAATCGCTCGGCTTTTCTGTAAAAGACAAGGAGGGAAAGCGGGTAACTGTTGATGATTCGCGGCTGGACGCCATCTGGGCGAAATGCGGTGAATTGAAAATACCTGTACTTATTCATACAGCCGATCCCAAACCTTTTTGGGATGAACAGGATGAAAAAAATGAACGCTGGCTGGAACTGGCTACCCACCCCGGCCGCAAGCGGAGTGATACCAACCCTATTTCCTGGGAAACCCTGATCGGCGAACAACACCACATGTTTAAAAAACACCCTAAAACCACTTTCATTGCTGCCCACTTCGGCTGGTACCCCAACGACCTGAACAAGCTGGGTAAGCTGATGAATGAAATGCCGAATGTGGTAGTAGAATTTGGGGCGGTCATTGCCGAACTGGGCCGTCAGCCCAAAGCTGCCCGTAAATTCTTTGAGCAATACCAGGACCGCATTTTATTTGGAAAAGATAGTTGGGTACCGGAAGAGTATGCCACTTATTTCCGGGTATTGGAAACGGAGGACGAATATTTTCCTTATCACAAAAAATACCATGCTTTCTGGCGCATGTATGGAATAGGATTACCGGATGCCATACTGAAAAAAGTGTACTATAAAAATGCCTTGCGGATCATTCCCCATATAGACAAAACACAATTCCCCGAATAATGGTCAACCATTGACCAGCCACTAAAAAATCTTTTTCCGGACCAGTAGCCGAAAGTTCATCCTGAAAATTTCCGGGATCATCGTTTTTACGTTAAACAGATGATAACGCGGGCAGGGAATTTGTTTACCTTTCTGAAAACACATTTATTATGAAACGGCTAACCGTCACTTTCTGTTCTTTGCTTGCACTGGCCATTGCCGGTTGTAATGATGCTGCTACTACCGATAGCGCTGCCAAAGGAGATTCCACTGCTGTTGCTAAAACAGATACAACAGCCTCAACGGCTGATGCGCCTACACCACCCATGGACTCAGCGGCTATGATGAAAGCCTGGAATGAATATATGACGCCGGGCGAACCGCATAAGTTATTAGCGGCCCAGAATGGAAAATGGGAAGGAAAAATAACCATGTGGATGACCCCTGATGCACCACCTACAGAAAGCAAAGGCACTGTTGTAAACCGGATGATACTGGGTGGCCGCTACCAGGAAGGAAAATTTACCGGTACTTTCAATAACATGCCCTTTGAGGGAGAGAGCATCGTCGGCTATGACAATGCCAAAAAAGTTTTTATAAGCACCTGGATCGATAACATGGGCACAGGCATCATGACAGTGGAAGGTCCCTGGGATCCAGTAACCAAAAGCATTACTTTCACTGGTGAAATGCTTGATCCTATGACTGGCAAAAAATGTAAGCTCCGTGAGATCATGACCTTTATTGATGATAAAACCCAGAAAATGGAAATGTATAATACCATGCCGGGAACAAAAGAATATAAAAGCATGGAAATCCTGTATACCAAGAAATAGTGGATAATTTTCCCGATTGAATACCGGATAAAACTGCCCGCCATGGGTTCGTTGTTCACGCAACCCATGGCGGGCAGTTGTTTTTTTTATGGCTATAAATAAACTCAGCGCCAGGCGCCAATAATTGCACCCATTAGTACAAGGGCTATTACGCAATAACCTCCATTGATAAATATGTACCGCGCCGTTTTGTGTTCAAACAATCCAACGATGGCAATGCTGCAAAAGACCCAAATGCCGGCCAGGAAGCCGGCGGTGGCGCCCCAGCTAATATTCACCACAGGAGCGCCTGGGCAGGGTTCTTTGGGTTCTGCCAGGAACATAGCAAGATTTGCTGCCATAATGAGCGAAAGAATAAAGGCCCAGCCGAATATTTTGGCTTTATTGCCACTTTGTACTTCTTCCATCGTTATTTTATTTTCTTTCATCCAGGCTTTTCCGAATAAAGCGGGAGAATACCATACCCCGCCTAACACAAAGGCGGAGATACCAGCCACCAGTACGGCCAGCCAGTTGATTGAGCTCATGTCCATTTGCTTATACTTTAAGGGTTCTAAAATTGATTATTTTTATCGAATCTATTTCACTAATTTTTCCGTGCCAACGAAAAGCGAACCGGCATGGAAAATGGGGTGACGAAACCAAACAGCATGGCGACGAAAGTTCCGGTTGCCAGCCAGGTGAATGATATCGGCTTCCGGCTGATATTAATCCCCTTCTTTGGTATTGTCATTCCCCTGATCACCGGTATGGTAGACCATAGCGCGCTCTCCAACTGGCATGTCAAGGCCAGCTATGCCTATACCATCGGCCTGTCATTTCTTATCTGGGAAGGTAATCGTTACCTGTTGTTCACCCTGCGCAGTTACTTCAACTGGTTCAACCACCCGATACGAAAACTGGCAGTGCTTATCATTGCCGTTTCTTTTTATACTATCCCGGTTAGCGTACTGCTCTTAATAGGATGGTACCACATTTTCAAAGGCGGTATGGTCAACTGGAATGTGGTTACAGAATCAAGCCTTATCATCATGGTCTGCGTGGTTTTCATTGTGCATGTATATGAAACATTCTTCCTTGTAAAAGAGTCGGAGAATGAAATGCTAAAAAATGCGCAACTGGCCAGGGCAAAAGTGGAAGCAGAACTGGAAGCCCTGAAGAACCAGATTGACCCGCATTTTATCTTTAATTCTCTCAATACCTTATCGCACCTCATAGAAGAGAAGCCGCAAAAAGCCAGGCAGTTCAATGATAACCTAGCCGATGTATACCGGTATATTTTGCAGAATAAAAGGCGGGAACTGGTACTGTTACGGGAAGAAATCCAGTTTTTGAATGATTACTTTTCCCTGCTCGTCATCCGGTTTGAAAGTGCTGTACAGTTAAACCTTTCCCTGCCGGATAACTTGATAGACCAGTTTCTTATCCCTCCTATTTCATTGCAGGTATTGGTAGAAAATGCCATCAAGCACAATGAATTTTCAGACAGTGATCCACTGATGATAGACGTCCATTTACAAAACGATGTACTGATCGTCCATAACCGGGTACACAAAAAAATGTTGCGTAAGCCTTCTTCCCGTATCGGATTGAATAACCTCGATGAACGTTATAAACTTACTACAGGTAAAGAGGTAGTGGTAAAGGCAACCGATGAAGACTTTACCGTTTCTTTGCCTGTTTTAAAAATTGCCTGATATGCACGTTTTAATCATTGAAGACGAAAAGCCCGCCGCAGAAAAACTACGAAAAGCCCTACTGGCCTGCGATCCCGCTATCCAGGTGCTGAATATATTGGGCAGTATACAACAGGCTGCCGCCTGGCTGAAAGAGCATCCTGCCCCTGCCCTCATTTTCATGGATATTGAGTTGAGTGATGGATTGTCATTCAGGATCTTTGAAAAAGTGACGGTCAATTGCCCGGTTGTTTTCACCACTGCTTATGATGAATATTGGCAGGAGGCTTTTGAACATAACAGTATTGATTATTTGTTAAAACCTATCAAACAGGTGAAGCTGGAAGCAGCCCTGAAAAAATATGAGAAGCTCAAACTGTATTTTTCAACGAACTATCAAAACCTGGTAAACTGGCAGGAAAAACCAGCGGAGACCAACCACAAAAAACGATTCCTGGTTAAGCGGGGGGCTGATTACATCAGTATCAAAACAGAAGACATTGCTTACTTCTATGCCGCCCATAAACTGGTTTGCATGGTGGATAACAAAGGGCAGAAGTTTATTCTCGATCAGTCACTGAGCGATATTGAAATGCAACTGGATACTACCCTCTTTTACCGGGTGAATCGCAAATACCTCATCAATATGAGTGCTATCAAGCGGATCAAAACTTATCCGAAAAGTAAATTATTGCTGGAGGTAGAGCCCTCTTTACAGGAAGAAATCGTGATCAGCCAGGAAAATGTCACTGCCTTCAAACAGTGGATGGGGCAATAAGGTCCCGGATCTGGCATACACGAAAAAACCCTGGCGCTAATGACACCAGGGTTATACTGTTAACAAGGAGCATCAGAACAAAATTAGTTGTTCCCGCCACCACCGCCTTGCCGGCGCTGAGGACGTAAAGAAGGCTCAATTTCGTCTTTCCATTTTTTGAACTGGGCCTCATCAAATATCTTTTTCAGCTCATCATCTCTGTCGGCCATCATTTTTTGATTCTTTTCACGCATGGCATCACGATCCATCTGGCCACCACCGGCACGCATCTCTTCAAATGCCTTGTCACGAGTCCTGAAATATTTCATGAAAGCGCTATCTGCTTTGGTAGTTTGTTCGGGCGTAAGCTTAAGGTCAACCAGCTTTTCCTTTACTGCCTTAAGTTGTTCTTCGGGGGTACGACGCTGAAAACCGCCGCCGCCTTGTGCATTGGCAGTATAAATGCCGGCAATTGCTACAGTTATTAACAGAAAGATTGCTTTTTTCATTGCAATAATTGTTTATGTGATTTAATAATTGACTGCTCTTAATTGGAAGGCAATGGGGGGTAAAAACCTGCGGCGCCGGCCAACAAAATTTATGACGGTTAACAATTGGTTCACCAGGACGGGGGTATGAGACCGGGACCCGGAATAAATGGCAAAATGGGGTTTAAATAAGCGAGGTGTAATTTTTGGAACAGGGTTTGCCGAATTCCGTTTATCTTGCATATCCTTTAAAATTTCAGCCAGATATGGAATATGGAAAAATCATAGCGGTAACAGGGTTACCGGGATTGTACGAGTTAGTAAGCAGTAAAAGCGATGGTGCTATTGTCCGTTCACTGGATGATAAATCCACCCGGTTTGTGTCCAGCCGGGTACATAATTTCTCCCATTTGGAAAGCATTGAGATATATACCGTACGCGATAATGTGAACCTGGCAGATATTTTCCAGGCTATGCAGGGCAGCTCAGAGAAATTGCCCGACGGTAAGGATAATAATGCCCTGAAAAAGTATTTTGAGAAAGTATACCCCGACCTGGATTTTGAGCGGGTGTACGCCAGTGATATGAAGAAAATGGTGAAATGGTTGGGCATTCTGGACGCTAACAACGTGGAAATCAAGCTTCGTGAGCTTACTGAAGAGCCCGCCGAAGAAGCAGTAGCCGAGGCCCAAAAGCCCGAACCAGTAGCAGAAGAGCCGGCTAAAGCGCCGGCTAAGAAAGCGGCTACCAAGGCAGCCGCTAAAAAAGAAAAGCCAGCAGAGGAAAAAGCAGAGGCAGCAGAAAAACCCAAGAAAAAAGCAGCCCCTAAGGCTAAAAAAGAGGAAGCAGACGAAGAGCCTGCCAAAAAGAAGGCTGCGCCGGCGAAAAAGGCTAAAAAATAGTTTTTATACGTATTATTATAAGCTACAACCTGCCGGTAATTGCTTTTGCAACCGGGGTTGTAGCTTTACTATTTAAACAATGAACCATGAGCTACAGTGCAGATATTAAGAAACTACCCCGGCATTTTTTACCGGCAGATTATACAGTAACAGACTGGAAAAACCTGGAACCTTATTTTAAAGAACTCCTGGAGCGTCCCATTGGCAATTACGGGGAACTGGAAAAATGGCTGCTGGACATGAGCGAGCTGGAAGCGGTGGTGAGTGAAGATGCCTGCTGGCGGCAAATAAAGATGACCTGCGATACAGAAAATAAGTCCCTCGAAGAGGCATTCGTATTTTTTGTCACCGAATTACAACCGCAGATACAGGTATATGCCGATAAGCTGAACCGGAAACTGGTGGAAAACCCTTATACAGCCCAACTGGACAAGCAAAAGTATTTCACCTACCTGCGCGGTGTGCGGAAAAGCATTGAGCTGTTCCGTGAAAAGAACATTCCCCTGCAATCGGAATTAAGCGTGCTGCAACAACAATATGGTGTGATCTCGGGTAAGATGACGGTAGAGGTGAATGGACAGGAGTATACTTTACAACAAGCCGCCAAATTACTGGAAAGTCCCGACCGCACCTTGCGTGAAACAGTGTACAGGAAAGTAAATGAAAGAAGGATACAGGATAAGGACGCTTTAAATGAATTGTACAGCAAGCTCATTGAAAAACGACACCAGGTAGCAAATAATGCCGGATTTGATAATTACCGGGATTATAAGTTCAAGGAACTGGGGCGTTTTGATTATACAAAAGAAGATTGTTACCAGTTTCATGAAGCCGTTAAACAGCATGTACTTCCGCTGGTCAATACTATTTACAAAAGGAAAAAAGAGAAACTCGGCCTTGATACCCTGAAGCCCTGGGACCTGGAAGCCCAGCCCGACGGTATTAAGCCATTAACGCCGTTCAAAACAGGAGATGAATTGCTGGAAAAAAGCATCCTTTGTTTTGAGCAAGTGCGCCCATTTTTTGCAGATTGCCTGCGAAAAATGAATGAAATGAAACGGTTCGACCTGGATAGCCGGAAGGGCAAAGCACCAGGCGGTTACAATTGCCCGCTAGCCGAAACAGGCGCTCCTTTTATATTCATGAATGCGGCAGGCCAAATGAGCGATGTTACAACAATGGTTCATGAAGGCGGGCATGCTGTCCATTCATTCCTGGCACATCCGCTGGAACTAAGTGCTTTCAAGGAATACCCGATGGAGATAGCCGAAGTGGCCAGTATGGCTATGGAATTGTTCAGCATGGATGCATGGGAAGTCTTTTTTGACAATAAGGAAGACCTATTACGGGCCAAAGAACATCAACTGGAACGTGTAATTACGATATTTCCCTGGATTGCTACGATAGATAAATTCCAACATTGGGTATATGAACATCCTGGACACACGGAAGCGGAAAGGGCTACGCGTTGGATGGAGATCCTGAACGAGTTCTCTTCGGATGTAATCGATTTCAATGGACTGGATAATTACCGCACCTATAGCTGGCAGCGGCAGTTACATTTATTTGAAGTTCCGCTGTATTATATCGAATACGGCATTGCTCAATTGGGCGCCATTGGATTATGGATGCAATTCAGAAAAAATAAAGATGCAGCGTTAGACAACTATATACGGTCTTTAAGCCTGGGCGGTACCAAAACACTCCCGGAGTTGTATAGAGCAGCGGGGCTCGAGTTTAATTTTTCGCCGGAGCGTATTAAAATTCTGATGAAGTTTGTGCAGGATGAAATGGAGGCGATAAAACGTTGACCAATAGGTGGGAGGAAAAAAATACCCAGTTAGTGGTATATGGTTTAATCGTTCTAACAATTATCTTTGTAAGGAATAGTTGTCTACGATAGTAAGATGAGCAATCATCTGAACATCATAAAAGAGCTACTAATCAGAGCCTTAACCAAAAGTCCCGGTGTTTCTACATCGGGGCTTTCTTTTTTATACCCGTATCCGGTCACTTTGATAGAGGTCAAACAATGGATCGTATTTTCTGCTAAAACAGCGCCATACAGGGAATTCACGGTACAAAAATTGATCTGTATCTATTGGCAGTCCTTACACACACCCGTTACCACCATCTGCCATTGCTCCGGCTGAAATCCCTTAGGTAATTTTACTTCAGGAACCATTACATCGTCCAGGCAGGTAGTATTTCCGCAAACGCTGCATACAAAATGTACGTGATTGTCATGGTGATGTCCGCCGGCGCAAGTGTCTTTACACATGGCATAACGCACAGAATTGTCCGCGGTCGGAATACTGTGAATGATCCCTTTTTCAAGGAACGTTTGCAGGGTACGGTACACCGTTACACGGTCAAATTTTTCACCGGTCCTTTTTTCAATATCACCATGAGCAAGCGCACCACCGTTTGTTGCCAAAAATAACTCCAGTATCTTTTTGCGGCTACCGGTGACGCTTAGCTGACTACGCTTTAAGATATGATCAATCTGTGAATCCATGGTATGTTGTTTTAGTTTTCCAGTAAAGCTTAATTTCCAAAAAGGTTATTACTAAATCGTTTTTGAGCAACCGGTTCATCCAACAATCCCCTGATATCCTTTTCCAGTTCTTTAAGCTCGTCTTTCTTTAATCCGTCATAAATTTTCCGCACCTGGCCACTTTTATCAATAAGGGCAAAGAACTGGGTATGCAGGAATTGGTCCTCTATGCTTTGCAGGTTATTCTTCGGGTCATCAAGCAAATAACTGTTACGGGCAGTGCTGTATAAGCTGTCTTTCCGGCCTGTCAAAAACCACCATTGCCGGGTATCGGCTTTGATGGAATCGGCATACACCTTAAGGCGGGCGCTGCTGTCCGTTTCGGGATCACAGGTATGGGAAACGATCACAAAACGGGGCTCATTACGGAAGGCCTCATGGATGGGTTTGAGGTTGGTATTCATAATGGGGCAGATGCTCTTACAGGTAGTAAAAAAGTACTCTGCCACATACACCTTCCCCTCCAGATCACGTTCGGAAACAGTTTTGCCATCCTGGTTAACAAATTGAAAAGGAAGCACATAACTCAAAACGGGGAGCTTTACCTTGCCATAGCCGGGAATTACGCGGGTAAGCACTACATAAAAACCAACAACGAGTAAAACGAAAAAGCCGATATAAAACAACAATTTCCTGTTCATAGCTGCAAAGTTAGGAAACTGTAAAAACATTTCGTTTGCAACTGAGTTGCATATGAAATAATTTCCCTTATCTTCGCGCCATGAATTTCAGGTTTAACTGGGATGCCTTTGGAATTGCTACTTCGGTGGCCTGCGCCATTCATTGTGCCATTCTCCCCCTTTTATTAACGAGCCTGCCGGTATTTGGCATCAATATCATTGAGAATGTGACCCTGGAATATGGAATGATTCTGTTGGCCTTTGTGATTGGTATGTACTCCTTTTGGCACGGGTACCGGAAACATCACCATAGTTTTATACCGGCCATTGTGTTTTCTATCGGCATCATTTTACTGATTGCCAAGCAAATATGGCACGACTACCAGTTCTGGCTGCTTCCTTTTGCCGTACTTTTCATTGTATCGGCCCACGTGATCAACTATCGCGCCTGCCGGGTACATGACCATGCCCATGCAGATGATTGCGATCACTAAAAAAAAGAACAATTCCTTGCTGGTGTTTGTTATTTTTGTACTATAAAATACTGGGAATTATGATTAAAACAGGCAGTCCGGTCATCAGTATCTATACAGAAATGACACCCAATCCGGAAACTATGAAGTTTGTGGCCAACAAACTATTGTATCCGGGCAAAAGCATTGATTTTCCGGACGTGGAGAGCGCGAAACCTTCACCCCTGGCTACAGAGTTGTTCGGTTTTCCTTTCATCAGGGCCGTATTCATCGCAAGCAATTTTGTGACGCTGACCAAAACAGCCGAAACAGAATGGACGGACGTAATCCCTACCATCCGCCAGTTCCTGAAAGAATACCTCGAAGAAAGCAAGGTGGTGATCAATGAGGAAGAAGTGGCCGTTATCGTACCACAGAGCAGCAATACTGTATCGGCCGACGATGACGATGTGGTAAAACGCATCAAGGAATTACTGGAAAATTACGTGAAACCAGCGGTAGAAATGGATGGCGGCGCTATCCAGTTCAAAAGCTATGATGCCGGCGTGGTAAACCTTATGTTGCAGGGTTCCTGCAGCGGCTGCCCATCATCCATGATCACGCTGAAAGCGGGCATTGAAGGGATGATGAAGCGCATGATACCCGAGGTGAAAGAAGTGGTGGCAGAAGCAGAATAAGACCGGATAAACTATTGATATCAAAACCTTCCCCTCCCAAAGGGAAGGTTTTGTGCTTTCAGGAGGTTTCTTGGGGCTGGCGGCCCTCCGGCACAATCCAACCGTTGGTTTTATCCGTATATAGCCATAGTGTCAGTTATTGATCAGGTACTGTATATACAAGCAACGGTCTGTTTTTTTCCGTGCACTATCGCCGGCCTCTCCCCGTATTAAGCGGAGGGAGGCTTTTTAATGAAGTCTCCGCCCCCTATTTCTCCTTCATTTCGTTTATTACAGGTAGTTATATATTCGCTGGTTTAGCGCACTTTTTCCACTTTCTTTCCTTTCCACTATAACTATTCCGGACAGCAACTATTTATGCCTGCGGCTTGACTTTATTGCCGGGTTGCAGTAAATTACAGGTAAACTGCTTGCTTATGCTGGCATTGTACATCATTTATTGCATCATTGGCATCATCGTAGCCTTACTGGTGATAGCGCTTTTCCTGCCTGCCAAATACAATATTGAGAAATCAATAGTCATTTTAAAACCGGTGCGTGAGGTGATGAGCAGGGTGGCAGACCTTAATTATTATGCCCGCTGGAATCCCTGGCAAATGACGGAACCCGGCAGTAAAATGGAGATCAAAGGCACGCCACATACACCGGGCCATGAGTACTGGTGGAATGGTAAAAAAATCGGTGAAGGGCGCCTTGTACTACGCGCTATTGATCACAAGCATGTTCACTTCGACCTGGAATTTATACGCCCCTGGAAAAGCTTTGCCAATGATAACTGGATGTTTGAAGAATGGGGCAATGGAGAAACAAAGGTAACCTGGCAAAATAATGGCGACCTGCCCTACCCGATGGTCAGGCTCATGGGGCCGGTTTTAAATAAAACCCTCAACAAACAGTTTGAAGAAGGGCTCCGCAACCTCAAAAAGCTGTGTGAAGGTGCCTGATTTCCCCTGGCATACATGATGGCAGTACACTGCTGCATGCATGCGCACAATGGGCTATCTTGCAGCCCGTCGCCATGAGTTTATCCGAAATCTATCAGCAGTTTCTGTATGGTATGCGCCACACCACTGTCCTTGAATACATTGCCGTATTCACAGGCATTGCAAGCGTGTGGTTTTCCCGCATTGAGCATATTTTGGTATATCCCATAGGATTGATCAGCACCATCATCTATACCTACCTGAGCCTGATGGGCCATTTACCGGGTGAGGCCAGCGTAAATGTTTACTATACGATAATGAGCATTTATGGCTGGATTCTCTGGACCAAAAAAGATGCTGCACAGCACCATGTGGTGGTTATACAACATGCCATCCGAAAAGAATGGGGCCAGCATTTCCTGTTCTTCGGGGTATGCTATATAGGTATTTTCAGTGCACTGACCTGGCTGAAGAGCATTTTCTCGCCGGAGATCATTCCCTGGGCAGATGCTTTTGCCTCTGCCACGGCCTATACAGGTATGTGGCTGATGGCAAAGAAAAAAGTAGAGAGCTGGTACTGGTGGATCGCTACCAACATTGCTTCCATTCCCCTGTATTTTATAAAAGGGTATGTATTTACCAGTGTTTTTTATTTTATCCTGCTCCTGATGGCAGGTTTTGGATGGGCCGAATGGAACAAACGGGCCCGGCAGGCAAAGCATATCCCTGCTCCGTGATTCCGCTGTATATTTGAATCCTGATGTCCATGATAAAGAAAGTGGTAGTGATAGGGCCTGAATCAACAGGCAAAAGCACCCTGTGTGAGCAACTGGCCGGTTATTATTCCACGGCCTGGGTGCCGGAGTATGCACGGGAATACCTGCTGAAAAATGGTACTAACTATACCTATGACGACCTCCTGATTATTGCACAGGGACAGGTAACATTAGAAGAAAAGCATATCTCATCTTTTGATCCGGGTCATGAAAAACATGCTGCACTGTTCGTGGATACAGACCTGTATGTAATGAAAGTATGGAGTGAGTATGTTTTTGGCAAATGCCATCCCTGGATACTGGACCAGATCGCGGAAAGACAATACCACCTGTATTTATTGTGTGATACCGACCTCCCATGGGTGAAAGACGAACTCCGTGAATATCCCGATCTCGAAAGTCGGCGGGAACTGTATTATATTTACAAAGATATACTGGTGAACCAATCCGTGCCATGGGCAAATATTTCAGGCAATTACGAACAACGACTTCAAAAGGCTGTTAAAGCTGTGGATGAAATGCTGAAACAGTGATCACTTGCTGTAGCTTTGCGCCTTCGCTTATTGGATATGCTTAGTTTTATCAGGAGAAATCATAAACTGCTATTTTATCTTGCCTGGTGCCTGTTGAACCTGATACAGGCAGCTTACACAGAGTTATTTGATGATGAAGCATACTATTGGATCTATTCCCGTTTTCCCGACTGGGGTTATTTTGATCATCCTCCCCTGGTGGCGCTGCTGATCAAAGCCGGTTATGCGCTCTTCCCCAATGAATTAGGTGTCCGTCTCTTTATTGTGCTGCTGAATACAGCTACCATTTTCATAACACAGCAACTGCTGGCTAAAAAAGATGATTACCTTTTTTATGCAATCGCCTGCTCTATTGCCGTTGTACAGATAGGCGGCATCATTGCTGTTCCCGATATTCCGCTCCTATTCTTTGTGGCCTTGTTTTTCTGGCTCTACCGGCGTTTCACAGAGCGGGTGACGATCCTGAATTCCGTATGGCTGGGCCTGAGCATTGCTTTCATGATGTACAGCAAGTACCATGGGGTACTGATCGTATTATGCACATTGGTATCAAACCCTAAATTATTTGCCCGGTATCAGACTTATATTGTAACAGCGGTGGCCTTACTCGTATTTGCGCCTCATCTTTACTGGCAGTATACACATGGGTTTCCTTCTGTTCAGTTCCATTTGTTTGAGCGAAGCGCTTCTTATTATGATACCAAGTATACCATTGAGTACCTTGTTGGTCAACTGGCATTGGCCGGGCCACTGATAGGATGGTTATTGCTGAAAGCCGCCTTTATTCATAAACCTGCCTCAGACCTTGAACGGGCATTAAAGTATACACTCATTGGGATATATGGCTTTTTTCTGATCAGTACTTTCAAAGGACGCGTGGAAGCCAACTGGACCGTTCCGGCTTTCATCGGATTAATAGTGTTGAGCCATCAAAGTGTATTGCAACAGCCCTCCTGGCGCAAATGGTTGTACAAAAGCCTTCCCGTTACCCTGGTGCTCATCCTGCTGGTGCGCATTTACATGTTCCCGGTGATCCCACGGGTAAGCTGGATCCGCAAAGATGAGTTCCATCAAAATAAAATATGGGTGGGCGAGATAAAGGAACGTGCGCAGGGCATTCCGGCAGTATTCATTGGCTCCTATCAGAAAGCTTCCAAGTATTGGTTCTATTCACAAACGCCCTCCCTGTCCATGAATGCGATTACCTACCGGAGAAACAATTTTAACTTCTGGCCACTGGAAGATTCACTTATCGGAAAACGGGTAATGGTGGTGGGTTCTTATGACAGTGTAACCAGGAATAACAGGTTTACTCAATTGATCAATTATGCCAGCCATATTTATGAGCCTTATTTTTCTTTTTCTAAAGTAGATATCCGTTGTGAAGGCAAACCCTTACTGAAAAATAAACAATTCACTGTACAGGGCATCATCAAATCGCCCGCTTTCTATCTTTCTTTTTTTCAGCAAAAGCCGTATGATACTACAGGCATACAACTGGCTTTTAAAGAGGAGAATGGAAAAGTTACCCTCATTCCTACAGGCTTCACGGTGGGGCAGATCCAACAGGCCAGCCAGCCATTCTACCTCCAGGTGCCAGTTAATCTTCCTGCCGG
Organism: Paraflavitalea devenefica; assembly: GCF_011759375.1. NCBI lineage: Bacteria > Pseudomonadati > Bacteroidota > Chitinophagia > Chitinophagales > Chitinophagaceae > Paraflavitalea > Paraflavitalea devenefica. Next base: position 1,366,340 of record NZ_JAARML010000001.1, on the reverse strand, counting down.
TAATTATACATTCCGTTTTGCCGTCAACAATTGCATACCGGGCATCCCTTCCATGAACAGTACGGGAAGCAAAGTTAAGGTGAGTGAGTAGTGGGTTGTTAGTTACTGTATCAGTCCTTGAATATCCTCATCGTCCTGCAGGTTATTCATTTGCCGCAATACCCAGGGATATTTTCCGGCTACATAACGTGAAACGGGTTTTACTGTATATTCTTTGGGATTGGGCAGGGAGGCGGCGACCATGGCAGCTTCCTGGCGAGTGAGTTTTTGGGCGGGCTTCTTAAAATAAGCCTGTGCTGCTGCTTCTATTCCAAAAACTCCTTTCCCCATTTCAGACACATTGAGATACATTTCCAGGATGCGTTTTTTACCCCATATCAGTTCAATCATGAAAGTAAAATAGACTTCGAGCCCTTTGCGAAACCAACTGCGGCCCTGCCACAAGAAAACATTTTTGGCCACCTGCTGACTGATAGTGGAAGCACCTTTAATACGGTTAGGCCGCTTTTCATTATTCTTCATTGCCTTTTCGATATGCTTCCAGTCAAACCCGTTGTGATCCGGAAACAACTGATCTTCAGAGCATATAACGGCCAGGCGTGCATAGGGCGACATGTTTTTGATAGACACATAATCCCGTTTAAGACCATTCCCACTGATGAGGCTGCCCAGTTGTGTAAGCGTAACCGGCGGATTCACCCACTTGAGCAGGAGAATATAAAACAATTGGAAAATAAAGAGGAAGATGAAGACTCGTTTCAGGATTCGCCATATACGAAGACCCAATCCCCTGGTTTTGATGGCCATGCCGGGTTAAATTGCTTGGGTGCAAGATAATAGAAAGTCGGGGAAGTCGGGAATATCAGATGAGGGAAGCCTGCCGGAACTGTTATCAGAACGCTTTCTTCAGTTCATTGACTTTAACGTATACTACTTTAAACCGCCCGCCGGCTTTGTTCCTGTTCTCTTGCATGTGTTCCCATAAATAACCGGCCACTGCTACACCCGCTGCTATACCCAGGGTTGCCAGCTTACCATCATCATTAAAAGATTCTTTACGGTATATGGTATTAACGGTTTCCAGTATAATAAATCCAACGCCTCCGATCATCATTAATTTGGGCAATGCTACCTGCACAAACCCTCTTTTACCGCCCCATTTGTATTTTTTGGTATAATTGAACCGGCTGATTTCCCGGTAATCTATTCCAATGGTGTAAACAAGCGTGTCCAGTTCAACGCCAAATTCAGTACCCATAAGCTGCCTTTCCTCCTGCCGGATATATATGGAATCATTACGGATAGCGGTAATAAACCCATTAATGTTAAATCCTCTATGGGTTTGGCCTGATATAAAAGCGCCGGGATAAAAGGTTTTAATGGTACGGTTGTTCCATTTTTTGAGTACAATAAAATCCGATTGCTGGGAAAAAGTAAGCAGTGAACAGAACAAAACCGTTATAAGGAGTATAGTTTTTTTCATGTAAGGACCAAGTTACAGCGGTAAGTGAATTAAATGAACTAAGGTTTTGTTAAGACTAACGTTAGGCGTCATTCCGGAACGTAGTTCTATACCATCAACCCCAGCCTTACATTTCCTTCGCCAAAAAAACAGTGCCATACAGGAGCGCCATGCCAAAACCAACGAGTATTACGCCCGATACTTTATTGATAACAGAAATATTGTGCAGGGTAAGCCGCTTGCGCAATTTGCCTGCCAGCAGCACCTTAAAAATATCGGCAGCAATGTTCAATGCCACGCAAACAGAGAAGATGATGACCCTTTGCTGAAAACTGAATTTGGTAGCAAGGGCTGTAGCCGTGCCCAGCCAGAAAATGAATACGCTGGGATTAAGGGTATTGATCAGGAAGCCGCTGGAAAATATTTTGATCATGTCCCTTTTACGGAAGCGCACTATTTTCCCCTCAGCATCCGTACGCAAGGTTACCTTTTTAAAAAAAAGATAAAAGATGCCCATGATCACCAGGAAAGCGCTGCCAATATAGCCGATGATAGCTTTGTACTCCAGCAGCTCACTTACCAGCGCAGAAAAGGCATTGCTGATCACCACCAGTACAATATCGCTCATCCACACCCCTGCCACGAAACTGAACCCACCGGTATGTCCGTTGTTAAGGCTTTGCTTGATCACCGTAAAAATTACCGGCCCCACTGACAAAGCAAGGATACACCCCAGCATTAATCCATTGATGATGGCTTGCCACATGCGTTAAAAGAAAGTAATGAAAATTTAAAGCGACAATTTACAAAAATCATACGTGTGAAAAAGAACAAGTTACATACTTGTGCTTTTGCCTATAAGTGTAGTGGGTGTTGACTATTTGGCCGGTTTTTTAAACAGCGCCTGTTTCCAGGAACCTGATCCAGTCCTCATACATCTTTCCCTTCATCACGCGGGGAAATTTATGTTGCCCGCCTATCTTTCCTTTCAGGCGCATAAATTCCATGAAACTGGATTCCGGGAGTATTTTGAGGTATACATCCTTGAGGGCGCTGCCCCGCTCCACGGCATAATCATCATTCAGCTCTTTGAGCTTTTCATCTATTTTCTGGCGTACTGCTTCAACATCTGCCTTATCATCACAGGCCACCCACCATTGATGGGCGAAGAAAAGGCCGTGCGGAACACCGGCTACTGTAAATTCAGGAATACAGATGTTCATTTCATCAGCCACCAGTTGTACCGCCTTATTCATATTGTCCACACTAAGGTGTTCTCCCACCAGGCTGAGGAAGTGCTTGGTGCGGCCGGTGATGATAATTTCGCAGCGTTCTTTATCCACAAAACGGACTGTATCGCCAATCAGGTAGCGCCAGGCGCCGGCAGTGGTGCTCAGCAGGATGGCATAATCCTTCCCCTCTTCCACTTCATGGATCATCAGCGCTTCGGGATCTTCCACGATATTTCCTTCACTGTCGAAGTTCTTATCATTGAAAGGCACAAACTCAAAGAAAATATGATCATTCAGGGATAAGTGCATACCCTTGGCATGCTGCCGGTTCTGGTAGGCCATAAAACCTTCAGAAGCCAGGTAGGTTTCAATATAGGTCAGTGGCCGGGCCACCAGCTTTTCAAATCCTTTTTTATAGGGCTCAAAAGATACCCCGCCATGTACAAAGAAGGCCAGGTTGGGCCACATGTCGTGGATCGTTTTGAGGTTGTACCGCTCAACGATCTTTTCCATGCACATCTGGATCCAGGCGGGAACGCCTACCACGAAGCCGATATCCCAATTGGGGGCTTCTTCCACAATAGCCTCGATTTTACTGTTCCAGTCTTTGGTGCGGGCAATCTTTTTACCTGGTTTATAGAAGGGTGAGAACCAGAAAGGTACTTTTTTGGCGGTGATACCGCTGAGGTCGCCGGCATAATAACCGGGCCCTTTCTGGAGGTCGGTACTGCCGCCCAGCATCAGCCAGCCCTTACCGATACTCTTTACAGGGATATCATGATAGGTACGGAGGGTGAGCAACTGCTTGATCATCACAATGCGGTTGCCCCGCATCAGGTCATTGGTGATGGGGATGTATTTACTGGCCGACTCGGAGGTGCCGGAGCTGAGGGCGAAGAACTTGATCTTGCCGGGCCAGCAGATGTCGGGCCTGCCTTCGAGGGTTTTATGCCACCAGGCATCGTAAATTTTATTATAGTCGTAAGTAGGTACAAGTTGCTGAAACTTTTTGCCGGCATGCTTACTGAGCAGGATCTCATCAAACCGGTAGGTTTGTCCAAATTCGGTAAAGCGGGCTTTTTTGAGCAATTTCCTCAATACCCGGATCTGTTGCCGCCGGGGAGAGCGGGCAGGCAATCGTAAAGCTTTCGCGATGGAAGGGGGTATGGAAATATCAATTAATGCCATTACATAGTAAGCCGGTTTGGTCAGGCAAATTCAAAATTAAGGGATTAGGCCGAATTGCGAGGCTAAAATGACCATTCTCAGGCCCCTGCCTGCCAAAAAGGCGGCTATACTTTAACTTTTTGTCCTATAACAAAGCAAGTTACCGGGGCGTTTAAGCCTAAAGTGTTTTGGTGAAACCCCGACTCCTGTCTTCCCTCATTTTTGTTATTTGCTTTCTCAGTCTATCATCTGCCAGGGCTCAGTTGCCTGGTCATGACAGCACCCATTTTGAATCCCTGAAGGGAATGTTAGCGCTGCCAGTAGACAGGTATACCCATCTGGTAAATTCCGATCAGGTGTTAACCGGGACCAAAAGAATGGAAATATGCATTTGTTGTGGCAGCACCCCAACCCTCACCATACAGTCGGACAGCATAATGACCGTTAAAAATGTGGTTGTTGGCGAAGTAGTTTCAATTTTTGAAATAGACAGTACCCTCGCTGTATTCACAAAACATGGAAACTATTTTTTAATCTACAATAACCTCAATGCCGTCTTTGTAAAGAAAGGAGACATTGTTAATCCCGGCCAATCTATTGGAAAAATTCTTAAGCCGTCGTATAATGGTTTGTTTGAATTGGAACTACTGATGTCTGATAATAAAGCTCGGTTAATAGATCCGTATCCCTGGTTTATCAACAGTAAATTTCTCTAATACCCGAAATAACCCCCTTTATGAAATTCAAGAGAATTATCAAATATATCTTCTTGTCTTTATTGATCATTCTGATCATCGGCTATTGCTTGCCACAGCATTTTATTAACACCTCCTCTTTTCATTTCGTAAAAGCCGGAACGGAAATTGGCACCGTGGGAACTACGGGCAATGCCGCTAGCAAACCACCTCATTTGCACTATACGGTGTCTTCCATGCTACCCCTGCCCTGGCGCATTGACGGGTCAAAACAGGGCTGGAAGAAAATGTTCTACCTGAACCCAATCACCTACCTGATAGAAACAGAATAACATTTCTCCGCTTTCCTTTCTGGCTTTAGCCGTTTCCTGGACTTTTACCTGTTTTAACCGCCTGCCGGTTAACAGAAAGCCCCTTTTTGGCTATTTCATGGTTATACCCGCTGCTGTATTAATTGTTTTCTGAAAATCTAAAGAAGGAGATACTCTGTAGATATCCCGTAGATGTCACGTTCATTATAAGGTACGGGATATCTCCGGGGCATCTAAAAGGTATGCATGGGTAGCTTAGTTTATATAAAGTGAAGGTCTTTTCTGCTGGTTAGTCGCATCCATTTGACAAACATTTTATTACTTAACCTTTGAAACCATATTATTATGGCAAAAATGATTGCTGGCCTTGGTCTGGGGATTCAAGGCTCCATTGATGACCTATCTATTTACAAAATGCGTGGGGTTGACAAGCCCATCGTACGCCGCAAGGGCGGGCCCTCCAAAGAAAAAATTATGACAGACCCGGAAATGCGACAAGTACGTAATTCCATTTCGGAGTTTGGCGGCCGCGCCAAAGCAGGGAAATACATCATGCAGGCATTGACCTTTCAAAAGCCCCTGGCCGATCACAATATTGCCGGCCCGCTGAATGCCCTGATGGTACCTGTTCAAAATATGGATCCTGTAGAAGAATGGGGAAAGCGGGATGTACGGCTGTCGGCCTATCCCCATATCTTAAACGGCTTCTCCTTAAACCGCCAAAATACTTTTGATTCAACAGTGCGATTCCCGGTGGAACATGCTCTTAGCCGGGAAACGTTGACGGCCGCGGTGCAGCTTCCCGAGCTGATGCCGGACATCAGCTTTTTTGCGCCGGAGAAATATCCCTGGTTCAGTATTATCGTAACGCTGGGTATTGTTCCCGATATCATTTTTACCGGCAGCTTGCATAAATATGAACCTACTCACCACGGTTATTTCAACTTACAACCGGGCCAGGCTGTTACAGACTGGCACCCGGTAGCACAGGGCGCTCCTGCTACCCCGTTGGAAGTAAAGCATAGTAGCCTTCCTCCGGATGAGCATTTTACCCTGGTGCTGGCCATCGGCGTGCGGTATGGAACACAGTATAATACGCATACAATCCAACAGGCAAAGTATGCAGGATGTGCGAAAGTGCTGGCGGTGGTGTGAATGAAATAAAACAGGCGATGTCTTGAGAACATCGCCTGTCTTATTGTTTATAATATTTCCCGATTATCAACGTGGTGAAAATTCCCATATCTGTGTAGGATAGACAGTCCACGTGGTAGTTCCAAGGCCGATGTAGGCTATATTATTAACTACAACGCCCATGGCTCCCTCTCTGTGCCCGCCTTCAAAATGGGTATACATCTTCCATGCGTCTGAAGCCGGATTATATTCCCAAATTTGATTTCCACCTCCCCAACCTACTCCTACATATCCTTTATTCTTAATTGCAAAACCAACAGACCCAGAGGTAGCAACAGGCATATTTTTCCGTTCAGTCCATTTATCTGTAACCGGATCGTATTCCCATAAAGCCTTGCTGGTTCCGAAGACCTGATTACCACCGGCTACATACCCCTTGCCATTAATAACAAAGCTGGTAGCAACATCAACAGGCGTTCCAGGATAATCAGCTTTTTTAGTCCATATATCTTTTACAGGATTATATTGCCACAAGTCTTTTAGGAGTTGACCATCCTTTATACCGGTGGCTAAATAACCTTTTCCATTAATAGCGAAAGGTGCTGTATAATAAATTTCTTGAACAGGGAAATCGGACTTCTGCGTCTAGGTATCTGTGGTAGGATCGTATTCCCACACGTCCTTACAATTGCAAAGTCCGGTAGCCACATATACTTTATTTCCAATCACAAAACTTCCGGAAGCCGCTCTTGGCGTGCCGGGAAAATCGGCTTTTTTAGTCCATGTTTTATTGGCAGGGTTAAATTCCCAAAGATCAGTATAAATAATATTTCCATCTCCATTCCCCAAGCCCACATAGGCTTTTGAACCAATAGAAAACCTGGTAGCATTTTGACGGCCTGTTCCGGGAAATTCGGTTGATGCTGAAGAATCCATTAGCGTTTCATTTGCTTTTTGGCAGGCAAAAAAGATGGGGAGCAGCATCATTAATAAATAAAGTAGATTTTGGGCATACGCATTGAGTTATGATTTAACTATATTTACGAATAGGGATTTCAGTTACTGAAAGACTGTATAAAAATATAGTTTTACCCCAAAAAGAAACGTTAATTCAATAAGCAAGCTGTTGGGGTTTATCAGCGTGTTGTTTAGTAAATAAGTATATGAAGGGGCTTTTTGAAGAGAGCGTATGTAGATAAATGGATTGTTAATTATCCAATATTATTATTTCGCCCAGGATGTTTTTAGAGTCGCTTCCTACTATGCTATTACTACCGGCAGCATGAATACGTATTTTTTTTTGAGCAGGATTATTTTGCATGGCGGCAATAATATCTTTAAAAGAATATTGCAGGCCTTCTGCATATATTAGTTCATCTGCGGAGTCGGGCCCGCCTTCAATGATACGTTTATTGCCAATTTTTTTTATTATATGTACAACGTTTTCCACATTACCGGTTATATAGGATGTGGGTAAAGAAGTTGCTTTCCCCTTCATTTCTTTCCTGCTCTCTGTACCTATACTTTTCAGATAGATAAATGATCTGAGCAACGCTACATAGAACCATGCGCCCGGCCCCGTAAAATGCTTTTGCACAAACTGTATCATGGCGGTATAAAATAATCGCACATACCGTACATCCCTGCGGGTACTTTCTCCCTTAAAATGGATGATGGTGGGGGTAGGCAAGTAATAGTTATGGTATCCCGACTGCTGAATCCGGTAACTGAGGTCTATGTCTTCCGCATACATGAAGAAACGTTCATCAAAACCGCCGGTTTTATCCAGTACGGCTTTCCGCACCCACATAAATGCGCCGGAAAGCACATCTACCGGATGCGTGGCGGCCGGTGACAGGTGACCCAGGTAATAGCGCGCCAATAGTTTTGAGTGGGGAAACAGCTTTGTCAGCCCACTCATTTTACAAAATGACACCCAGGGAGCAGGAAATCCCCGTTTGGATTCCGGCAGGTACCGTCCGCTGCCGTCAATCATCCGCACCCCCAGCGCACCGGCATCAGGGTGCGCTTCCATGAAAGAAAAGCACAGCCCGAAAGCATCTTCGGGCAGGATGGTATCCGGATTGAGAAAGAGGATGTATTTCCCGCGGCATTGCTGTAAGGCCTGGTTATTGGCCCTGGCGAAACCGGTATTTTCTGTATTGGCGATAAACCGTACGAAAGGGAACCGGGATTGTAAATAGTCAATACTGCCATCAGAAGAGTGGTTATCCACCACTAACACCTCTGCCTGGGCCTGGAAATCAGGCCCGGCATGGGTGCCGCTGCTTTCCATGGCTTTTTTCACGGAACAGAGGCATTGTTCCAGAAAATACTTCACGTTGTAGTTTACAATGACGACCGATAGCATCATGGCGGGACGAAAATACGGCTGAACCACGATTTTGGCCCGTAAATGTCATTTATCCCCCTCAAATTGACGGATTTGTGATTTGACTGTTTAAAAAATCCGGGCGGGCGTATTGTTCATAATTCTATATTTGCTCAAATCTTTAACCAGCTTATGAAGTTCATCGTTTCTTCTTCGGCTTTATTGAAACAGTTACAACAAATTAACGGCGTTATCAACGCCAATACGGTGCTGCCCATTTTGGAAGATTTTTTGTTCGAAATTGACAAAAACAAGCTCACCGTGGTGGCCACTGACCTGGAAACAGTGATGAAGGTGCAGATGGAGGTGGAAGCGAAAGATACCGGACGCGTTTGTATCCCGGCCAAGATCCTGACAGACTCCCTGAAGAATATCCCGGACCAGCCGCTGACATTCAATATTGACAAGAATTACAGTGTGGAAATTACCAGCGATAATGGTAAGTATAAGGTAATGGGCGAAAATCCGGACAATTTCCCCAAAGAGCCGGTAGCCGATGACACCTCTTCTTTTACACTGAGCTCTGCCGCATTGGTAACTGCCATCAATAAAACCCTGTTTGCCGTGAGCGGAGACGACCTGCGTCCGGCCATGACGGGGGTATTTTTTGAGATGGACAAGAAAGGGCTGCAATTTGTGGCTACCGATGCCCACCGCCTGGTACGCTACAAACGCAAGGATGTAAGCTGCCCCAAGAACGATTCCCTGATCGTTCCCAAGAAGCCGCTCAACCTGCTGAAAGCCGCTTTACCGGTGAATGATGATGAGCTGACAGTGAGCTACAACAGCAATCACCTGTTTGTAAAACATGGCACCACACAGATGAGCTGCCGGTTGATAGACGCCCGTTTCCCGGACTATAAAGTGGTAATTCCTGCCGACAATCCTTATAAGCTGACTATCAATAAAGCTGATTTCCAGAGCGCCTTACGCCGGGTGAGCGTGTTCAGTAACAAGAGCACAAACCAGGTGGTACTGAATATCAGCGGCAGTGAGCTGCAACTGGCGGCACAGGATGTGGATTTCTCCTTTGAGGGTAATGAGCGCATGAAATGTCAGTATGACGGGGAAGACCTGGCCATTGCTTTCAACGCCAAGTTCCTGATCGAGATGCTGAATGCTGCAGAAAGCGATGATGTGGTAGTGGAATTGTCTACCCCTACCAAGGCTGGTATTATCAAGCCCACTGAGCAGGAGGAGAATGAAGAGATGCTGATGCTGGTAATGCCCCTGATGCTGAACAGCTAATAATAGGATGGATAGACCGGGCAGTTTTGCCGGTCCCGAACAATACAAAGCCGGATGAATTATCCGGCTTTTTCTTTTACCTTTCCGTCAGTTCATCACTCAAAACGACTCATTTTGTTTATTGTACTCCGTACATACGACAATTATATTCCTGCCAATATGATGCTGCAGCGCCTGGAAGAAGAGCATATCCGCGCCTACCTGCAGGATGAGCATACCGTAACGATTGATCCCATCCTTGCCAATGCTATCGGCGGAATTAAGCTGATGGTGCACCAGGAGCAGTTGGCCAGGGCACTGGAACTGGTCAACGGATTTGAAAATGTATACAAGCAAGCCGTTGCCTGTCCAAAGTGCGGCTCCCATAATGTGCATTTTGTAACCCAGAGCAGCAATCCCATGAACTGGCTCTCCGCCATTTTTTCCTGGTTATTTGGCAACTATGCGATGTCGGTGAAGAATATCTACCACTGTTTTGACTGCGAGTTTGAATTTGAGGAAATCCCGGAGAGCAGAAAGGAAAACCCACAACCTATTGCCGGCAACCAGGAGTAAGATGGGTGAGTGGGGTTTGGCGCTCCGGCCGGCCTGGCAAACGTTCTGCTTTCTCGATTTTTAGCGTAAATTAGGTGAAACGATGTTTTTGTCTATGGAGTCATTCATGCATTTCTGGGAAAATATTGAGAGCTGGCAAAGAATGGCGATCCTGCTGGGAGGTATGGTCTTCTTCTGGGTGCTGGAAGGTTATTATCCGCTCTTCTCTTTTTCCTTTAAACGCTATAAACATGCCGGCGTTAACCTGCTATTCCTGCTCACCACCGTTATCCTGAATTTATTACTGGGCAGTATTACTGTTGCCGTATGCGACTGGGTAACACAAAAAGATATCGGGTTACTCAACTGGCTGTCGCTGCCTTTATGGGCCAATATCCTGCTGGGACTTTTCTTTATGGATTTCTTCGGACAGTACGCCCCGCATTATGCCATGCACAAGATAAAATGGATGTGGAAGTTTCACATGATCCACCACAGCGATACGAAAGTGGATGTAACCACCGGCACCCGCCACCATCCCGGCGAATGGCTGTTCCGGGAAAGCTCTACCATCATCGGTGCCCTGGTGATTGGTCTGCCCATTGGCATGTATTTCCTGTACCGCAGCGTAGCTGCCATTTTCACGCATTTTAATCATGCCAATATCCGCGTACCCCTCTGGTTTGATAAACCCATTAGCTGGATACTGGTATCGCCCAACATGCATAAGGTACACCACCATTATAAGCGGCCTTACACAGATACTAATTATGCCAATATTTTTTCTCTCTGGGATCGTATCTTTGGCACCTTCGCCTACGAAGACCCCAGGAACCTGCAGTACGGACTGGATGTACTGGACAGCAGCACGGACGAAAACGTGCCCTATCAACTCCGACTTCCTTTTGACAATACCATCAAGACAGATTACTGATATCCTGTTATCCATTGCCAGACCCCTGTTCCCATTGAACCCGTTAACATGAAAAAACTGTGTTGTCTTGTTTTATTGGTGGTTTGTTGTCTCCCGGTTTTATCGCAGACTTTTTCCCTGATGGCCGATAGCATCCGCAAGTACCGCGGTGTGCCGGGATTGGTATATGCCGTATTTGACGCCGATAAGGTAATAGATATCGGCGCCACGGGTGTGCGTGAATTCCGGAAGAAAGACAGCATCCGCATTACCGACCGCTTTTATATAGGCACCAACTCCACGGCATTTACTACTTACCTGGCTGCCAGGCTTGCAGAACAGGGCAAAATAGTGTGGAGCGCTCCCATCGTAAAAGTCCTGCCAGAAGTAAATGGCAAAACGATGAAGCTGTACCATACAGTAACTTTCCGTCAGCTACTCTCCCAAAGGGCCGGCATCAGGCCCTATACAGAACAGCATGACCTTAAAAGTTTGCCCCTGTTTACCGGCAGCAGAACAGAGCAGCGCAAGGCTTTTGCCATACAGGTGATGAAACAGCCTCCCTTACTAATTGTAGACAGCAGCCAGACTGTTTATTCTGTAGGCGGCACGGTGACCGCCGCCGCCATGATGGAAAAAGTAACCGCCAGGGCCTGGGAAGACCTGGTAACCCAATATATCGGCAAGCCCCTGAATATTGCTATTAAATTCGGACTTCCCCGGCTGACAGACAGCCTGCAACCATCCGGTCACCTGGATGTCAATGGTATGCTACAACCAGAGCGGGTAAGCCCAACGATGGCAGCTATTGTACCCGCCATTGATATTAATATTTCCCTGAAGGATTATGTGATTTTTATGCAGGATATGCTGAAAGCATTGCAGCATAAGAAATCCAATGTAAGTACTGGCGGCGCCACTCAATTGTTATCCTCCTTTCCCGGACAAAGCATGGGCTGGGAAAATGAAGTATGGAAGAACCTGCACATGCTGCATTCCCTCGGTAAAAGTGCCTCCTTCAGCAGTTATACCATGATCATTAAAGAAAAGAATATCGGCATTATTGTATTGTGCAATAGTGGTACGGTAAGCGGCAAATCGGCCGTGCTGAATTTCGGCAGGATGTTGCGCGACTATTATTGCCAACCGTGAATCGGCAATCGGCAGTTTGAGTACGTATTTTTTTTACCTCCTTCACTGGCAGCCAGGGAACTAAAGTTGTTATTTAGCTGCAACTATTATCTTTATGCTTTGAAAAGATTATTATGGCAAAAGTGATAGCAATGATACCTGCACGGTATGCGGCCACGAGGTTCCCGGCCAAGCTGATGCAGTTGCTGAAGGGTAAAACGGTTATCCGGCATACCTATGATAATACAGTAGCGACCGGTTTATTTGATGAAGTATGGGTAGTTACAGACAGTGAGGTGATTTACCAGGAGATTGTGTCGCACGGAGGAAAAGCCACCATGAGTGTGAAGGAACATGAAAGCGGCAGCGACCGGATAGCAGAGGCAGTAGCCAATATGGAGGTAGATATTGTACTAAATGTGCAGGGAGATACCCCTTTTATCAGGCAGGAACCCCTGCAACAGTTGTTACAATGTTTTAAAGACCCTTCCGTACAGGTAGCTTCTATGATGCAGGTGCTGCATGAACAGGAGCAGATTGATGATCCCAATTATGTAAAGGTGGCGGTAGACAGGCATATGAACTCCCTGATGTTCAGCCGCAGCGTAATTCCCTATCCCCGCAATAAAGAAGTACCCATTACTTATTATGAACATATCGGCGTGTACGCTTTCCGTAAACAGGCCCTGCTGAATTTTACCAACTGGCCCATAACACCGCTCGAAGCAGCCGAAAAGGTGGAATGCCTGCGTTACCTGGAATATGGTATTCCGTTGCGCATGATCGTGGTGGATTATATGGGCGTGGAAATTGATACGCCGGACGACCTGCAACGCGCTGAAAAGCTGCTCTGATTACGGTTTCGACAGGCTCAGCCCCGCTGAGTGGGGTAAACGCTGACATAAGAACACTAAAAATTTGCTTTGCCTATGAGTAGTCCTTTATGGGGTATTGACCTGGGAGGCACTAAGATAGAAGGCGTTATTTTGCCATCGCCTCATGATGCACGCCCCCTGTTGCGGAAACGCATTGATACAGAAGCCGGGAAAGGTTACCCGCATATTATCGGGCAGATCAAACGGCTGATTGATATGATGCAGCAGGAATCTGCACTTACGGCAACCCGTATAGGATTTGGAACGCCGGGCGAGCTGGACCCGCGTCTGCAAACGATGAAGAACTGCAACAGCACAGCATTGAATGGGATGCCCCTGAAGAAAGACCTGGAAGAAGCTCTGCAGGCGCCGGTTACACTGGCCAATGACGCCAATTGCTTTGCACTGGCCGAAACCCACTGGGGCGTGGTAAAACAACAGGCTCCGGAAGCACGCGTAGTATTTGGCATTATCATGGGCACCGGTGTTGGCGGTGGTATTGTGATTGATGGGCAGGTATGGAATGGCCGGCATGGCATTGCCGGAGAGTGGGGGCATAATTTCCTGGATGAAAGTGGTGGCCCCTGTTATTGCGGCAAGACAGGCTGCGTGGAAAAGGTATTATCCGGCCCCGGCCTGCAGGCCTGGTATACTCATCTTACCGGTCAATCCCTTACCCTGAAAGAGATTGTTACAGCCTATAAAGCAGGCACGGATCCTGCTGCTGCGCAAACAATGGAAAGGCTCTCGCATTTCTTTGGCAAAGCTGTTTCGGTAGTGACCAACCTGCTCGACCCGGATGTTATCGTGGTTGGCGGCGGCGTAGGCAATATTGATGTGATCTATTCGACGGGCGTTGAATCATTGAAAAAACACATATTTAATAATGGTGTTGATGTGCCGGTATTGCGGCCTGCATTGGGTGATAGTGCCGGTGTTTTTGGAGCCGCGGCACTGGTGGCCGGTTAATTATTAGTATAAAAAAATATAGATTTTTACATCCATATATTTCTATTGCGGCTTTTTGCGGCGAAAAGGATAGTATAGCGTAATATTTAAGCCTTAAAGCCGCAGTTTGCGGCTATTTTTGAGGTTATTTTGCATTTTTCTCGAAAAATTCACGCTCCTTTTTGATTACATGCAATAAAAATAATTAATTTTATTGCATCCGGTCTTCCTGCTGAAAAGCCATGCTAAATGGTTTAAGCTACCTGAGTCCTATTATGACAGATAAAACCTTATCTGCTCGTCTCAATCCAATAAAATAAGTAAATCCAAACTCAAGATATTCTTCTGGTTATAGCAACCGGAAGGGAATGCGGTTACTCTTTCACTCGAAACTCAGCATTTTGGTTTAGGCTCTCCGTAAACGCAGCAGTTTGCTGCGTTTTACTTTCTCACGGCTATTCTTTCTTCTTCTCTTTATACATTCTTATTGCTGCAGGCAGCGCGGTTTTTGTTACTTTCTTTTCTACGCTTACCTTCACGCTATCAATCCAATACGGTTGATTGATCATTTGTATCACCGAACAGCCCGAAAAAGTATATATGAAATTCAGAAATTTTAAAATGGTAGACTACGTGGTGTATGGCCGCGGTAGTTTTGATCAGCTTGATGAAATTTTAGCGCCCCGCCGCCAGGGAGAAGCCCCGATGGTCTTTTTGGTAGATCATTTTTTTGCCCAAGGGGCTCCTACCGGAGATGGTAAACCCCTGGTAAACAGGATCCCGGTACGGGGAAAGGACAAGGTGATTTTTGTAGATGTAACGTATGAACCTAAAACTACTTATGTAGATAAACTGGCTACAGACCTTCAGCACGAATTTGGTACGGTGAGCGGTATTATCGCTATTGGTGGCGGATCGGCGATGGACCTGGGCAAAGCAGTGTCTTTGATGATGAATAATCCCGGCTCTTCGGCCGATTACCAGGGCTGGGACCTGGTGAAGTTCCCTGGTGTATACAAAGCCGGTATTCCCACGCTGAGCGGCACCGGCGCAGAAGTATCCCGCACCACGGTATTAACAGGCCCTACGCGGAAACTAGGTATGAACTCAGACTTCACTCCTTTTGACCAGATCGTACTGGACCCTGCATTAACAGCCAATGCCCCGGTAAACCAACGTTTCTATACCGGCATGGATTGTTATATCCATTGTATTGAAAGCCTGGAAGGCACTTACCTGAATGAGTTCAGTAAGTCGTATGGCGAAAAGGCGCTGGAACTTTGTCAATATGTATTCCTGGAAAAAGATGGCTGGGATGCGGAGTGTGATGATAAGCTGATGATGGCCTCCTATGCGGGCGGCATGAGCATCGCCTACTCACAGGTAGGCGTGGCCCACGCAGTCAGTTATGGATTAAGCTACCTGCTGGGTACGAAACATGGTATTGGCAACTGCATTGTGATGAACCACCTGGAAGAATACTATCCTGCGGGCGTAGAAGAGTTCAAGCGCATGGTAGAGAAGAATAAGATTGACATTCCCTCTGGCATCTGCAAAGGGCTGACGGATGAACAGTTTGATACGATGATCAATGTTTCCCTGGGCATGAAACCCCTGTGGGAAAATGCGCTGGGTAAGGACTGGGAAAAGATCATGACGCGGGAAAAGCTGAGGAAGCTGTATGAGCGGTTGTAATGGCTAAACCCGTTGGTCCATCTTATGATTTTGTTATCTGATGTCAAAAAAGGGCTAAGCGGTACGATGTACGTTGGGGAGTTGTTTTGATTGCGTTACATTCGCTTATACCAACCAAACATCTATCATGAAAAAGCTACTATTTGTACTGTGTTTAATGAGTGCTGTGGGGGCTGTTGCACAGGAAAAAGTCAACCCCGTTATTAAGAAAGGTTCCAAATTCTCTTATACCTTATTTACCAGCGGGCAAACCATTCCTTTCAGTGCATTGGTAGATTCACTGAGCCCTGATTATGTAAAGATCGCCTGGAGTATTGAAGGGATGGGAACCGGCGGCTGGGTGATGAAAAAGAAATCACTGGAAAGCGCTGTTCACGGATACTGGAATCAGCCAACACCGGGTATAGATGAAGAGTTGGCAGGGGATGCCAGTGTATTGATTATATCCAAATCACAATGGGCAAGCTTACAGCAGGATAAAAAGTTTGTGTACAATGACCTGACATTTACGGTGAAAGCCGGTGAGCAAACTGGCTTTAAAGCAGGCGGTAAAACAATTGACGCCATCCTGGTGGAAGGCAATGGAGGCAATACCCGCCTGTGGATACTGAATAACCCTGCTTTCCCGGCACTGCTGAAGGTAGAAGGTAATGGTCATGGCGTGGACCTTGAACTGTCTAACATAGAGTAAACGATTTATAGTTTCTTTCATATAATGCCCCTGTAGTTGCGCTGCGGGGGCATTATTTTTTAGGTATGATTATTATGCTTAATTTTTCGGTGATAAATTATTTATGAGTCCGCAGAAATATCTCCGCTATCTTGGTTTGCCTTTATTGTTCGGTACCCACCGTACGAAGGAGTTGTTCCATATTAATCCTACAGCCCCTCCGGAACGGCAGGAAGCCGATAATATCGTAGTTACGATTTATGACTACAATGCAGATGCGGTAGTAGAAAACAAGTATGATACGGTAACACACAGTTTTGGCTGCAAAACGAATAACCGGATTAGCTGGATCAATATTGATGGCATCAGGAAGGCGGACGTGGAAGCAATCTGTAATCATTTTGAGATCCACCCCCTGCTTATTGAAGATATTCTCAGTATGCACCAGCGGCCCAA
The DNA here is from genome assembly GCF_011759375.1 of Paraflavitalea devenefica. Taxonomy (NCBI): domain Bacteria; kingdom Pseudomonadati; phylum Bacteroidota; class Chitinophagia; order Chitinophagales; family Chitinophagaceae; genus Paraflavitalea; species Paraflavitalea devenefica. The sequence continues at coordinate 1,349,477 of NZ_JAARML010000001.1, read as the reverse complement.
GATGGATGAGGTGGAAGGCGTCTTGTTCTGCCTGCTGAATATGCTGTATTTCAATGATGCCACGCGTACTGTTGAAACAGAGCAGATCAGTATTGTACTGGGTAAGGATTTTGTGATCTCCTTCCAGGAAGATGCCACCCGGGATGTGTTTGACCCCATCCGCAGCAAGCTTAAAATGGGCAATAGCAAGATACGGCAACGAACCGCCGATTACCTGTTGTATGCCATGCTGGATATTATTGTAGATAACTATTTCCAGGTGATGGAAAAGTTGGGCGAGCAGGTAGAGCTGGTGGAGGAAGAAGTGATCCGGCGCAGTAATACCAAATCGCTGGCGCGTATCAACCAGATCCGTAAAGAGCTGATCGTGCTGAAACGGAATATTGCGCCTGTGCGCGACCTGGTGAATGGCATTATACGCAGTGAAAGCGATTTGCTCGACGACCGTACCACCAAGTATTTCAAGGATGTGTACGACCATATCATACAGGCCTATGACCTCAGTGAGAACTACCGCGATATGATGACGAGCATGCAGGACCTTTATATTAATAATGTGAACCTGAAGCTGAATGAGGTGATGAAGGTAATGGCCATTGTAACCTGCCTGCTGGCGCCGGCCACGGTAATAGGCGGTATTTTCGGTATGAACTTCGACCATATTCCTTCCATTCACAATAAATGGGGCTTCTTTAGTGCGGTAGGCCTGATGTTGCTGGTCCCCATCTGGATGTTGTGGGTTTTCCGCAAGCGGGGATGGTTTTGAGTGATATTATTGTATATTCAGTGATTGAGATCATCAATTAATTGCTTCCTATAAAAAATGTTTTATGTCAACCAATCGTCGTCGCTTTTTGCAGCAACTGGGTGGCCTGGCTGCGGGTTTTGGAACTATAACAGCAGGCCTGGCCTCCTGCAATGATGCTGGTAATCCTGCCGAAACAGGTAAAACAGATTCCTCCGCCACGGCTACTCCTGCTGCTGCAGCCAACCTCTTTTTTGAAATATCCCTGGCGCAATGGTCTTTGAACAAACCCCTGTTTGCCAAACAACTCGACAACCTTGATTTTCCGTTGGTGGCCAAAAGAGATTATGGCATCAGTGTGGTGGAATATGTGAACCAGTTTTTTATGGACAAGGCTAAAGATGAGAAGTACCTTGCCGAGCTTTTAAAGCGGTGCAATGATAATGGTGTAAAGAATCACCTCATTATGTGTGATGGCGAAGGATCGTTGGGCGCACCCAATGATAAGGAAAGGCTGAAAGCTGTGGAAGCCCATTATAAATGGGTAGACGCTGCCAAGTATTTGGGTTGTGCTACTATCCGCGTGAATGCCCATGGAGAAGGCAGCCGGGAAGATGTGCAGAAAGCCGCTATTGATGGCCTGGGCCGGTTGGGTGAGTATGGCGCCAAAGCAGGTATTAATGTGATCGTGGAAAACCATGGGGGTTATACGTCCGACGGAGGCTGGCTGGCGGCTGTGATGAAAGGCGTGAACAAACCCAATGTAGGCACCCTGCCCGATTTTGGCAATTTCTGCATCAAGCACGAGGAAGGCATGTACGGCGGCAAGTGTGTGGAAGAATATGACCGCTATAAGGGTACACAGGAATTGATGCCCTATGCCAAAGGTGTAAGTGCAAAAACCCACGACTTTGATGCGCAGGGTAACTGCGTGGAAACCGATTATAACAGGATGCTGAAAATAGTAAAGGACGCCGGCTTTACCGGTTATATCGGTATAGAATTCGAGGGTAGCAAGGGCGACCCTGTAGAAGGCATCAAGAAAACTAAAGCTTTACTGGAAAGAGTAGGCGCTACCCTTAGTTAATAACTCATTTCATCCAGTTTTACTTTTCCTTTGAAGGTCCAGAAAACAAAGGAAGTATAAATGGCCACCAGCGGTGTACCGATCACGGCAATGGTGAGCAGGATCTTCATGGTCTTATAGGAAGAAGCTGCATTGTGTACCGTGATGCTGTTGGCCGGATTAACAGTAGAGAACAACAAATACGGGTACACTTCCATCGCCACCATGATGAGCAACAGGGCAATGGTGACCGACGAGCTGATGAAGGCATAGCGGTATTTCCCTTTTTTGATCTGCCGCGGAATGTTGGCAATGCTCAATACCATGAGGATCGGTATGATGAATGCCGCCGGATTGGTGCGGATGAAATCGCTGAGGTGAGGCACATAGAGTAGGGTGTACAGGGTAGTAATGACAAAGCTAAGTACAAAGAAAATGATGAAGTTGCGCGACAGGATACGCAGCCGGGCATACAATCGTTTTTCTGTTTTCATGGTAAGGTAGATGGAACCATGCATCATGAACAATGCCAGCGTAGTGATGGCCACCATAATGGAAAACGGATTGAAGAAAGAGAGCCAGTTGCCGGCAAACTCTTTTTGCTCGTTGAGCGGGATGCCCAATGCTACATTACCCAACATAAGCCCGAGCGAAAGGGCGATAATAGTACTGGCGCCGCAATAAACCATATCCCAGGTTTTGCGCCACCACAGCATAGGCTCCTTACTGCGAAACTCTATGGCCACCGCCCGGAAGATGATGCCAACCAGGAAGATCATAAAAGGCACATAGAACGCGGAGAAGATAGCAGCATAGGCCACCGGGAATCCGGCAAACAAGGCGCCACCGCCTATGACCAGCCATACTTCATTGCCATCCCAAACAGGACCAATAGCATTGAGGGCAATGCGGCGGCTCAGTTCTTTCCTGAGTAAGAGGTGCAGGGCGCCGGCCCCCAGATCGAACCCATCCAGAATAGCGTATCCGCTGATGACAGCTCCGAATACCAGGAACCACCATATGTTGTAATCAAGTCCGAGAAATGTTTCCATAATGATTGCCAGGTTAATGTGCTAATAAAGGGTTATCGCGTTTGCTGCCTTCTTCAATATCTTCTTTGGTGCCATAATCCACAGGCCCATGTTGTATTTTCCGGTTGAGCAGGTACAGGAATAAGATGAAGAGCAAGAGGTATACCACCATGAACATGATGAGGGAAAAGAGGACCTGGTTGGCCGTAACTGTTTTGGACAAGGCATCGGATGTTCTAAGCAATCCATATACCACCCAGGGCTGGCGGCCCATTTCCGCGGCAAACCATCCGGCCTGATTGGCAATCTGCGGCAAGAGTACTGCCCACACGAAAATCCACAGCAGCCATCGTTTATCAAAGAGCTTGTTCCTGAAATGGAGCCAGGTGGCAAAGACAGACAGCGCAATAAGCGTGACGCCAATGCCTACCATGATGTGGTAAAACTGGAAGATGGCATTGACCTGCCGGGGCCGCTCATTTTCGGGAAAGGCATTCAATCCTTTGATGGGTGTTTTAAAATCTCCATGCAGCAGGAAGGAAAGGCCACCGGGTATGCGGATGCCTGTTGTTTGTTGTGTTTTATTGTTTACATAACCCAGCAGGTACATATCGCCTGTAGCCAGTGAATCATAATGGCCTTCGAGGGCAGCCAGTTTTGCCGGTTGGTTTTTCGCTACGCCATCGGCGCTTTTGTGCCCTACAAATAACTGAAGCAGGGAGCAGATGGTAGCGGTGAAGAGTGCGATCTTAAAGGAGGGTTTGGCAATGTGCAGGTGTTTATTTTTCAGGATGTACCAGGCATTCACGCTCAATACCAGGAAAGCCCCCGCGAGGAAGGCGCCGATCCACACATGCGTTAAGCGTTCTACACTGGAAGGATTGAATACCATGGCCCAGAAATCGGTGATCTCTGCCCGGGCTTCCATGCCTTCGCCCACGATCCGGAAACCGGCCGGTGTTTGCTGCCAGGAATTGGCTACCACAATCCATACCGCTGAGAACATGGAACCGAGGAATACCATGACGGCCGAAAAGAAGTGCACTTTGGGCCCTACCCTGTTCCAGCCAAAGATGAGGATGCCCAGGAATCCCGATTCGAGGGCAAAGGCGAAGATGCCTTCTGCGGCGAGGGCGCTGCCAAAGATATCGCCCACATATTTGGAATAGGTGGCCCAGTTGGTGCCAAACTCAAATTCCATGATGATACCGGTGGCTACCCCGATACCAAAGATGAGCGCAAAGATCTTTATCCAGAAACGGGTGATCTGTTCATACCGCTTATCGCCGGTTTTCAGGTACATCCCTTCAAAGACAACGAGCAATAAACCCAGACCAATACTTAATGGCGGATAGATGTAATGAAAGGCAATGGTAAACGCAAACTGAATACGGGATAATATTTCGACATCCATGGGAAAAAGATGTTTGATTGCTGACTTATCAATACCCTTCGACAAGCTCAGGGTGACAGGCTTTTTACATAAAAAAAAGTCCCACCATATGGCAGGACGTTAGCAAATCATTTCTTTTTGAAGATGGGAACTGTACTACACGGTTCGCCATACATGATGCTTTTGGCTACAGGCCGCAATTTTTTGGTGATCTCCAGGTAGGCAAACTCACCAATGGGTATATCTCCGCATCCCTTTACCACCACCCGCTGATCTGTATAATCACTGGCCTGAATAGCGGCTATGTTCTGTATAAAAAGCTGTTTTCTGGCTGCTTCTTCATTCCCGAAGATGATGTCTTTTGTTACCGGCTGCAGGTAAGTAGCTACCAGCATATAGGCCCACATGGGTATGATGGCATCTGCTGTACAGGTCACTGCTGCTATTTTTCCCTGGTAGGGTGTCCAGTCGAATTGCTGCAGGGCAGTCCGGAAGTCTTTTTCTTTGAGGATGAGTTCCATGAACAGGTGCGGTTTCAGATCGAATACCAATATTTCCTCTTTGGGATAGTATTCCTCCAGGTCTATCGTAACCAGTGCGCTGGCCGCCACCTTATTAATGATCTCATCACTCATGGCAAATCTGTTTCAGGAATATTAACAAAGTTACATTGCAATTGGTTGCCGGGAAAGTAAAAGAGAAAGGAATATAAAAAAACATCCCGTTCATCTGAAGTGAACGGGATGCTCCTATAATAATATATGTTCTAATCGCTTAGTAGAATTTGTAGCGGTTGTCTTTAATATCGGCCGTCTTTTTCAGCGTTTCAATGACGAGATAGCTACTGCGTTGGAATTGCTGTGCTGCCATTTGTTGTTGCAGCTTGATATCCAGGGGCGCATTGGGAAGGGCAGAGATATTGTTTACTTTGATGTAGTAAACACCGCTTTCGCCTGTGATCGGATCTGATACCTTAGTCTGGTAATTCTTATTGAAAGAAGCACCAATGAGTTTAAGTTCATTACCTACTGCAGGGATATAACCCATGGCAAACTGAACGCTGTCCAGTTGCTGCACAGGCTGGTTGGTTGCTTTGGCCACTGCATCGAGTGAAGCGGGGGCATTGCCAACTTTCTGCGCTATCTGCTGTGCTTTCTTTTCGTTGCGGATTTTGTATTCTACCAGCGGACGGGCACGCTCTACAGGCATTAATCCTTTTTCATAAGCATTGACCAGTACAGGTACAACGTATTTATCACCAATAAAGAAAGGCTGCGCAGCTACATCCCCTACTTTGGCTTCATTGTACATCCAGCGTACCAGCTCACGGTTAACACCGACACCGGGAATGCTATTGGCCAGCGGCGCAATGTCGTACGCATTGAATTTGGTAAGGTTTTTCTTTTTTACGTTATCCTCAAACTGTTGCCTGTTGCGGCTTTCAGCAGCGAAAGAAGCGGCTGCCTGCTGTGCAGTATTGGTAGTAAGATCACTGGGATAAACAGGTTCAGAAAAATAGGCAATATTGTAAGCCGGTGAAGATCCTTTATGAGACAGCACCTCTACATAGTGATATCCATATTCTGTTTTCACCACGCCTTTAGATCCTACAGGATTTCCAAAGATAAAGTCATTGAAGGCTGTAGTCATACGACCTGTTACCACACCATCATATATACCGCCGGTGCTCTTGGTACCGTCATCAGAATATTTAAGGCAGAGGGTGTCAAAATTAGCGCCGCCCTTTATGGCCAGGTCCACGCTGTCTACAATCCTTTTGGCGGTTGTATCATAACGAACAGGTGTCAATTCCCCAGTACGCTGATCGCGCTGGTGGGTAGCTACCAGGATATGGCGAACTTTTACGGTATCGGGCCACTGTTTTACACTGACCATGCGCGCCAGGGTATAAGAACCACCATCCAGGTAAGGACCATATACGCCGCCCACCGGCGTTTTAACGATGGTATCAATGTTGGCGATCTTTATTTCCTTGCGGGAAATGTTGCTTTCATAATAAGGAGTCTGGCTATTCTCTCTCAGAAGGAATCCCTTGATATCAGTAGCTGTGGCAAAGGAATCCTTCAGTTTTTCCACATGCTCACGAACAGCGGCAGAGTCGGCGGCGCTGGGTGCAGCATCGAAAAGAACGTATTCAATACCCCGCACTTGTTCCTGCTCAAATGCTTTTTTACGATCCTGTATGTATTTACGTACTTCATCGTCGGTTATCTTGATGGTAGAATCGGGAATGCTGGTATAAGGTACACTTACATAAGAGATAGAAGCTACCTGGCTGTTGTTGGCGTTCCTTTTTTCAATGAGCCATTTGGGCACGTAGTAGCTTTTGCTGATCATGCCAACAAATTTCTCACGGGCGCGCTGTTTTTCCAGAGCGGGTACAAATTCACCCCAAAAGTTATTGTATTCAGGTGATTTCTTTTTCAGTCCGCGAATGGCCTGGTAAGCTGCCTGGGCATCATACACGCCGGTTTCGGGATTGGTGAATTGCTGGCGCAATTGCTGGGGCGGATTGGGACCATATAATATGTCGCCTTTCTCTTTATCACTGATCACAAAACCGAGCTTGTCCATTTCTTTGTCCAGTACGGCTTTTTCCACATATTCGTTCCAGAGGCTTTCGCGGATCTGTTGACGGAATTGTTCGTCTACCGGCTGACCAGCCTGGGCATAGTTAGCTTCGGCAGCACTGAGTCTTCTGTCAAATTCAGTAGCCTCTACTTTTGTACCATTAATTTTGCCGAGGGTGGTTGATTGTCCACTGAACAATCCTCCACTTCTTCCACTAAAGGCATCCTGTACGATAAAGGCGATCAAGGCTAAGGCAATCGCTCCAATAATGATCCACGCAGCTTTGTCGCGGATGGTCTGAATGATAGACATATAATATTATATTACTCGCGTTGTTTTAAGCGGATGGCAAAAATAGGGTAAAAAATATTATGAACAAATTGTGGAAAACAGTGCCAAATATGCACCAATACAGCGTTTTATGAGAGAATACAGGATATGGAATTCAGAAGCCAGCATGTTTATTCACAAGGTCGCTGCTTACCGGTAAAAGTCCCGATATTGTCGCTTGCGCATTGGTTTGGAAGGAATAGATTGAAGTTACCCGCAGGATTTTGTGAATTATTGTGTGGCAAACCGGGTTTTTTTGCGTGAAACGGCCTTGTGAAAACAGTGTCCCCACGATTTCGTGCATAACTGCAAAAAGCAGTGGAAAACCCCGGATCGGGCACTCTGGAAATCGTGGATAGTTGGATTATAAGTTAACCGGCGGCCGGTGGAGCAAATGGGACTGTATACAAATCCCCGGTTATTCGACCTCCGTTAACACCCCTATTGTGCTGTGAATAGTGTTTATTTATACCGGCCGTTTTTAATCCACAGAAGTGGAAAAAGCCCGGAGACACAGAACCAGCGTGAACTTATGATTGTTAATGAATTGTGGAAAACAGTGGATAAAGGCGTTGTTGTAACTTTACCAAAAATTGCGGTGAAGGTTTTATCCACGAATCCACAGCCGTAATAGTAATAGGTTCTTTATAAAATAATATAAGTAATAATAAATACTATGGAAGATATACACATAGGAGAAGCTAAAGAGAATATACTAAAAGCCGGGTTTCTGGATGTGGATGTGGACCCCACCCTGGACCTGTTTGGGGAGATCGAACGATTGAAAAAAGAAAAAAATGCGATCGTGCTGGCGCATTACTACCAGGAGCCGGATATCCAGGATGTGGCGGATTATATCGGGGATAGCCTGGGGCTGGCGCAAAGGGCGGAGAAGACGGATGCGGATATTATCGTTTTTGCCGGCGTGCATTTTATGGCTGAGACGGCCAAGATCCTGAATCCGGGCAAAAAGGTATTGCTGCCTGATCTGAAAGCAGGCTGCTCCCTGGCCGACAGTGCGCCGCCGGAGCTGTTCAGGCAATTCAAGGCCAGGCACCCGGATCATATTGTGATTTCCTATATCAATTGCACAGCGGATATCAAAGCCTTGAGCGATATTATCTGTACATCCAGCAATGCGCAGAAGATCGTGGAAAGTGTGCCGGTAGAGCAGCCGATCATTTTTGCACCGGATAAGAACCTAGGTTCTTACCTGATCAAGAAGACCGGCCGGGATATGGTATTGTGGAACGGCGCGTGCATGGTGCATGAGATCTTTAGCCTCGAGAAGATCACCAGACTCAAAATAAGGCACCCTCAGGCGAAGATAATAGCTCACCCCGAGTGTGAGGAGCCAATCCTTAGGATCGCCGATTATATAGGCTCTACGACCGGTTTGCTGAAATACACCCAGGAAGACGACGGCATGGAGTATATCGTGGCCACGGAAACGGGTATTTTACACCAGATGCAGAAGTCTTCTCCTCACAAAACGTTTATTCCTGCACCGCCGGATAATAGCTGCGCCTGCAATGATTGTCCACATATGAAGCTCAATACGCTGGAAAAGCTATATCTCTGCATGGAATATGAGCTGCCCGAGATCACGATGGATGAGCAATTAAGGATTGCCGCGAGGAAGCCGATTGACCGGATGCTGGAGATCAGTGCGAAGTATGGATTGTAGAATTGTTGTATAACTTTTTGGAACCGGGGATAAGAAAGTTATACAGTGGAAAAGAAGCAACGAGGAAAAATATAATTATAATTTATTTTAATATTATGGCTGAAGATTTAGTGGTGCTGCAGGGAACAAAGAAAGAACAGTATGTGTCTTTGATACCACAGATCAATGCGTTGATAGCAGGTGAGCCGGACCTGGTAGCGAATCTTGCGAATGTGGTGGCGGCGTTGAAAGAACAGTTCGGATGGTTTTGGGTTGGCTTTTACCTGGTGAAAGGAGATGAATTGGTATTAGGACCTTTTCAGGGACCAGTAGCGTGTACACGAATCCGTTATGGTAAGGGTGTATGTGGCAGTAGCTGGGAACAACAACAAACACTGATCGTTCCGGATGTGGAACAGTTCCCGGGGCATATTGCCTGCAGCAGTTTATCAAAGTCTGAGATCGTAGTACCGGTGATGAGAGAGGGGAAAGTAATAGGTGTATTAGATGTAGATAGTGAGCAGCTGGACCAGTTTGATGTTACCGATCAGCAGTATCTGGAAGAGATCGTGGAGGCTATTCAGTTTTGAGATAGCAAGAAAGAAAAAAACTATAAAATAACAGCGCCATCCTGTAGTGGAAGTCATTTACACAGCAGGATGGCGCTGTTTTTAATATTTATGCTAGCGACCCATATACACCATGAGAATCTGTACATCACTTGGATTAACACCGCTGATGCGGCTGGCCTGGCCAAGTGTACGGGGACGAATGCGCTTGAATTTCTGTAAGGCTTCATTGGAAAGAGCAGCTACTCTTTCATAATCGAAGTTCTCCGGGATCATAAGATCTTCCAGTTGGCTCATCCGTTTTACGATCTCCTTTTCTTTCTCTATGTATACATCATACTTGACCTGGATCTCTGCTTGCTCAATGGTTTCTGCAGAAAATCCGGACAACGCCTGCTGAATGGTGGGCAGGTGTTTTATCATATCCGCCAGAGAAATGTTAGGGCGCAGCAATACCTGGATGCTTTTTTGTTTGTGGGGTAAAGGAGCTGAGTTCCTTTCTTTCAGGAAGCCGTCTGCTTCTGTTGGGTCTAAAGAAACTTCCTTAAGAATAGACCTGATCTTTTCTGCTCCTGTTCTCTTTTCAATCACTTTATCCATTCTGTCCTGATCTGCCAATCCTAACCGGTAACTTAACTCAGTCAGCCGTAAATCGGCATTGTCCTGGCGAAGCAAGGTCCTGAACTCTGCCCGGGAAGTAAACATCCGGTAAGGTTCTTCCGTGCCTTTGCTGATGAGGTCATCAATGAGTACACCAATATAGGCATCACTCCTTTTCAGGATAACCGGTTCCAGTTCCCTTACTTTCTGGTGTGCATTGATACCTGCCATTAATCCCTGGCAGGCGGCTTCCTCATAACCGGTGGTCCCATTGATCTGGCCGGCAAAGAAGAGGTTACTGATGAGCTTTGTTTCCAGTGCATGGGTAAGCTGGGTAGGCGGGAAGTAATCGTATTCGATGGCATAGCCAGGCCTGAATACCCGTACATTTTCAAAACCGGGTACTGTTTGCAAAGCCTTGTATTGAACTTCCTCAGGCAAGGAGGTAGAGAACCCATTTACATAGATCTCTATAGTATTCCATCCCTCAGGTTCTATAAAGAGTTGATGACGGTCCCTCTCCGCAAAGCGATTGATCTTGTCTTCAATGCTGGGGCAGTACCTGGGACCTACCCCTTCAATCCGGCCGGTGTACATAGGACTCCGGTCGAAACCTGTTTTAAGGATATCATGTACCTGCTGGTTGGTATAAGTTACCCAGCAGCTTCTTTGTTCTGCGGGCAGTTGTACGTCCTTATAAGAAAATCCAACGATCTCTTCATCCCCTTTTTGTTCTTCCATTTTGGAATAATCCAGGCTTCTTCCATCTACCCGGGGAGGTGTTCCTGTTTTCAGACGATCGCTTTCAAAGCCTAACTCAACCAACTGTTCAGTTATACCGGTGGCTGCTTTCTCTGCTACCCTACCTCCACCGAACCTCTTTTCTCCGATATGGATGATCCCATTCAGGAAGGTTCCGCTGGTAACTACCACGGCTTTGGCTTTTACTTCATGTCCCAGGCCGGTTATGACCCCACAGGCCCTGTTATCCTTTACTATGATTGACCTTACCATATCCTGGTAGAAGTCGACATTCTTAGTTAATTCCAGCATCTCCCGCCAGGTAGCGGCAAATAACATCCGGTCATTCTGGGTCCGGGGACTCCACATGGCGGGTCCTTTAGACTTATTAAGCATCCTGAACTGGATCATGCTCTTATCGGATACAATACCGGAATAGCCGCCCATGGCATCTATTTCCCGTACAATCTGTCCTTTGGCAATACCCCCCATAGCGGGATTACAGCTCATTTGGGCGATGGTTTGCATGTTCATGGTCACCAGCAACACCTTTGACCCAATGTTGGCTGCTGCTGCTGCCGCTTCACATCCTGCATGACCGGCGCCTACTACTATTACATCGTATTCTGGAAACATAGGCTGCAAAGTTACATTAACGTAGGGAGGTTCGGGAATTAACCTGTTCCACGTGGAACGTAAGGAACTATTGTAGATTAATGTTATTTGAAAGTATCTCTTGCTGAAACTATGTATTCTTAGAAGGATATCCCAACAGAAGTATATCTAAACGCTGGAGATAGTGCCTCAGGGTCGGATAACCCATAGGTGATACCCGGCTGATCCCTAGGTGGTCCCAGGATGGTATTCTCGTTATGTTCTCTGAATGTTCTCGTAACATTCTCTGTATGTTCTCTGTAGCTCGTACCCCTCCCCGGACTTGTTCCACGTGGAACGAAATGGGATTGAGTTTATTATAAAGAGGAGGTTAATTAAAGTCTTTATACTTTCTTCTTATTCCATTTGGCCAGGTATTCTGCTTCTTTAGTCCGCATCAGTTTCTCTTCTTGGGCTGTCTTATCCTTGTATCCGCAAAGGTGCAGGGCTCCATGGAAGATTACCCGGTGCAGTTCTTCGGACAGGGAGGTGTTGAATTGACGGGCATTGTCCCTTACCCTGTCTATGCTGATGTATATCTCCCCTACGGTTCCCCCCTCCCCTTCAGAAAGGTCGAAGGTGATGATATCGGTATAGTAATCGTGGTTCAGGTACTGCCGGTTAATGTCCAGCAGGTAGTCGTCGGAACAAAAGATGTAGGTGAGGGAAGTAAGGGGTACTTTCTCTCTTTTAAAAATGGAGGGTATGAAAGCCTTTAGCGCCTGCCTGTTCCTAAGATTAACTGTTTGTAAGAAATGGAATTTAACCGGGGATGCACTCATAAGTTTCGAAAATCGTAAGCGTAATAATGAATACAAAGCTACATTTGTTACTGCATGAACTGAGTATTCAGGAACTTCCCTGATCGATTTTGGTTCCCGGATGTTGTACCAGGCAGGCAAACATAAATACAGTAAAATGAAAAGATTATCAGAGTTAAGGTCAGGAGGAAGAGGAAGGATAATGTCGTTTGAAGACAATGATCTTTTTCTGAAGCTGATGGAAATGGGTTGTGTGCCCGGCGAACTGGTTAAAGTAGAACAAATCGCTCCCCTTGGTGATCCGATCTCTATCAGCGTAGCTGGTTATAATTTAAGTCTCCGGCTGAACGAAGCAGATAATATCTTTATAGAAGAATTGGTATAGCTATTATTATACTCAATATTATCTGCCAGGTATGAAAGTCGGGCTGTATTTCGGTTCATTTAATCCCATCCATCATGGTCATCTTATTATTGCCCAACACATGGTGCAAAACACTGACCTTGACCAATTGTGGTTTGTGGTGTCGCCGCAAAACCCGTTGAAGCCTTCCAATGGATTATTGAATGAGTTCCACCGCCTGTATTTGATACAGTTATCCATAGAGCATTCCCATCATTTAAAAGTTACTGATATTGAGTTCCGCCTGCCCCGGCCTTCCTATACTGTTGACACACTTACTTACCTGGGCGAGAAATACCCGCAGCACTCCTTTGCTGTGATCATGGGTAGTGATAGTTTTGAGAACCTGCCCCGCTGGAAGAATTACCAGCATATATTAACACACTACCCGGTTTATGTATACAAGCGTCCCGGGCATGAGATCACCACCACTTACGATGGCGCCCAGGTGGAAATATTGAAAGCCCCCCTGCTGGAAATATCTGCTACGCACATCAGGAATACCATTAAAGAAGGAAAGTCTATCCGCTACCTGGTGCCCGATAAGGTGGCGGAGGAAATAGAGCGCAATGGATATTATAAGGCATAGAGGCGCTATTTTTCCTGTTTACCACCTTATATTTAGTGAACTGAATCAAAACAAGCTGTTCACTATGTTTTCCTGCAGGAGTTTAACCATTGCCCTTTTTTTACTGACGCTATACAGTAACCTGGCTGCACAAATACGCACCGACCGGAAATTGCAAGAAAAAATAACGGCGTTGATACAAGCCCAGGGCGTACGGGGTGTTGTGGGTGTATATGTGAAAAATCTGCGCACAGGTAAGGTAGCCGAATTCCAGGCAGATAGTTTGTTCCCTACCGCCAGTATGGTAAAGGTGCCTATCCTGGTAGGCGTGATGGATAAAATTGAAAAAGGCGAACTACCCTATAACCAGCCCCTTGAATATAAGGACTCCTTACTTTATGCCGGCGAAGATATATTGGGCTCTTTTAAAAGCGGTGAGAAGATAGAACTGAGCAAGGTGATGATGCTGATGCTTACAATGAGTGACAATACGGCGAGCCTTTGGTTGCAGAGCCTGGCTGGTACCGGCGCCCGGATCAATGAGCTGCTGGATTCATTGGGATTGCAGTTTACCCGGGTAAACTCCAGAACGCCGGGACGGGAAGAAAACAGGAAACAATATGGCTGGGGACAAACGACTCCCCGCGAGATGACGACACTTATGGAAAAGATCTACCGGGGTGAAGTGATCAGTAAAAAAGCGAGTGAGCGTATGCTGCGCGTACTGGGCAGGAATTATCATGATGTGAATGGGATTTCGCAGGTACCACCCTATGTATTTGTAGCCTCCAAAACCGGTGAAGTGAACCAATCGCGCAATGAAACCCTGCTGGTGATGGCTCCCCATGGTCCTTATGTCTATACGATCAGTACCAAAAAACTGGAAGACCAAAGCTGGAACCCTTCCAATGAAGGCTGGGTACTGTGCCGTAAGCTATCCGCCTTACTCTGGCATTATTTTGAGCCCCGCTCAAAGTGGAAAGCCGAGTAGTAACGGCTTGTATAAGTTTAGTACCTTTCGTGCTTCGCTGTCCGCCGCATGGTACTGTTACGACATATTCCCTTTTTACGGGCTGTTTTTCTGCATAGCATCACTGCATTTGGTGGTCCGCAGGGCCATTTTGGTATGGTGATGAAAACTTTTGTGCACCAGCGGCGTGATGTTACCGAGAAGGAAGTACTGGACTATACTTCCTTTTGCCAGTTATTGCCCGGCGCTTCTTCCACGCAGGTGCTCACCCTCATTGGCTATAAAAGAGGCGGTATCCCGCTGGCGGTGCTGACTTTGCTGATCTGGATCTTTCCGGCCTGTTTTCTGATGGGCGCTTTTTCTTTTGCGCTGCAATATTTTGATAGCCGTTCACACAACGGGGATATATTCAAGTTCATTCAACCAATGGCAGTGGGGTTCCTGGCCTTTGCCGCCATGAAGTCGTTCAAACTGGCCATTCATAATACGATCACCAGTGTGATACTGGCGGTAAGCGCCATCATCACTTTTTTCATGTTTAAAAGTCCGTGGGTCTTCCCCCTTCTTATAGTAGTCGGCGGATTTGTTACCAACCTGAGTGATAAACGGATTCCGCAAAAAGGCATACCCCCTAAAAAGATCAAGTGGGGTAATATCTGGCTTTTTGCTATTCTGTTCATTACAGCCGGTGTGGTGAGTGAGTTGGCGCGGACCCAGGACTGGCCCAACCGCCGTCCGTTGAACCTGTTTGAAAATACCTATCGTTTCGGCAGCCTCGTATTCGGGGGTGGACAGGTTTTAATTCCCATGATGTATGAGCAATATGTGGAAAGGCCGAAGTCGGAACAGGTTATCCGTAAGAACCTGTATAAGAAAGAAAATGTAATTAGTATTGAGCGGGATGATTTTTATACCGGCGCGGGTATTGTGCGTGCTATACCCGGACCTGTATTTTCCATTTCCTCTTTTATGGGTGGTATGGCCATGAAAGATAAAGGTCCTGCCTGGCAAGTGCTGGGTTGTGTGATCGCCTCTATCGCCATCTTCCTGCCAAGTGCCCTGCTGGTCTTGTTCTTTTTCCCGATATGGCATAACCTGCAACGGTATGCCGTGGTGTTCCGGGCACTGGAGGGGATTAACGCGGTGGTGGTGGGTATTATGGTGGCCTCCACCCTGTATATGATGAAAGATATTTCCATCACGGAATTTAAAACGGTGGATATCCTGAATATCGGTGTGATCATCGGCACCTGGCTGTTGTTGGCATTTTCCAAACTACCCTCTCCTGTTATCGTATTCATTTGCCTGCTGCTGGGCTGGCTGGCCGGCCTGTGGGTATAAAGAAAATCCCGTCCTTGTGAGACGGGAATTCGTAAACCACCCTTGAGAAAACTGCCTGATTACTGTTTGTATGAAATAGTAGATAATTTTTTCCATTCCTTTCCGCAACTTTCGTGTGGCCTTGTCTTCCCGCTTGCTGCTATCACCAGTATGGCAAAGCAACCGAGAAAAGCTGCCATCGCCACTGCCTGCATTCCTTTTTTCATGGTTAGGTTGTTTTTAAATTGTAGAACAAAACTACGCTGTGAAACAGGCCTTCACAATAGCATAAAGATGTGAAATGGGATCACCGAAACCGGGGAGTATGTAGCATGGAGATCACATGCGGGTTGCAGGAGTTAGCTTTTAGCAGTTAGGTATTAGCCTGTAATACCAGCACCGGGAGCGGATGATTTAAGCTATTAACAGTAAGGTATAAGTGAAGTTAAATGATCTTGTCCTTAAAAGCTTTGGCCACGGCTTCGCTCTTGGAGTTTACGTGTAGCTTTTCGTAGATCTTTTTAATGTGTGAGCGTACAGTATCAATGGAAATAAACATTTCGGAAGCGATCATTTTATAGCTGTAGCCATTGACCAGCCATTGCAATACCTGTTTTTCGCGATCGGAAAGATGGTAATCGCTGTTCGCATCGCTGTGCACCTGGGAAAACATTTTCAACACCTGGGTGGCGATGGAAGAGCTCATGGGCGCGCCGCCTGTATGGGCTTCCTGTATGTATTCCAGTAATTTGGCGGGCGGTGTTTTTTTGAGGAGGTAACCGTTGGCCCCGTTCCTGATGGCTTCAAAAACATTTTTGTTATCGTCAAATACGGTGAGCATGAGGATCTTCACTTCCGTATTTCCCTGGCGTATGAGCTTTAGTCCTTCAATGCCATTGGTGCCTGGCATGTCAATGTCCATCAGGATCACATCGGGTTTCAGTGCTTCTACTTCACTTACCACATTATTGCAGTTCCTGAAAGCGCCGATGACCTCAAATCCTTCAGAACCATTCAGCAACATGGACAGTCCTTCTCTTAACTGGGGATTGTCCTCATATAATATGACATTGATCATTTCAGGGGGGTATTATAGTGGCAAAGCTATGTATTAATTCGCCGGGTGGCAATCACATAATTATGTCAGGGGTACGTCCAGCAAAACTTTGGTCCCCCGGCCCGGGGCGGACTCCATGGTCAGTTGGCCGTTGAGCGACTGCGCCCTTTTTTTCATATTGAACAGGCCATTGCCGCTATCGGCCTGTTGTACATCGAACCCGATCCCATCATCCATGATCTTCATGATCAACCGTTCCTTTTGAATGGAAATGTCAATGATCGCATGCCTGCATTGGGAATACTTGGCCAGGTTATTCACTGCTTCCTTGAAGAGGAGGAAAAAGTCGCGCCGCGCTTCCATGTCCAGCTTCAGGTCCTGCACTTCTTCATCTACCCGGAAGGTGAAGTCAATATTCCTGGCTTCCAGCACCCCGGTGGCAAATTCCCGCATGCGTGCCGTGATGCGTTGCATGCTGTCGTTCATGGGATTGATGCTCCATACAATATCGTCCATCGCTTCCATCATCCGGCTGCTGTTGTCGCTGATCTTATTGAGGTATTCGCTGGTCTTGTCTGCATCTTTTTGCACTTTCATTTTGGCCATCTCACTCAGGATGTTGATGGTGCTCAGGGTAGAGCCCATATCATCGTGCAGGTCGCGGGCGATACGGGTGCGCACTTTTTCCATGCCCAGCAACCGGTTTACCCGCAGGCGGTGGATGAAATAAATGAGGCCGGCCACTGCGATGCCTACCAGCGACAGGAACCACCAGGTTCTCCAGAATGGAGGATGAATGTATATTTTGAGGGTGGTAATGTTTTTGGATTCCACACCATTGGCATTTTCACACATCACTTTGAAGGTATAATGCCCCGGCGGCAGGGAAGTGTAATTGGCAAACAGGCCTTTATCCGGGCGGACCCATTCTTTGTTGATGCCTTCCAGTTGATAGAAATACACAATTTTATCCCGTTGTAAAAAGCTCAGTGCGGCAAACTCAATAGTAATGGAGTTTTGCGTGTACGCCAGCTCTACCCGCTCCAGTTTCATAATAGAGTCTGGCGGCAGGTAGCTATTGAATAATTTGAAGTCCGTGATGGTAACATCCAGCGGTTGCGAAGCGTTATAGGCTATCCTGGGTTGAAAGAATACAAAATTGTGCGGGTTGCCAAAAAACAGCCTGCCATCGTGCAGCCGGGTGCTGGCATTGTATTCAAAGTTGCTGTATATGATACCATCTTTTTGGGTAAAGAGGGTAAACACTTTTCGCTTGTAGTTATACCGGCAGACCCCGTCGGCAAGGCCCAGCCACAAATTGCCCTCCTCATCTTTCTCCATACTCTTCACACTCATGGAAGGCAGGCCATCATCGGTGGTGATGAGTTGGATGGCCCCGGTGTTTTTGTTGAGCAGGTTAAGCGCGCCGGAACTGATGAAATACAGGCTGTCGTTATATTGTAAAATATCACCGGCCATATCGGTATACAGCGATTTGCCGGCGCCTCCCTTTGTGTTATAATGATTGGCTATTTTACCGGTAGCGGGATTGATCCTGTACACTCCTTTCCTATGGGTGCATAACCACAAGTGATCCGTACTATCGGTGATCATTTTGTAAACAATGGTATGGACGTTTTGCACCAGGCTGAATCCCTGCATGAAATCCTTGCCATATCCTGCTGCAGGGTCCCATTTGATGATATGTCCGTATTGGGTAGCCAGCCAGATATTGCCTGCTTTGTCTTCTGTGATCTGCCTGATGGTGCGTTGTTCTGTAAGGGGGAGTTTATGAAAAACAGATTTCCCGGTGGCAGGGTCGTGTACAATGAGACGGCCGTCCTGGCAGCCTACCCAGATCCTGCCTGTTCTTTTTTCTTCATGCAGGTCCCATTGCATGGTATACCCACTTTCGCCGGACGGCATGCCTTTCAGTATCGTGTTCTTATAAGCCAGAAAGTTGGTATCGAACGAAAGTGTACCCATGCCCCAGGTGCCCACCAGCAGGTCTTTGTTGTTCCTTTGTAAAACAGCATTTACCTGCATGTCTATTTTCCTGTTATCCGGTGGCGGCCCCTGCATGGCAATGGTATTGAATACCTGCCGGGAAGGATTAAAAACATAGACGCCTTCATCGGTACCTATCCAGGTATTCTGTTCCCGGTCCTCATACATACAATACACTTCGTCGTATTTGATATCATAGTCATCTGCCGATTCATTTCGTATGTATTCAAATTCATGAGTGAGGGTATCAAACTCCAACAGCATCATTTTACCATAGGCCCAGATACTACCATGTGATTGCTGGGAATAACCTACCAACTCCTTGTAAATGGAAGTGCGGACCCGCAACCCTGCTGTGTCTTTTGTCAATTTGTTGCCGGCCAGGTCATAGCAATAGAATTTCTCCGGCTCTTTGGGTGCATCCCAGGCGGTGATCCAAAGGCGGGATTGCCTATCTAAGAATAATGCTGTTACCGGTTCCCTGAATAAGGGATTATCCAGGATAGGCCTGCGTTCTGTATTGTGGGCATAATGGCTGAGTGATTGGGTGCGTGGATTGTACAGGGCCAGGCCGGAATCGGCCCCTATCCAATAGCTGCCGGTTTCCGGATCTTCCGCGATGTGGCTTGCATGCCAGCCTTTGGGCACACGGAAGCGGTTTTCATCTTTGCTGAAGGTATTGGTCTTCCGGTCATAGGCCAGCACGCCATAGCGGGTAATGATCAGGAAGATATTTCCCTTACTGTCCAGCCACAGAAAATATTCAGCCCGTGGTGGTACCTCGCCCTCCGTTTTAATGATGGCTTTCTTATACCGGAAGGTTACCGGATCGAAGATGCCAGCCTCCTGCTCCATTCTTACCCAGAAGTTGTGATGGATGTCCTGGGCTATCTGTTTGATGGGTACACCGGGCAGGTAATTTTTATCACCTGCCGGCGGGCGGAACATGACGATCTTTCGGCCATCATAACGTTGGAGGCCATTGGCGGTGGCCAGCCAGATGAACCCTTTCTGGTCCTGCAGTATACTATGCACATGATTGGAGGCAAGACCATCTTTTGCGGACAGTCTGTTGAAGACGTGTTTGCGGTGTTGGGCCAACAATGACGATGGCAGGCCAACAAGCAGGATACTATAGAGGGTTAACCTGAACAAGGGGTGGGTATATGTATTATCAAAAGTAGCTATCCCTTTTTTCTTTTTGGAAATCTTTTGGGTAAAACCACACAGATATGTGATACCACTTAGTGGTATTACTCTACTGAAACAGGGGATAAATGGAAGAAAAGACACTTAAAATGACTGCCACGTTAAGAATAGTTAAAAAGCGAACAGGTGTTTGTATCTATTCTCACATCTTCATGCTATTGTTATGCGACCTTACATATTGCACATTTGCATTGTCATCGCGCCTGAAGCGATGATAAGGGAAAAAGATAGTCACGAAAACAAAGTATACGAAAGGACAATCAGGATCAGAACGATGTATTAATGACGACCATGAAAACGAACGGAAGCAATCACCGGCAGTCAATGGGTGAAGGATCTGGTTGGTGATTGCTTTTAGAAAAGATTGACCATTGAACTTATTCTATAAAAAGAAGCTATAACACAGGCAAGCAAGGTGTGAGTTGGAATTTGTGCGTCTGTTAAGGTGTCGGTAGAGGGTGGCCGGCACCTTATTTTTTTAGGGTCTTTCCGCAAGCCGGAAAGGCTTTTTTGTTTTTTATCCCTGTCCAAAGCTGTAAATTCACTGTTATAAAGACCTTATTCCCCATTAGGAATATTTGCCATACCGGTTGCTTGCTTTATTTTCATAGTTGATTTGTGGAACGAAAACAGCATTATGACTACTGCGGAACATCAGCGACTAACCGTCAATGCAGCCAAAAAAATACCCCTGGAGCAATGGGGCCCCTACCTCAGTGAGCGTCAGTGGGGCACTGTGCGGGAAGACTATAGCATGAATAGTGATGCCTGGAATTATTTTCCTTTTGATCACGCCCATTGCCGTGCCTACCGCTGGGGAGAAGATGGCCTGGCGGGCATCTCCGACTTTTTCCAAAACCTTTGTTTTTCCCTTTCACTCTGGAATGGCAAGGATAAGATACTCAAAGAACGCCTGTTTGGACTGGGCAATTATGAAGGCAATCATGGCGAAGACGTAAAAGAGCTTTATTATCACCTGGATAACCTGCCCACCCATTATTATATGCAGTATTTGTATAAATACCCGCAGCAGGCCTTTCCTTATGATCAATTACGCGAAGAAAGCCGCAACCGTTCCCGCCAGGAACCTGAATATGAAATACTGGATACGAGTGTCTTTAACGATGATCAGTACTTTGATGTGCTGGTTACCTATGCCAAGGAAAATGCCAAAGATATTTTCATAAAGATTGATATCACCAACCGGTATAGCAAAGCGGCCGATATTACCCTGGCGCCCGTGCTCTGGTTTTATAACCGCTGGTCGTATGACGAATCGGAGAAAAAGCCACATATAACCCGGCGAGATAAAACTTCTGTGAAAGCG
This sequence comes from Paraflavitalea devenefica, assembly GCF_011759375.1. NCBI lineage: Bacteria > Pseudomonadati > Bacteroidota > Chitinophagia > Chitinophagales > Chitinophagaceae > Paraflavitalea > Paraflavitalea devenefica. Next base: position 1,328,468 of record NZ_JAARML010000001.1, on the reverse strand, counting down.
ACTCATGGCCGCCTGGGGGCTTATTATCTCTATTATATGCCGGCAGCCGATAGCCTCATGACAGAAAATGAGACGAACCTTGAAATTGTAAGCGGCCAACCCAATACATCACCTTTTACCAAGGATGCTTTTCACCGTGCCATTTTAAAAGGGGAAAACCTGGCGGCGCTGCAGCAAAAGCGGACCGGGACCAAGTTTTCGCCGGTGTATAAGTACCATATCGGGGCGGGCGCTACCAAGACCACTTACCTGCGCCTGAGCAATAAGATTTTTGATAATCCCTTTGCTACCGGGTTCACCAGCATTTTCAATGCCCGCAAAGAGGAAGCCGATTCTTTTTATGATGCCGTATTAGGAGCTACCACCGATCCGGAATGGAAAAGGATCCAGCGACAAGCGCTTTCCGGCATTTTATGGAGCAAGCAGTATTACCACTATGACGTGGAACGCTGGCTTACTACCAGTGATGGTATTACGGATGTGAATCCCGGCAAGCTGCATGGACGCAATGCCGACTGGAAGCACCTCAAGAACCAGGATATTATTTCCATGCCCGACAAATGGGAGTACCCCTGGTATGCGGCCTGGGACCTGGCCTTCCAGTGTATTCCGCTGGCCATGGTAGACCCCACTTTCGCCAAGCACCAGCTTATCCTCATTATGCGGGAATGGTATATGAAACCCGATGGCCAGTTGCCGGCCTATGAATGGAACTTCGGCGATGTAAATCCGCCTGTACAGGCCTGGGCTGCCCTGCAGGTATACCGGATAGAAAAGAACCGCACCGGTAAAGGGGATATCGCCTTCCTCAAACGGATCTTCCAGAAGCTGATCATCAATTTTACTTGGTGGATCAACCGGAAAGACTCCAATGGCAATAATATGTTTGAAGGGGGCTTCCTTGGGCTGGATAATATCGGCGTATTCAACCGCAGCAGTGTACTGCCCGGTACGATGCAACTGGAGCAGGCCGATGGCACGAGTTGGATGGGGATGTATGCGCTGAATATGATGGACATGGCATTGGAAATAGCCATGAAGGATGAGGCATTTGAAGATACGGCGACGAAGTTCTTTGAACATTTTGTGCTGATTGCCGAAGCGCTCAATGAACAGGGCATGTGGAATGCGGAAGACAAGTTCTTTTATGATACCCTTTCAATAGCCGGGTCGGCCCCGCTGCACCTGCGGGTATATTCCATTGTAGGATTAACCTCTTTGTTTGCCGTATCGGTTATTGAGAAAAAGATACTCGATAAGCTCAGTGATTTCAAAAAACGCATTACCTGGTTTGAGAATTACCGGCTGAAGAACGGTCGTTTCTGGCCCAATGAAGAACGGGCCGGAGGCGAAGAGATCCTGTTATCGCTGGTGCCCCGGGAAAAGCTGGTGCAGTTGCTGGAGCGCCTGCTGGATGAATCGCAATTCCTGTCGGACTATGGTATCAGGGCTTTGTCCAAGTACCATGAAAAGCATCCTTATGAGGTTACCATTAATGGTGTTGATTATAAGGTGCAGTATGATCCCGGCGATTCTACGTCTGACTTCTTTGGTGGCAATTCCAACTGGCGTGGCCCTGTGTGGATGCCTATTAATTATATCATTATTCAGTCCATCCGCCGCTTTGGCGAATTTTATGGTGACGACCTGCTGGTGGAATGCCCGGTAGGTTCCGGCAACCGCATGAACCTGATGCAGGTAGCCGACGAACTCACGTTAAGACTTATCAAGTTGTTTGATAAAGATGAAAAAGGTAAACGGCCCACAAATGGTGAAGAAAGCTGGTTCTATGAGCGGCCGGGTAATGAAGATCTCATCCTGTTTTATGAATATTTTCATGGCGACTCCGGCAGTGGCCTGGGCGCCAGTCATCAAACCGGCTGGACAGCATTGGTAGCCAAGCTGGCGCATATCCTGTGCGACCGGAAGGCGGCAACCAACCACAAACCGGAGGAAGAACAGGTGCCCGATGACCGCCTTTAATCAATATTTATTCATTCGTTATGTCCACGCTCACCGTCACCACCATACAAACCATCCTGCATTGGGAAGATAAAGCCGCCAATCTGCAGATGCTGGAAGAAAAGATCGGCCAATTACCAAAAACAGAAGTGGTGGTATTGCCCGAAATGTTCAGTACCGGCTTTAGTATGAAGCCTGAAGTACTGGCAGAAACCATGGAAGGCGAAACCATCAACTGGATGAAAAGAATGGCTGCACAAAAGAAGATCATCCTTGCCGGCAGTCTTATTATTGAAGACAGCGGCCATTATTATAACCGCCTTGTGTGGATGCTGCCCAACGGACAATATGGGTATTATGATAAGCGGCATTTATTTGCCTATGCAGGTGAGCATGAACATTATACACCCGGCCATAAGCGCCTCATCGCTTCGGTTAAGGGATGGAGGATTAATTTACTGGTATGCTATGATCTCCGTTTTCCGGTATGGGCCCGGCAGGCTACGCCGCTTACGGAAGCAGAAGCTGCTAACAATGAAGCGGAATATGACTTGCTGATATACGTAGCCAATTGGCCCGAACGGCGCAACCATGCCTGGAAAACATTGCTGCAGGCGAGGGCCATCGAAAACCAGTGTTATGTGATAGGCGCCAACCGCGTGGGTAAAGATGGCAATGATATTTATCACAGCGGTGATAGTATGATCGTGGACCCCATGGGTGAAGTATTATATACCAAAGCACATGAAGAAGACATACATACGTTAACACTGCAAAAAGAAAAACTGGAAGAGATCCGCCATAAATTACCCTTCCTGGAGGATGCGGATAACTTCATCATCCAATCATAAAACCTTTCCATGTCCATTGCTTATACCAATGCCCGCCTGTTTACCGGTCATGCTATAGAAACGAATAAAGCTGTTCTCACCCAAAATAACATCATCGTTGATGTGGTACCGGCAACGGAAGTGCCATCGCATTATACCGTACATGATTTACAGGGTCATCATCTTGCGCCTGCCTTTATTGACCTGCAGATCTATGGTGGTAACGGTAAGCTGTTCTCACACGAAATAAGTGTGGCATCCCTCCAGGCTACGTATGAATATTGCCTGGCCGGTGGCTGCACCCATTTCATGATCACCATGGCCACCAATACCATTGAGAAGTTCCTGCAGGGAATGGAGGTAGTGAAGCTGTATTGGGAACAGGGCGGTAAAGGATTACTGGGCCTGCACCTGGAAGGCCCGTATATGAATCCGGTAAAGCGCGGCGCTCACCTGTTGGATTGTATTAAGCAACCTACCCTGGAAGAAGTAAAGCTATTGCTGGAACGGGGGGCGGCTATTTTTAAGATGATCACCCTGGCACCGGAACAATGTGACCCGGCTATTATTGCATTGCTCCTGCAGCATAATATCATTGTATCAGCAGGTCATAGCAATGCTACTTACCAACAGGCCATGGGCGCCTTTGACCTTGGGATACCGGCGGCTACGCATTTGTTCAATGCTATGTCGCCACTACAACACCGGGAACCCGGTATGGTGGGCGCCATCTTTAATCATCCTGCCGTGGTAAGCAGCCTTGTTTGCGATGGTATTCATGTGGATTATGCGGCGGTGAAAATTGCCAAGTCGGTCATGAAGGAGCGGTTGTTCTTTATTACCGATGCGGTGGCGGAAACAACAACCGGTGAATACCAGCACCTGTTTAAAGGAGATCGTTATACGTTGCCTGATGGAACGCTCTCCGGCAGCGCGCTTACAATGATGCAATGTGTGAAAAACGCCGTGGAGCATGTGAATATTCCTTTAGAAGAAGCTTTGCGCATGGCATCTACTTATCCTGCGCAGTTGTTGCGTGGTAAAAAAGCCGGTCTTATTGCCAAGGGTTATGAAGCCTATATGGTGGTGTTTGATGACGCGCTGAAGGTGCAGCAGGTAATACAATAGTTTATGGCTTCGGATGGGCGGCCATGCCACTTTTTTGCATAATTAACTTACGTACAGTATCTATTTTAGGGTCAACGCCCTGGCGGATAGTCTCTGCCGTAGGAGCTGCTTCAATATCGGGTATAATACCCCGGCCATCCTTTACGAGGTCTTTATTCATCACCAGCCTGAACCTCGGTAACCGGAAACGGACACCGGTATTGGGCAGCGTAACATCCGGGATCATCCAGGCAGAGTTGCCATAGGCGCCGCCGCCTGTTTCTTCTCCAATGATCTTCACATTGTGCTGACCTTTTAATACGCCCGCAAACAAGGTAGTGGCGGAGAAAGAATTGCCGCCGGTAATGATGTAGATATCACCATTAAAATGATTGCGCTTCTTGGGTTTGAAGTAATGCCGTTCAAAATAACCAAAATGGTACAGTCCGTCCTTTTTCTTGTGGGTAATGGCCTGCATCATGAGCCAGTACACCGGCTGCCATTGAATGTATTTGGTATAATGGCTGGTTCTGCGGGGGGTGTAGAGGGAGTCGGCCAGCTTAAATTTTTTATTGGCCAGGTAGCGGGTGAGTTTCGTGGAAATGCCGGCATCACCGCCTCCGTTTGAACGCACATCTACCACGAGGTGCTGTATGTTCCGCTTTTTCAGTTCCCTGAATGAGCGCCGGAAGAAAGGCCGCAGTTTATTACCCTTGGCAAAGGTATTCACCGTCATATAGGCCGAGGAAAGCGAGGTATCAATCTGCACACTGCGCACACCATTGAGCATTGGGGCACGGGGCGCCTGCCTGGGCGGCCTTCCTGTGGGCCTGCTGCCTGTGCTGCCGCGGTTGGCCGTATCTGCACGGGGATCATAAATGGGTATCACGGTTTCTCTTTCCGTGTCATCATTGTCGCGGTAGGTGACCGTGAACTGGTCGGTTAATCCCAATATATTCCGGTACAGGTTGCCGAAGCTGCCACGGTTGCTCAGTATCTGGTATTTGCCGGTTTGTGTATAGCCGTCGCCGGAAACATAATTAAAAAAAGTATCTGCCAGTTGTGCCGTGCGCCAGCCATTGATGCCAGTGATCACTGTACCCCGTTTCAATATAGAATCTTTCCGGTTCAGGTTGGTAATGACCATCATAGAATCCGGCCATACTTTCAGGTGAAGCGGGAATACCGGTAACCTTACTGTATCGAGGTAGCTGCTGTAGGGTTTAGAGAAGCGAACAGCGGTATGTCCACAGCGGATCTTGCTGGTTACCCAGGCCAGTAAGTTCCTGAATTGCGGCTCACTCATGGAGTCGTTAATACTGTTGTAACCAGTATTGAAAAAATAATCCATGCTGTCTTTAGGGGTAAACCAGTAGAGGCTGGGATGTGATTCTTCCAGTATGTTGCGGAAATAATGGTAGTCCTGCTGAAGCTGTGCAGCAGCATATTTCTTATTGGGATCAAATGACTTCCGGGAAGAAGCGCATCCTATGGAAAACATCGCCAACACGATCACTACAAAACAGGGTAACCACTGCCTCATGCAAAACCATTTAAACTCAGGTATTCTTAAATGCATTCCAGCCCTGCGCCGTTATATTGTGCGTACCGCCGCCTTTCGTTAAAATCTTTGTCCCCTCTTCCGCATCTGTCATATAACCGATCACGCTGATCTGCTCATTAAGAACGAGTTTTTCGTAATCAGATTGTGGCAGGGTGAACAGCAATTCATAATCCTCTCCGCCGCTCAACGCACAGGCTGTAGGGTCAATCTCAAATTTAAAGGCTGCCCGCCGCATTTCCTCCGCAATCGGGATTTTTTCTTCGTATAGACGGCAGCCCAGGTTACTGTCCTGACAAATGTGTAAAATGTCAGAACTCAACCCGTCACTGATATCCATCATTGCCGTAGGCTTGATACTGCTTTGCGCAAAAAACTCAATGATATCCTTCCTTGCTTCGGGTTTCAGCAGCCGGCCTATTACATAGGATTCGCCTTCCAGGTCGGGCTGTATTTTAGGGTTTTCGAGGTAGATCTGCTTCTCCCGTTCCAGGAACAGCAGCCCTACATAGGCGGCCCCGAGATCGCCGCTGCAGCAAAGCAGGTCACCCTTTTGGGCGGTACTTCTTTTTATAAAAGTATCCGGCGCCACTTCGCCAATGGCGGTAACGGATATAATAAACCCTTTTTGAGAAGAACAGGTATCACCCCCCACCAGGTCTACCCCATATTTTTCACAGGCGGCATACACCCCTTCATAAAACTCATCCAATGCCTCCAGGCTGAACCGGTTACTGAAAGCGAGGCTCATGGTAACTTGCGTGGGCATGGCATTCATGGCGTAGATATCGCTCAGGTTCACCACCACACTTTTATAGCCCAGGTGCTTTAAGGGGGTGTACATCAGGTCGAAATGAACGCCTTCCACCAGCATGTCCGTGGTGACCACGGTTTGTTTGCCAAAATGGTCAATGATGGCGGCATCATCTCCCACACCCAGTACAGAGGAGGCATTTTGCAGCTCAATATTCTTTGTAAGGTGGTCAATGAGCCCAAACTCGCCCAGGTCGGTTATTTCAGTTCTTTCACTCATGGTCAAATTCGCTTTTAGGTGAATGCTGTTGAAATGGAAACATTATACCTTGTCATTGATCCAGCGCAGGATATCATCGTGGATCTTCCCGTTTGTGGCCACAATATGCGGCTGGTAGGGAGAATAATAATCGCCCTTAAAATCCGTCACTTTGCCACCGGCTTCTTCAACCATCAGGAACCCCGCTGCACTGTCCCAGGCCTGTAGCTTATGTTCATAGAACCCGTCGAACCGGCCCGCAGCCACCCAGCAAAGATCAATGGCGGCAGATCCCAGGCGGCGGACCGGGATGCCCTGGCGTATAAAACGGGAGAACACTTCCAGGGGCCCATTGGGCTGATTGATATAGGTATAGGGAAAACCGGTTACCAGGCAGGCCTTCATCAGGTCGGGCTGATTGCTCACCTGTATCGACTGACCGTTCAGCGTGGCGCCCTGGCCGCGTTCTGCGAAGTAAAACTCATTCAGGAAAGGGTTGTATACTGCGCCCATGATCATCTTTCCGCTCTGCTCCAAACCAATGGAAATGCAGCAAAGGGGAATGCCATGCGCATAGTTCACCGTGCCGTCAATAGGGTCAATGATCCATTTGTACTCGCTGTCCATTACGATCTCCCCCACTTCCTCACTCACGATAAAGTGATTGGGAAAGGCTTGTTTGATGATCTCCAGGACGGCTTTTTCAGAAGCATGATCTGCTTCGGTGACCAGGTTGTTGACTCCTTCTTTATTACTGATTTGCAGGTTTTTATTGTTGAAGTAGTGTTGTATCACCTCCGCGCCTGCTTCGGTAGCGTTAATAAGCGTTTCTTTTAACATCCCGCAAAGATAAGGGGGTTCCCACAGACAAATTTCTTCCCCCGGAAACACAATAAACTAATTATCCTCAAGAGATTGTGAATATGGCACGAAATTAAATACCTTCATTCGGGCAACTTTATCCCGCTCTGCGGAGCGATACAAACTCTTATTTATGTTCGACAAACTTTTTGGCTGGGGCAAGAAGAAAACGGAAGATCCTGCCATTCCTTTTGGTCGTTATTCAGACAACAACAAAACAGTAGAAAAGGTAAACTGCTGGACGGAATCTGATAACCTGTTCAAACAACAGCAATACCCCGAAAGCGTAGAAGCCTTTTTTAATTACCTGCGCGATGAGGCTGAGCAGAATGTAGTGCTGGAACGCAATGGCGCCGAAGGGCGGTTCCACCTGTACCAGGGCTCCAAAATAGTGCGGGGCGAGTTCAACCAGGAACGGGTGATGGCAGAAGTGACCCTTGCGAAAATGGCGCAGCCCAGCGTGCCGGTGATGCGCCGCCTGCTCGAAATGAATTTCAACCTGTATTACAGCCGGTATGCCCTCGATGGCGATCGCCTCTGCATGCGGTTCGATAGTAATATCAAAGCGGCCAATCCGAATAAACTCTATTATGGTTTGAAAGAGCTGGCCATTAAAGCCGATAAGCTGGATGACCTGCTGGTGCAGGAATTCTCTGCCCTGCAAACGATAGATACGGAACACATCACTGAAGTACCCGCTGCCGAAAAAGAGATCCGGTACAAATTCCTGTCCAAATGGATCCAGGATGCCATTGACTATACCGCCAGTCTCGATGCCGATAAGTTTTCCGGCGCTATTGCTTATATGCTGCTGGCCCTTGCTTTCCGGATTGATTATATGCTTTGTCCTGAAGGCAAGCTGCAGCTTGAACTGGAAAAGATTGTAGACATTTATTTCCGCAAGGATGAAAAGCAGATTACCGAGCGCAACCAGGCCATGATAGAAGCCTACCGCAAGTTCCTGGCAAAATCGTCCGAAGAAGTATATCCTTTCTTCTTCCGTTCCAAGCATACTTTTTCCATCGTGGCCCCGCAGAACCATAAGTCGGTGAATGAGGCCATTAATGCGGCCACCCAGAATATGATCTGGTACCGCGATAACCAGTACCCGCTTATTGCCAATGCCATACTGGAATACGGGTTTTCTTTCTGCCAGTATTCTTACAGCCTGCCCCGGCCGCTTGCCGATCTGTTCCGGTTATACATGCAGATCAACCATGCGGATTATTTTGTGGCGCTCGGCTTTACCACACCCTATTATGATGCGGCCGCCAATGAATTTGAAGTGGACAATATCCGTCAGCGTATAGAAGATATAGTAGCTGTGTGGAAACACAAATACACCAAACTGGAGTTTAAGACCGGCAACCTGCGTTATGATACGCTGGTGAATTTCAATACCAGTTTTACTGCAGAAATCGCGGTGCTTAATTTTGACTAATTCAGCAATACATTGTTATGCCTACACAGGAAGTAATAGAACGGTTTCACCCTGCCATTATACAAATTGCCACCCAAACGGGTACCGGCACCGGTTTTTACCTGCGGGAATATGACCTCATCATCACCAATGACCATGTGGTGGCCGATAATCCCGAGGTGACGATTGCCGGCAAAACTTTCGACAAAGCCTTATCGAGGGTATGGTACACCGACCGTAAACATGACCTGGCCTTTCTGCAGCCACCCGGAGGTGTTGAACTGCCCGCATTACCGCTGGGACACTATGAAACCCTCAAGGACGGAGATGAAGTGATTGCCATTGGCCACCCCTTTGGACTGAATTATACCGCTACGCAGGGCGTTATTTCCAAAGTAGACCGTATACGGGATGGGTTGAAATTTATCCAGATAGATGCGGCCATCAATCCGGGCAACAGTGGTGGTCCGCTGGTGAATGAGCAGGGAGAGGTGATAGGAGTAAACTCCTTTATTATCCGCGGAGGCGATAACCTCGGCTTTGCCCTGCCGGTATATTACCTGCAAACGGCCCTCCAGTTGTATGCGCCCCATAAGGGAACGCCCTCTACCCGTTGTCCCAGTTGTGATTCATTGGTATTGCCCGATACGATAGATTCTGCCAAATATTGCCCGGCCTGTGGCACAGAAGTGAAGTTGCCCGAAATGCCGGAAAAAGAAGCGGAGCCTGTTGGCGTAGCCAAAACCATTGAAGAGATCCTGAAGGAGCTGGGCAAGGATGTAAAGCTGGCCCGGTCGGGCGCTAACCGCTGGGAGGTAAAGGAAGGCAGTGCGAAGATCAAGATCAGTTACAATCCTGATAACTATTTCATTGCAGGTGACGCCTACCTGTGTCAACTGCCGCCGGATGGCACAAAGATCAAACCGCTGTACCAGTTCCTGCTGCAGGAAAATTATCGTATGAATGGCCTGGTATTAAGCTGCGCCAGCCAGAATATCATACTGTCCTGCATTATTTATGACCTGGACATCTCCAAGGAGATTGGCGCCGGTATGTTCAGCACGCTCTTTAAACAGGCCGATCATTATGACGACCTGCTGAAAACGGAGTATGGCTGTGTAGAGCGCCTGGAAGAAGTATAAGCAGCCTATGCTATTTTTGACGCCATGCTCAACCGTAAACAGCTTACCAAGGAACAGGCACTGCAAAAAGCCCGTCACTATTGCGGCTACCAGGAGCGCAGTCACCTGGAAGTGAAGGAAAAACTATACTCCTTTGGCCTGTACAAACAACAGGTGGAAGAATTGTTGTCACAACTTATTGAAGAGAACTACCTCAATGAAGAGCGTTTTGCCATCCAGTTTGCCGGCGGGCGTTTCCGCCTCAAACAGTGGGGCCGTATCAAAATAAAATATGAGCTCAAGCAAAAGCGGGTCAGTGAATATTGTATCAAAAAAGCCCTGAAGGAAATAGAGGAGGATGATTACCTCAAAACCCTGCAGACGCTGGCGCAGAAAAAATGGGCTTCGGTCAAAGGCGAGGGGGTGAACCACTATGTAAAACTCAGCAAAACCACCGATTACCTGCTGCAAAAAGGCTATGAGCCGGAGCTCATCAGGCAGGCTATCGCCAACCTGTCCAAAAAGGAAGAATAACCCCCCTTTCTGTAGGCGCATCTTTCGTTTCTGCGCTCAAGCTTCTGGATACTGGCTTCTGAATGCTGCATTCTTGTATTCCCCTGGCATTATTCTTTTATCAGTTTTCAAAAAGAGGTTATGAAACTACTTACTTCGCTGGCCGGTGGGCTTGCCGGCGCTATAAGTGTTACTATTTTACACGAATTGGTCCGTAAAATTGACCCATCTGCTCCACGGCCCGGTCGCCTGGGAGAGCGGGATAAGCGGCGCTGGCTCACGGTGGGCTTGAATGTGGCGGGAGGGCTCATTGCAGTGGGTGTAACCAAGTGGCTTGAAAGGAGGGCATCCGAAAAACAGCGGCCCAGGCCTGCCCGCATCCTGGCGCCAAACGAAGCCTATAAGCCCGTGCTGGACATTACTGTATAACCTACTTGTAAGATACCCCGGATCCGTAGTCGTCCTGTCATTCGTACTACATTGATAACTATAAAAACGTACTACTATGGACCTCGGAGAACAAATTTTAAAGATCCTCAACAAGAAGTATGCACCTTCGTCGCTCATTGAAACGAAGTTTCAGCGCTATGACCTGGCCTTTAAGACCGACCGGGACGGACTACCGGTAGTGGCTTTCCTGGGACGGAAAGATGAAAAAGGTATTATCTGCGGCGAACGTTTTGCCCGCCGGCTAAAACAGTTACTGAATGGCAACATTATAAAAGAATATTGGGAATATAAGGGCGAGGCCCAACTGAAACCGGTATAAGGCTTACAGGTCTTTTTGCTAGCAGGCAATAAAAAAAACCGGCGCAGATAGGTAGCCGGGCTTTTATATTTAAAGTTGTTGGAACCAATCATCGTTTCGCCTTGAACTCCGATCCTTCCTTCCATCCGGGCACTTTATCGCCGGAAGCGATCCGCTTTCCTACCTGGAACAACAGTTTCAGGTCATCCAGTCCGCCGGCCAATGTCCACGTAGCGGCATCATATTCGTCAGAAGGGCGGTGGTAATGTTTTTCCCGGTATTCTTCATGTACCTTTTCGCCATATGCCGCGCCTTTGCCCACGATGTCAATACCCCGCTCCGTATACAAAGCAGGGATGCCTACTTTGGCAAAATTGAAATGGTCTGAACGGTAGTAGTAACCAGCTTCCGGATGGTTCTCGAAAGCTATATACCGGCCAGACTGCTCTGCTGCTTCTTTCAGGTAATCTTCCAGCTCCGATTGGCCCTGGCCTACTACGATAATATCTTTTGTTTGTTCAAAGGGGCTCAATCCATCCATATTGATATTGGCGATTGTTTTGGCAGCAGGGTATATAGGGTTCTGTGCATACCAGGCCGACCCCCAAAGCCCCTGCTCTTCGGCAGTGACCGACAGGAAAAGGATGGTGCGCTCCGGTTTCTCGGGTAAACTCTTAAAGGCGCGGGCCAGCTCAATCAGTCCTGCAGTAGCGCTGGCATTGTCAAATGCGCCATTGTAAATGGAATCACCTGTTTCATCCGGTTTGCCAATACCGAGGTGATCCCAATGGGCTGTATAAATGATGTATTCATCTGGCCGCTTGCTGCCGGTGATCTTGCCGATTACATTGTGCGATTTATTGTAAACAGACTTCACCTGCATGGTGGTGGAAAGTTTTACATTCAAAGGCGTTCCTTTAAAACCACGTATATCGGCTTTGGCCAGTGCACTGCTGTTCAGGCTGGCGGCCGCCAGTAATTTATTGGCGGTGGGACCCGATACCCAGCCGATCACATCGCAAAGCTGTTCGCTCTTACCGCGATTGTCCAGGCGCAGGCGTGATCCGTTCCAATTATTTTGTACTACTGCAAAGGGATAGCTGGCCGCCTGTGTATTGTGTACGATCAAACAGCCTTTTGCGCCCTGGCGGGCCGCTTCTTCAAATTTATAGGTCCAGCGGCCATAATAGGTCATCGTTTTTCCTTTGAATAAAGTGCTGTCGCCACTGTTATAGCCAGGATCATTCACCAGTACCAGTACTACCTTCCCTTTTACATCGAGCCCTGCATAATCATTCCAGTTATATTCAGGCGCTACTACACCATAACCCGCGAAAACAAGTTCATTTTTATCCAATGTGATCAAAGAATCTGTTTTATCTGTCCAGATCACGTAGTCATCAAAACCTTTCAGGGAGAAATTGCTTTTGGCGCCCTGCACCTGCATGGCAGGTGCTGCTGTGGTGGTGATATTCACCATGGGCACTTCCTGGAAATAGCTGTCGCCATTACCCGGCTCCAGTCCGGCCAGGGCAAACTGTTCTTTCAGGTAGTTGATCGTTTTGGTCTCTCCTTCTGTAAAAGGTTTGCGGCCCAGAAACTCATCGGCCGCCAGTACGGCAATATGTTTGGCCAGGCTGTCGGCGCTCATCACCGATGCACCCTCTTCACTATGTGCTGTTGGTTTGTTGTCATTACAGGCCACTGCCAGTGTAGTAACAGCCAGGGAAAGCTGTACAAAATAGGAACGCATAATTTGGTTGTAGTTTTTATGAAGGGTAAAAGGTAAGATAAAACGGGAAATTTATTTAACAAACTGTTGAGTATATGCCATTCTGGCTCACCTTATACAGCTATTTGCCAAAGCGTTTGTAAGTAATCATCCATTCACTATTAAATACCCATTAAAACCGCTGCTGTAGAAGAGAATTTTGGCATATAGGGGCACGGTTATTGGAATAGTGTGTCCATATTCAATAATAAAAAATGGAGGTGTTATGAAAACCAGGACAGAGATCTTCGAGTTATCAATAGACGGTAAACCGGTTGTAGTAAGAGCTACTCCTTATCAAACGCTTTCCACTGAAACCCGTTTCAGGGTAAGTATCGATGATAGTCCCATCTATATTTTTGGCTGGGATAAAGACCTGAACCGTCTCACAACTATTGAAAGCAGCAGTGCTGCGGGTAATGTACCTGCTACCATAGAGGAAGCGATCAGTCACCAGCTTTACCAGCGCATGGCCGCTTAAAAATATATATCCAATTTCAGAAAAACTAAACGCAGGGTTATGGCCCTGCGTTTTTGTTAAGTTGATTGTCTTTTATTTATATAACCATCTTGAAAAATGTTTCCTGTATCACCGCCTTTGCCCGCTCAAACCGCTGCTCCCAGTTGCCGCGGATAGTAACATAGGCAATACCGCTTTCCTGTAATTGCCGTTCGTGGTAACCACTCAGTACATTTCTTTCCGTTTCGGAAAGCCGGGTGCCATCCTGTACATACGAGCAATCGGTAGCTAAAAACAAATGCAGGTCAAACCGGTTTTCCGCATCAATCCACCCCGGCACCACCAGTTCCCTTTTAAACAAGTAACGTGAATAGGATTTTGTAATGTTTACATCTGTATCACACAGCAGGATTTTATTGGCCTGCTTTACCCGCTCATTGATCGTTGTGGCATGCAGGGTGGCAATTTTCAGCAGGTCGTCATATACTACTTCTTCAGTTGTTTCAATCACTTCACGGGCCATTTCTGGTACAAAGGCGGTATTGAAGTGACGGGCCAGCCGCTCCGTCAGGGTAGACTTACCGGTAGATTCTGATCCGCTGAGGCAGACCTTCTTTACAAAATATGGGCGGGCAGCTTCCGCAATAAATGACCATTGTTGAAACGGGTCCTGTAAAATAGCAGAGGCCGAAATTGGCGTCCGCTTTCTTTCGGGGTCAAAACACCGGTGTTCAATATTCAGGTATTCCGCCACATAATCACCATAAGGCTCTGAAGAAACAAAAATACCAATACCGGGAAAATGATCACGGATATAAGCTGCCCATAGGGCAGAGATCTCCCTGGAAGCAACAGAACTGTTGGGCAGCACCGCGTCATCATATTCCACCAGGGCAATCTGCACCCGGTGATCATTCCGGAAAGTTTCATCCATCCAACTTTTCCGTACAGTGCCGCTGATTGGTTCTTTGTCCGATGCGCAGAGCATCACTACTAACTCATCACAATGCTGCAAGGCAAAATGGATCAACGCAACATGTCCTGCATGAAGCGGCATAAACTTCCCCAACACCAATCCTTTCTTCATAATACTGTTACTTGAAGTTCACCCTTACCCCCACATAAAAATTCACCGGTGCCTGAATAAAGTAACCCGGAACACCCGATGCCGTAATCAATCCATTCGTATAATACACCTGGTCCGTAATATTATTCACTACGCCATACCATGTCAGCGCCCGCCACTGCCAGCTCATATCGGCATTCAGGATAAAGTAATCGGGCAACTTCGTTGTGTTCGCATAATCAATATACGATTCACCCTGGTAACGAAGACCAATACCTCCCTGCCAACGCTTCTTCACCAGCCTTATTTCCTGGTTGCTGATAACAGCAGGAGTTAATACAGGCTGCAGATGCACGCCTTCTTCTTTAATCCGGTTCACCGAAGTGGCGCTCTGGTTCCTTAACTCAATCCCATTGCCCAGCCGCCACCAGGCATCCAGTTCTATACCGCTCCGGTAGCTGCGGGCGGCACTGCTGTGCAGGGGAACACCGGTAGGTCCTACCTGTCCATTCAACGTGATCTCATGGCGGAAGCGCATATAATACAGGTTGGCGCTTACCAAAACATTCCGTGCGAAATACTTAACACCCAATTCCTGGTCAATAGCCTGCTCCGCCTTTACAGGGTTGAACAACAACTCGCCATTGCTGTCTCTGGTCAGGTCGTCATTGCCCATAAACAGGTCATTACGTGTGGGCTCCCGGTGTGTTTGCCCGATGGAATAGTATAACCGGATGCCATTAGGCAGGCGATAGCTTACACCCAGTGTACTGTTCAGGAAATTCCAGTATTGTCCCGGCATCACTTCATTGCCAGTGTAGGTAAAGTTGCTGTAACGATACTGAAGATCGCCCAACATACTCCAGTTCCCGATATCTATAATGGCTTTGCTAAACAGGCTGGCTTCATTCCTGTAGCCGGTATTCGTGTACAATTCTCCGATTGTCTTTTCACTGCCCCGATGCCTGCGCTGGTACCATTGGGTTTGTATGCCATTGTACCACTTTAGGTGCCTGGATGTATAAGTATGGTAAGAAAACACACCAGTAAAGTTGGACCGGAAAGCATAGTTGTACAGCTCATCCGTGGAAGGCATGCCGATAAAATGATTATAGTCAAAATCATAATTGCCGTCGAGGTAATTGTAAAAAACACCGCTGTGCAACTGGTTGCGGCTGTTGAGTTGCCATTCATGATGTACCTGCACATGCGCCTGCAGAAAGCGGTCGTACTCCTGGTTGCCGTTGGCATTGTACCGTTTATTTTTTTGCAGACTGTCCATTGGCGCCCCGATCCAGGCTAGCTCATTCTTTTGTTCTCCTAAAAAGGATACTACATACACTTTGTGCTTTTCACCCCAATAGCCAGGATTAATAAAAACCGAGCTGGATGTATTGGCGCTATGATCACGGTAGCCATCCGAATGCAAATGGGAGCCCCTTGCATATAATCCCATCTTATTGTTCAACCCGGTATTTATACTTCCATTCAGCCGGTAATAATTGAAAGAACCATACCCTGCTGAAACCTGACCACCGGCACTGTCCCTGAAACGTACCGATTCAAAATACAGGCTGCCGCCATAGGCTGCTACTCCCTGTTTGGAAAAACCGGCACCGCGTTGTACCTGTACACCGGATACCGATTCCAGAAAATCCGGGTAATTGGAAAAATAAACACCCTGGTCTTCCGGCTCATTCAGTGGCACGCCATTCAGGCTCATGTTTATCCTCGTTTGATCAATACCCCGTATACGGAAATAAGAATACCCGGAACTGCTGCCGGCATCTGTATAAAAAGTGACGGAAGGAGTTTGTGATAACAATACAGACGGCTCTTGCCCGTAATTCCTGCGTTCCAGCTCCTTCCGGGAAATATGGCTCATCGTTACCGGTGATGATGCGGGCGGCGTAAAAGGAGAGGTAACTACCACTTCTTCCAATACTGTACTGGTATCTTTTTTCTCCTGACCAACTAAGAATTGGAAAACAAATATTGATCCTATAAACAGGTATGCCTTTTTCATGTTTATGATACCGTTGCTTTGAGTTCACACAGAGATGTCCATTCTTTATAAGTGAGTTCTGTAATTCTCTTTCTTATATATGTTATATCGTACTCTTTTTGAAAAGCATCTTCTTTCGGATATGGATCTACAACAATCATTCTTTTACCTTTGGATAAGTAGTTTTTTTCTATCATTTCATTAATTTTTTCATCCTTAAACCCGTATCCAATGACGAATAAGTAATCTGAACTTTGAAGGTTATGACAGAAATGATCAAATAATGGTTTATAGAATTCATTATCATAGTAGAGAATCTTCGCTGTTGTTCCACTTAAAAAGTCCGGGTAGTTATATTGGTAGCCTGATACATATTGGAGTTCTCCAGTCTCTTTATTAGTTTCTTCTTTATATAGGTCTCCCACTCTCCAATTCCTTTTAACTCTTGTGAGGTCGGGGGTTGGTGAAGCCAAGTTAAATATATACGTATCTACACTACCATGCAGCTTAGAAAAGCATAACTTGTTATTGTATTTGCCATTAAAAAACTTAATTCTTACTTTATGTGTTTTAATTATACCCTGATCAGTAAAAGAAACATCACCGTAGTAAGGAGAGCCTAAATCTGTAAAACCATCGCAATAATATCCAGCAATTTCCTCATGATGCGAACCAAGAAATTCAAAGAACATATCATGGTTTAATGAATGAACTTTAATATCATGGTCAGAAATACAGTATTTAAGAAACCTTATAAACGGATCATATTTGGGATAGTTTAGCAAGGAAACATCCTGGTAATACTTTGATTGATTTAGTAGTGATGCAATAAGTTGAGAAAAAGTATTATGAAATCGGCCAATTAAATTAATATTATCATCTATGTGTCTATGTGTAGCCTGAATTTTATTTCTGTAGTTATCCAGAAAATTTTTTAACTCTTTTGGAAAGTTATTATCACGATAAGGGAAAAAATAATAATCAAAGAAATCCTCATAGTTAAATTTACTTTTATCCTTTATTACTTCGTGTATGTAAAACTGTATAAACTCTTCAACAAACATTCGATCTTTAAGGCTAAACCGACCATTTGGATCTTCCTGATCTTTTTCTAAAAATGAAGCAGAAAGATCACTACTTATACGAATATGTTTGGCCTGTAAGTTTACCAGCCGATCGTTTATTTCTTTTACACCAGGGATTCCTTCTTCAAAAGAAAAACCTGACCCCAATAGAAATGAAATCATATATAAACAGTTTAATTTGTTCAGCTTGTTATACCCAGAGCTTAGGCTAGTTTATGAATCTTTGCCTGAACGGCTCTATAATACTCTCCTTATTCGTTTTTACCGCAAAAACGATCTTCCTGAACTGCCGGTTAAAAGGTCCTTGTAAAGTCTCTTGGAATAAGGTGGCTATATCCTCCGGGTTATTCCGGAAAACGCCACAACCCCAGGCGCCCAATACCAGCGTATCATGGCCATAATGTGCACAAAGCGCCAGCAGCTTCTCAATCCTTACACGCATCACAGGAGTGATCTGGTTCCGGTTGGAAGGTTCGCGTTCCATTACTACCCCGGCATTTACAGCAGGCGATGTGATAATGGAGGGACATACCAATGCGTCGAGCAGGTTGCCTGCTTCATCTTTCATCACCGGGACACCGGGAGAATAAATCATATGATCAGAATACAAACAGGTGGATTGTTTCCGGTGGTAGGAATAATAACCGGGAGCCGTCAACAGACAGGGATACAATCCAGAAGCCCGCGCGATACATTCTTCTTGCGCTATGGCTCCTCCTAAAAATCCACCACCGGGATTTTTGGCCGAAGCAAAGTTCAAACAGAGTACCTTGCTGAAACCTGCTGTGGACAACCGCCTAACAGCATCCAGTGTTGTTTCATTCGTTACCTCACAGTTAGTGTCAAAGCTTTGACTATTCTTAAAATCATCCCGGATATCAGCTAACGCTTCCGGTGTAAACAGCCGGGTGTTATCAATGGCTTGTTGTAAAACCGGTTTTGTTTCCACCCGGTCGCCATTTGTATTAATATAAAACCCTTGTTCAATTAATTGCAGCGTATCTTCTGCGATAGCCACACGCTCACGTTGGTTCATACATCTCTTTTTAAATAGTAATGTCTTTAAGTTAATAACCGGTCCCTTGCTTCCATCAGCGCAAACCCCAGCAGGTTGGTTCCTTTCCATTTGAAAGGGTTCATAGCATCCTGAGAATTCTGAGATAGCCCGATACCCCAGATGCGATCCATTGGACTAGCCTCTACAATAACCTTTTTTCCTGTTCTCAATAAAAACTCCTTTAACAGTGGGTTTTGGGAAAACTTATGATAGGAGCCTTCTGTTACAAAGCCATAACCCTCTTTTTGCCATACAACAGCCTCGAAATTCTTTACCTTTCTGCCAATGGCTTTGGCTGCACCGGCCTTATTCGTTGCCAGTACTTGTTCGTAAGCTGCCTGATCATCGAAGAGCAAAGCTTTCCTGGCCATCATCCAGTGCTCAGCCGTGGGATAGGTAATGCCGTCCACTGTGAATGCGGCAGGAAACCACTGGCTTAGACAGGATTTATCAACAACCCCTCCCTGTTTTTGCGTATGCCCCCAGAAGAATAAGTATTCTACAGGCTGTTCTGCTTCAATATGTTTCTTTAGTATGTCTAATGAGTATTTCATAAATCATATACAGTTACAGGAACGCCTTGCTTACTTACTGCTTCGATCACAGGTTCCATTTTGTCCCAGGTGCCTCCGGCAAGGCCGCAGCCTATGCGGGGCATATGTACACTTGCATTCTTTTCTTTGGCAAACAATGCCACTTTCTCAAGAGCGATCTTTATGGCATCATACCTTACAGGTGGATTGCCGGCTTTATCGTTTTTGATATCATGCTGGCCGATCATATTAGCCACCCACGTGTCAGCACTTACAGGAACAAACTGCACTTCACCCAATGCGAAATTTTCTTTTGACTGAAACCACTTCTTGTATGATTGCTTCGGTTCTTTCCATTTGGCACTTAATGCCATCACAAAACCCCTGCCCCAACTTCCAATGTCATTACACACGTGCACTATAATTTTATTGCCACTTACGACAGGCGCTGTGGCATCTCCTTTAATATATTGAATGGCCATAGCTGCTAAATTAATCTACCGTTACTTCCTTCTTTTCCTTACAGGCCCGCTCCCGTACTCCTTCAAAGTTTACTTCATAGGTCAGCGCGCCATTCTCAAATACGGTTACCAGTTCATCTTTGAATGCAGGTCCCTGCTCTTTGCGTATGGTGCGATAGCCTTCTTCTGTTTGGATCAGTTTCAACTGACCCGCCTTTGACCGCTTGAATGATTCCACCAGCCTGCCGTGTGAGTCAATCTCGATAGGATGTTTCTGTACATCAGTAGCCTCGCCATTTACTTCTGCATAAGAACATTTAAAGGCAAATTGCTGGGTGTCCCTGTCCACCTTCTGCAACAAAGCGCCCCCCATGCCCAGTACCAGGTTCTCAGCACTGATGCCATTAATCTTCAGGGCGCTGTATATGTGGCGGATCGTGTCTACTGTAACGCCATCACCCTGCAGCACACGCACCTGTGGAGGCAATACTTTATATCCTTTTTCATTGAAGGTGTAACCAAACTTATCCATCAATATGTCAAATACCCTCAACAGTGTGAATACAGGATCACCACTATCCGGGCGGATTACTAGTACGCCATCCCGGCTCAACACCAGTTCCTTCAATTCTGTACCCCAGTATTCACTGCAGGCCCTGAAAATATCAAAAGAGTCAGAAACACAGGCTACCGTACCACTGGGGAAAGTTCTCAGTACATGCTTAAACACTTCCAGTTCTCCTTCCTCACCCAGCAAGGTGCAGATAGAGTGCTCCGTAGCGGGAACTGATAATCCAATTACCCTGTTGGCGCCATAATACCGTTGCGCCAGCACACTGGCCATAATATTATCACTGCCATTGAAGTTCAGCAGGTGCGCCGCACCACCCAGGCCCGCACTTTCTACAGAGCTCACACCACGGAAGCCAAAATCATTCAACACAAAATCAATAGCAGCCATAGCGCTTTCAGAAGCTGTTTCCTGGAAATATTCAGTGGCGATTGTCCGGACAGCACTGGATAGGGTAGCCACCGTACATGGATACCATACCTGCATCAGCAAAGTCTCCAGGAAATTCGTAAGCCAGAAACATTCCGGGTCAGTATTCTCGATCGTAACCAATACATTATTTACCGGTACGTGGGTGCCTTCGGGTACAGCTTTGATTCGCACGGGCAACCTGCCGCCATGCTTTTGAACGATGTAATCAAATTTGCTGCGGTCAAATACATCCTGGCGGCCAAATACCTGTTCCAGGAAGCCTGCTGCTGCATCAATCTTTTCCGTTGTGATCACTTCCCCTTCGAGGTAATACTTCAGGAAATATTGCAATCCGAAGAATACTGTTTCGTCAAACTGGCCGCCGCGGCTTTCGAGGTAAGAATAGATCTTGGTGGTGCCGGGGTAATATAACTTGTGGTGTGAGTATTTATAGGCGTCGGCAAGCAGTAAGATATTTTCCTGGGTTTTCATCGTGTTCATTTTTAGCGTAAAAAAGTATAAGGGTTAAGTTTATTGTTCAATAGTCTGGGCAGACAAGCGCACATTTTTTACCAGCATATTTACCAGCACATGGTGCTCGGCTGCAATCGTGTTCTCTTCTATCATGTGCTGCAGGGAAGCAACCGGAAACCAGGCGACTTCACCCAGATCATCATTGGCCTTCGCCTCACCGCCCACAAAATCAGTCTTGAAAAACAAGGTCATGATCTTATCGGCTTCGCTGCGGTACCGCCAGTCATCAATCCGGGCAGAACCTACATATTGCATGGGTCCGGTGATGAGTTCACCACATTCTTCCTGCAGCTCACGGGCGGCAGCATCCTCATAGCAGGCATCAGCAGGATTGGCAAAGCCACCGGGAAACCGCCATTGGGCCACGCCATGCTTTTTGCCCAGTAATACTTCTGTTTCGTTATTCCTCAATACAGCAATATCTACTGTGGGGTAAACTTTTTCATACATATTGTGATAGGCATAATTGATGCCCATCCTGAAATCAACAGAGTCAAGCACTTTATCTGCATTGGCATCACGGATGGCGGTGGCAGAGTGATCGCCCAGCTCGGGCAGCGCTACCACCGGCAAATGACCACTATAATAAGGAATAAAACAGTCGCGACTTCCATATAACACAAAGGACTCCTGGGGGAAACTGCCGGTCAGCAACCCGTCCAGGTGTTCACTCCACATGGCATCATCCGGATGGTCGCTCAGGGGCAGTACCAGCAGCTCGGGCGCGAAGTGCTTCAGTAATTTTTCGCGGGTATAATAATCAAAAGGATTGCGGCGGCTACCTTTTACCGGCGATACACCCAATATGATGATCACCTTATTGTGTTTGGCCCTGATCTCATTCACCAGGTATTGATGCCCCTCATGCAGGTAAGGGGTCTGGAAGCGGGCGATGATAACTCCTGTTGTCTTCATTTTGCGTCATTTCTACGCAAACATAGAGAGCCTTTCTGAATGCGCCAAATATTTTGCGTGAAAAAGACGCAAAATTAACATAAGGCTGGTGATAAGAAATAATACAAAGCGTGGAGTTTTGTGGAAAATGTTGTTTATGTGTGGATTAGGTCTATTTTCTCAGATCTCAAAATTCATCCCCTCTTTTTCCAGTTGTTGGTACCGCTGCTCATTAAACCGGTACATTTTACTGGGCCTGCCTTTGCCTTCTGCCCTGGCTACCTCATTGGTTTCATCCAGTATGCCCAGCGCCATCATCTTCCGGGAAAAATTGCGGCGGTCAATATCCCTGTCCAGCAGGGTCATATACAAATGCTCCAGGTCGGCAAAAGAAAATACCTTGTCCAACAGCTCAAACCCTATTGGCTGGTACCTGATCTTGACCCTGATCCTTTCAATGGCGGTCTGCAAAATAGCTTCATGGTCAAAAGCCAGCGGGGGTAGCTCCTTGATGCCAAACCATTGTGCATGTTCTGCATCTGTACTCGCCTTCAATTGCTGGAATTGAGCCGATTTCACCAGGGCGAAATAAGTAATGGATATAATACGCTGCCGCGGGTCACGCCCAGGATCGCCAAACGTATACAATTGCTCCAGGTAGTTGACGGCAATGCCTGTTTCTTCCTGTAATTCCCGGCGCACGGCCGCTTCCAGCGACTCTTCTTCCAATACAAAACCACCTGGTATAGCCCAACTATTTTGAAAAGGAGGATACTTACGTTGTATGAGCAGTACCGACACGCCTTCCTGCCTGGAGTAACCAAACACGACCGCGTCTACCGCTACTTTAATATGTTGATCAGAAGACATTCAGCCTGCAAGATAAAAACTGGCTGCTTATCTCTGCTATAAATCAGCTTTCAGCCCGAGAAACTTCGCATACCGCCGTGCCGCTACAGCTACCGCCTGCTGTACAGACTTACCGGCAGCATCGAAATAAGTAGTAGTTATGTCAACATTTTTTGTGTCCATCGTTCTTTTCCAGATACCATCTACCCGCCCGCCCACTACGATCGTGGAACTGAATTGACCATTGGCTGTCATGGCCAGCTTTTTGGCATGTTTATCTTCCACGACTACACTGCGGTCGGTATAGCCCAGTAAATATTCATCAAATCCCGGCAACAGGTGAACAGTAACTTTCTTCTTCAAAGCCGGCCTATCCGACGACATCAGGTAAGTGATGCCTTCCACCTCCACCCTTTCCAGTTTGTCCTGCATGGGTTCAATGCCTTTACGTGCTTCTGCCAGGGTAAGTCCTGCCCACCACATAAAATCCTTCACCGTAGCAGGGCCGTGACTGGTAAAATAACGTAGCGCCAGCTCGGCCAACGGGTCAGCCGGCTCAAATCTTTTATCTTTTGGTATCCAGTCTTCCAGTAATACATGGGTAAACTGTTTCCCCCGCCGGGGACCCATACAGATCAACTGTTCCTGTGAGGCATGCAACAACAAATGCCCTATCCCGTAATTGGATGCCTTGATACCGTTTTTGCTCAGTATGCCAGTCAGTTCTTCCCGTGTCAACGCCTGGCCATCCTGCAATGCTTTCACCAGCACTTTATTGCTTTTCTTCACTTTGGCCGCATCCAGTGATTCCTGCTTCAGGTAGGGTGCATACTTCTGCTGGATTTTGGGCGACACCAGGCGCAACATCCAATGCACATCTGCCGGCGCCATCCAGTGCCAGGTGCCCCGCAGTCCCCAGGTGCGTATAATTTTCCTGTCTGCAATCGCCTGTTCAATGTCCTCATCTGTAGAACCGGGCAGGCGCAGGCCAATACTCCATTTAGCGCCCAGGTAATCCTGCGCCTGCATGGAGCCCATCCAATGCACCAGCTCTCCAGGCTGTTTAAGTGAAGGTTGCGAAAGCTGCTGATTGTACAACCGGTATTGAACAATGGCTGCTGTGGTCATCGTATTTGGGTTATTTACTGAAAAAATTCACTGCCAGGAAACTGTTACGCACAGCGGGTTGGCGTTTTCCTTCCCGTCTTTCCATCTTCTCCCCAGGGAGCCCTTTGGACCCGGCAAAGGCCTTCACCCGCAGCACATAAAACATATAATCCGTCATCGGCGCATCCTTTAGTCCTACCTGGTGGCCAATTGTTACCACCTGCCCCCGATGGTAAGTACTATGGTTCAGGCAGTGCTGGATAATTTCAAACCGGGGCCGGCAAATCTCGCCCACGAACAACACATTACAATAGCAATCCTCCTGTAATTCTTCCTCCGTCAGCGACTGTACATAATCATTAAAAGCACCCGCATGCTCCACCAGGCTGTCCAGCACGGCTTCCAGGCTGCCATCCGGCTCCTGCCGTATGCCTGCCGGCGCCTGCTGCAGGTGGCCCAGCCATCCCTGTTCTACTTCCAGGATATGCTGCAGTGTGGCCTTGATACCCGGGAAGCTGGAAGCGGCTGCCGTTTCCAGTAATGTGTCTGGTTTGGACTGAAGCCAGCCGGTAAGCCGGGTAATGGCCCACAGGTTGTAAGCGGCCATATCTTGTAATTGAGTGAGCAGGCTGGTCTGATTAATGGTAGTGTAAAACATAGGTTTGCTATTATGATACAAAGCAACAACCACCTGGTGACAGCAGTATGTCAGTAGCAAAACCGGTCTTTAAAAATTATTTTCCCAGCCTGTTTTTCAATCAGTTAGACTTAGCCGACCAACAGCCCGCGGTAGCAACCCCCCAACGCTGAACCCCAAACCCGGAATCCACGTCCCAACAGTTCATTCGCCTAAAATCTCAATTCATACACAAATTTTCGGTGCTGCGGCCCGGGTAATTTTTCTTTGCATGGGTTAACCCCGCCTTCCGGCAATAAAATCCATGGTGTATTGATAAAGGTCCGTGATAAATGGTTCCGCATTCTCATTGTTGTGCTTCCTTTCTTATTGGTCATTTATGCCAATAAGATATATCTGCGTGCCGATACGGCAAAGATCCTGCGCACCCTTATATCTCTGGCCTGCATCCTGTTGATTACAGAAGGTAACCGTTTTATCATCTATCGCAGTCGCGCACAAACCTGGCTTAAGCCTCCTTTCCGCATCTGGGCAGTCATTGTTGCCGGCCTGGCATACTCCACCGTGGTCCTGGCGCTCAGTACTTTCATCCAGGTTAATTTCCTGTCGGACCAAGTAGATGTTACTGTACATATAAAATCGGGGGTAACGATCAACAATAATCAGATTGCAGTTGGTTTATGGGGCTACGCTTTCTTCAATGCTTTCTTTGCCTTCTTTTTTCTGCTGGTAGGTTTTGAAACGCTTTACCATTACGCCAAACTACGGTACACAGAAAAAGAAAATGAACAACTGGAAAAAGACAAGCTCAGGGCTGAGCTGAACCAATTAAAAGGTATTGTCAATCCACACTTCCTCTTCAATAACCTCAATTCACTTTCCTCGCTCATTGGCGAAAACCCCGTGCGGGCAGAAGCTTTTCTCGATGAGCTTACCAAGGTATTCCGTTACCTGCTCAGGAACAACCAGACCGAACTGACCATCCTCGGGCAGGAGCTTCAGTTCATACAATCTTATTATCACCTGTTGCAAACCCGTTATGGCAACGGTATCGACCTGAAAATTCAGGTAGATAAAAAATATGAAGAATGGCTGCTACCTCCGCTTACCCTCCAGTTGCTGGTGGAGAATGCGGTAAAGCACAACCGGCTTCAAAAAGAACATCCGTTAAATATTGAAATAATAGCTGCTACCGGAAACACACTCATTGTACGCAATACTATTTTCAAAAGGGAGGGCCTGGTAGAATCCACCGGCTTCGGACTGCAAAACATCAATGCGCGCTACAAGATGCTTAACCTGCCGGGCGTAAGCATTGAAAAAGATCACTGGCATTTCACCGTTACTATACCGCTCATAGAACCCCGGGCCGATGGCCAGCAGGTAACAGAGCCCGGATTGATGCCCGTCTCTTCCTAGTATTTCCTTGTTTTTTCCTGCACTTCTACTCTAAGCGCTGTTTTTTGCGGGTTAAACAGTAGAATTAATTGGAGCAATAAAAATTAATCATCTGTCTATAAGGGTTTTACCTTAATCGTAGATCTACGAAGTATTGCGATAGTCTGAATGTGTTACTACTTTTAGACCAGATCGTAAAACAACAATTACACCCTTACTATGAAATCCTTTACCCAAACCGCCAAAAACGTATGTATATATACGGTACTTCTCCTCAGTGTTTTCCGCTCTTATAGTCAACCAGTCGCAGACTATGTATTTGTAAGTCCTACCCTCGTTTCGGGAACCGACCTGACGGTGGGCGCCGTTTACCGGTTTTCCCTCGTAAAGCCTGGTGTAGATGCCCTGGTAACCATAACCGGTGCTGCGAATGCCACACTTACTATACTGGACCAAACAGGGACAGGCTATAACAATGCCTTTCAGCCCAATGTAAGGGTAAATTCTATGACAACAGGGTATATTGATTTCAGAATTGATTTTGTAGTAACAGGAACTTCAACGCTTTCCACGCAAACGGAGGTGCCCATAACAGCCCTTGATATTGATGGATATAACAGTGCTCCCAATCAGCGATTAAACGAATTTGAAGAATTTGATCTTGGCCCCGGGGCCTTTGCAGAATTTGATTTTACCGGTAGTGATATCAACGTTGCTTTTATATCCGCTACGACCATTCGGGCAACCAATGTGGCCGGTGTTGAGTATGGATCTATCAACCTTTCTCCCAACGTACGGTTTACTGCTGTCAATGGATCCATCACTACTATATTCGTTCGTAGCGGTGCCATTAATAATGACGTGTTTAATAATGTTAACCGTCAACGCAGCTTTTATTTTGCCCGGTTTAGTTATCCCAATTCAGGCATACTGGCTGCAGCAGGCCTCAAATCCTTTACTGGCAGCATGGCGCAACAACAGGCAACCTTGCATTGGGAGCTGGAAAAAGGACATGCGATCAAAAAACTGGAGATTGAACGGATGGAAGGAAAAGGATCATTCAATTCCATTGCCACGATTGAACAGCCTGTTGCAGACCATTCATCTTTTACCGATTATGAAGTGCCTGCAGGAACTCACTATTACCGTCTTAAGCTGCAGGATGCCAGTGGTGCAGTTCATTATAGCAAAATAATCATGTTGGAAGCCCTGTTGCCGGCGCAAAATAACAGGCGCCTGTTGCCAACTGTCTGCACCCATAAAACTACCCTGCAATGGTACGCCTTACAAAGATCGCCGGCGCACCTACAGGTGGTTGACTATAGCGGCCGGGTGGTCCTGACCAGGCAAGTAACTGTTAATAAGGGAGCCAATTTTATTGAAATACCGCTTGCGCAGCAATGGCCTGCTGGTAACTATGCGGTATACCTACTAACAGGCCAGGAAAGGTGGGCCGGAAAGCTGATAAAAGTTGACCGTTAAAAAACATTACTTTCGCCCCTTAATTCAACCCGCATGGCTACCACAAAGATTACAGTTAACAGCAATGGCTCCCTTAAAGTAGAAGGAGATTTCGAGATCGTTGACAAGAATGGCAATAAATATGACCTTGGCGGACGGGAAGTCATTTCCTTCTGCCGTTGTGGCCGATCTCAGAACAAACCTTTCTGTGATGGCGCCCATAAAGGACATTTTGAGCATGAAGCCATCGCCTTCAGCCTGCCGCCTAAAAAGCAATAACAGCAGTTGCGGCCCGGGAAAAGCTCACTGCACTGCTCTGAGCTGTAAATTGCACCATGACCCGGGCAGAAAAAATAAGCTATAAGCACCTGCTTAAACAGGCAGGACTGGCCATTATTGAGCAACGCATGGCCGCCGCCAGGCAGCAGATAGAAGAGGCGCAACAGGCGGCCAACCAGGAAGAGAAAAGTTCTGCCGGCGACAAATATGAAACGGCCCGCGCCATGGGTCATCTGCAGAAGGATATGCACGCCCGCCAGTTGGCCGAACAGGCGAAAGAGCTGGCAGCACTCCATGCCATAAACGTAGATGTCCTGTATGAAGAAGCCATTGCCGGCGCCCTTATAGAATGTGGAAAAATGACCTTCTTCCTGGCGGCCGGCCTCGGCAAACAAATCATTGACAACAAAACCATCTTCTTCCTGTCGCCACAAGCCCCGCTGGCGCAACAACTGCAACACAAAAAAGCAGGGGACCATTTTGTTTTTAATGCAGTAGGTACTATTATTGTTGACTTGTATTGAGCGCTTGCCCCAACCCAATCAATTATTTTATTATGTTACTGGCAATAAGGATCATTACCATCATTGTTTCTGTCGCATGTGCTGCCGTGGGCATTCTTTTCATTGTGCTTGGCTTGCTGGAAGCGCCTGCTGACCGGGACGCTGTATGGATAGGGGCTATCATTGCCCTTTTCTATTTCGCCAACCTGTACCTGCTCTACCGCGGTTACAAGAAAAAGCATGGCCCTGTTCACTGGACGGCCCTGATATTAAGTATCCTGCCACCTTTGGTGATCTACATTCTGACCTTGCTGGCGATTAATATAGGTGATGTAAATATGTGATCAGCGTTTCTTAAACGATACATTCCTGGCCCTTGATACAGAGATCTTAAATTCCACCACGTCCCTTTTCGGGTCGCGGATAAAATAAAGCGGGCCGAAAGGGGAATCAAATCCATCTTTGTAGGTAGGATTCAGGATGAATACGGTAGTTGGTTTTTGTTTCAACAATAACTTTCCGGCATTCAGTTCAATCTGATAAGTAGCTTCAGCCTCGCTGGAATAATATTCTCCCACATAACTTTTCAAGACCTTATCATTGATGACTGCTGAGTCCACCTGGTCATAATACAGGCTGTCCAGTCCCGCCGTCACAAGCAACTTACTGGCATTATTTAACTCCAGGCGATTATTACCCAGCATAAAAACTTTATCTGAAATAGCTGTCAGGTTAGCCGTGGGATACAGGCTGCTTAGTTTACCTTCTTTCACATACAGTTTCAAACCAGCGCCTGTGCGCGGGTTACGGTACCAGCCGACATAGGCTGTCAGCTTTTCGGCCGCTACGGGAACGGCTATATGTCTGCGTACTACCGTACTGCGGTCGCGCAGGAAGAGCTTGCGGACAGCGTTGCTCAGGTTTAAAGTGTCACTGTCGAAAGCCGAGGTATTGCTGAGCCAGGCGATGGACAAACCTGCTTCGGGAAAATATTCGAGGTAGGCCCGGTAACCCGCTGTAGCGCCGGTATGGGAAATGGCCTGCCAGCGATTGATAGAGTCTGTTTCCAGTCCCGCCGCATAACTATTAGGCCGGCCATTATTGAGCGGGCGGGTAGCGGTTTGCGCCGGCAGGAGGGATGGATTGCCAAACATTCCGCCCAGGTAAAAATGATTCCAGGCCAGCAGGTCTTCTGCGGTAGTGAGTAATCCGCCGTTACCGTAGGCGCTTTCATTGGGCATATTGGTGATATACTGCTGCCCGTTCTTTGAGTAGGCGATGGCCCTGTTGGGTAATACTTTTCTATAGTTGGACCTCCATTCCGTATGCTTCATACCGGCCGGTTCGAAAATATACCGCTGGGTGAATGCTGCGAGCGACAGGCCGCTTACCCGCTGTACAATGATGGCCTGCAGGTTGTAGTTGGAATTGCTGTAAATATATTCGTCACCAGGCGCATTGTTCAGTGTTGGCTGTAATGTCATTACATACAAAGCGTATTCATTGGTATAGTTCCGTGTACCCCTCGGCCAGCCGGCTATGTCCATTACGCTGCCCCAATCCTTCAGGCCGCTGGTATGCTGCATGGCATGGCGCAGGGTGATCACTTTGCCATAATCGGGCAGTTCAGGAACATACTTGCGTACGTCATCATTCAGCGAGAGTTTGCCCTGCTGTTCCAGCAACAGGATGGCAGCGGCCGTAAACTGTTTGGATACCGAACCTGCTTCTGTGGGAGAAGTGGTGGTCAGCGGTACATTGTGCTCCAGGTCGGCCATGCCCCAGGCTTTTGAGAAGATCACCTGCCCGTTCCGGCTGATGGCCAGTTCTGCGCCGGGCGTAGTATTTGTATAACGACTGAACAGCTTCTCAATAGCCGCCACCGTATCAGGCCAGCTTTGTGCAGCAGCGACAAAACAATTACCAATCATTAAAAGAAGCAGCGGGAGCTTTTTCATATCGAAGGGGTTAAAGAAGAAAAATAACAAAAAGAAATGTATCGGGATCATATTTAACACATGGCTCTTTTTTTGAACCCATTGGCTATTTAATCGTATATTATTACATGCACATCCTTTGGAAATATCTGCGTCCCCAGCGCTGGCTCGTCCTGTTCGCCTTATTACTGGCTGCTGTTGCCCAGGTATTATCATTAATTGATCCCGTCATCTTCGGTAAGATCATAGATGATTATGCTTCGCAGATCAACCTGCGGCCGCGGGAGGAGCTCATAAAAGGCGTTCTCTGGTGGCTGGGGGTGGCCATTGCCGTAGCGATGCTGGCCAGGGTGGCCAGGGCCTTCCAGGAATATACCACCCGGCTGGCCGTGCAGCAATTCGGGATGCAGATCTTCAATGACGGTCTCCGGCAAACCCTGCGCTTATCTTTCAATGAATTTGAAGAGCAGCGCAGCGGCGAAACCATGGCCATCCTGCAGAAGGTGCGTACCGATACCGAAAAGTTCATCAATGCCTTTATCAACATCTTATTCTCCTCCCTCGTAGGTATGGGCTTCCTGATCTGGTATGCGATCACCAAACACTGGGCCCTCATTCCTGTTTTTATCGTGGGGGTATTGGTACTGGGGTCGCTCACCGGGCTGCTGAGCCGTAAAATAAAAACCCTGCAGCGCTCCATCAACCGCGAAACCAACCGCATGGCCGACATCATCACCGAATCCCTGCGCAATATCGAGCTGGTACGCAGCCTCGGGCTCACCTTTCCCGAGATCAGGCGGCTGAGGGAATACACTTTTCGCATCTTTCAACTGGAGATGGAAAAAACAAAGAAAGTGCGCACCCTCAGCTTTCTGCAGGGTACCGTACTCAACGTGCTCAAACAATCCATCTTATTCATCCTGCTCTGGCTCATCTTCGGCCATGTGCTCAGCACCGGCGAGCTCATCAGTATGCAGTTCATCTCCAATGCTATCTTTGGCCCCTTGCAGGACGTGGGCAGTATCATTCTCAACTACCGCGAAGCGGAAGCTTCCCTGCAAACTTTTGACGCCCTGATGAACAAACCTATTGAACAGCGGCCTCCTGAACCTGTGGCCTTGAATGAGCTCAACGACCTGCGCTTTGATAACGTCGTATTCCGGCACAATACAGCCTCCCAGAATGCCATGGATGGCATTTCCTTTTCCGTGCAAACGGGCGACACCATCGCTTTTGTGGGGCCTTCAGGATCCGGGAAATCTACCCTGGTAAAATTGTTGGTGGGATTGTATAAGCCACAGGAAGGAATGATCAGCTTCAATGATATTCCGGCTTCTCTTATTCGTTATAATGAGCTGCGGCGGCAGATCGGGTTTGTAACGCAGGACACACAACTCTTTGCAGGCACCATCCGGGAAAACCTGCTGTTTGTACAGCCCAACGCCACTGATGCAGATATGCTGGAAGCCATGAAAAAGGCTTCTGCCACTAACCTGGTAACGCGAACAGGAAAAGGACTGGACACGATCCTGGGAGAAGGCGGGCTCAAACTGTCTGGTGGTGAAAAGCAACGCCTGTCCATAGCCCGCGCCCTATTGCGTCATCCGCGCCTGCTCATCTTCGATGAAGCTACTTCTGCCCTCGATTCACTCACAGAAGAAGCCATCACTGAAACCATCCGGGCCATCTCTTCAGAACGGCAGCAGATAACCATCCTCATTGCGCATCGCCTCAGCACCATTATGCATGCCGACACGATTTATGTATTGGAAAAAGGCCGTATTACCGAATCTGGTACACACGACGAGCTGCTCACCCGCAAAGGACTCTACTATGCCATGTGGCGCCAGCAGATCGGCGAAAGACGTATGGAAATTCCCGGTTAGGGTGGGTCACCCTGTGTAATGCTTTGTGTGTAGCAGGGTGGCTCACCCTCGCAGCTATTTCGCCACTTCAATCTTCACCTTCTTATTCTTGATCTTTTCTGTTTTGATCTGTTGCAGCGTATGACTTGCTTTGGATTTACGGATGGCCACAAAAGAGAAAAAGTCCTTCACCTCGATCAACCCTACATCTTCCTTCTTTAACTGGCCCTTGTTGGTGAGGAAACCCAAAATATCCACTTTATTTACTTTGTCCTTCTTGCCCGCTGCAATAAACAAAGTAGTCCATACCGGTTTCTGTGGTAATTCCGCGGTAGCCGGCAGATCAATGGCAGCCGGTTCGGGTGTAATATATTCCGGTACTCTTTCATGTGGCGCCAGGATCAGGATAGCGGTACCGCTCTTGTCCATCCGGGCAGTGCGCCCGTTCCGGTGCACATAAGACTCTTCAGTGTTGGGAAGCTGGTAGTGTATGATATAGCGGATATTGGGAATATCCAGTCCGCGGGCGGCGAGGTCGGTAGTCACCAGTACATTGGCGCTGCCATTGCGAAACTTACACAGGGCACTGTCGCGCTCCTGCTGCTCCATGGCGCCATGATAAAACACATTCACAATGCCTTTATCTTTCAGGTAAGCGCTGAGGTCATTTACAAACTCGCGTTGGTTACAGAATACGATCGTGGAGCGGTTGCCCAGTGCGCAGATCAGCCGGAATAAGGTGTCGGATTTGTCTTTATCATCACTCCGTACCTGCTGAACAGCCAGACCCGGCGACTTTTCACCGGTCAGAAAATTAAGCTGTACAGGGTCTTTCAGGTTCAGGAAAGCTGGTATTTCCACGGCTTCGGTAGCAGAAGTCAATATTCTTTTCTTCAGGGCCGGGAGGGCGCCTACAATAAATGACATCTCTTCTTCAAACCCTTCTTCCAGCGACTTATCAAATTCATCCAGTACCAGGGTCTCAATATGGCCGGTGGTAATATTTCCGCGACGGATATGATCGGCCAGCCTGCCCGGCGTGCCCACAATAAGTGCAGGGGCCTGCATCAGGTTGTTTTCCTCTGTTTCCCGGAGATGGCCACCATAGCAGCAGGTGATCTTGAAACCGGTACCCATTCTTTTGAATACCTGTTCAATCTGTAAAGCCAGTTCCCGCGAGGGTGCAATGATCAATGCCTGCGTAACAGTAGTGTTCTTATTCAGTAATTGCAGTATGGGAAGCAGGAAAGCCAGTGTTTTACCGGAGCCGGTATCAGACAGCAGGATCACAGCATCGGAAGTCTTATTGGCTTCCAGCGATGCCTCCTGCATCTCATTCAATGCCTCGATCTGTAAATTGGTAAGCGACTGTTCAATAGAAAAGGATGTCTGCATCCGGCAAAAGTACGTCAATTCTTCGCCATAGCCCTTCGCCATGGTTTGTGGACATGGTTTGTGTCCTCACAAACCATCTTACTTCAGCATCCGGTGAAACTTCTCCAGTTCCGTGATCTCCGGCGGGGTAAGCGGCTCATTATTATGGTACTTTACCTGGAAGAACAGGACCCGTTTGTGTTGCGGGTATTTGGCAAGGATAGCGTCAATCATTTTACCAACCTGCTCATCTTTACTGTAGAGTGGCTTGGGTGGCGGCGGGGCCGATTTATACCTGGTAGGCTTTTTCAGGATAACGGCTTCCAGCGTAGCCAGTTTGCCATCGGGAATAGAAGGCACTTTCTGCGCTTTCTGGTACAACCCTTCCAGTTGCTTTTTACTCAGTCCGCCCCGCTCCTCATATTGATGGGCCAGGCTTTTAATAAAAGTAGAGTCAGGTCTGGCGGCCAGCATAGCTTCCAGTACATCCCTGATAACATCTACATCCACTTTCTTTTTTTGGATCATACTTTATAGGCCGAAAGTAAGAAAAAAGCAGTAGCCGGGATTAAAACAACCAACAACCCGCCAGCAGGGCCAGGCCCATGCCGAAGATGCCGCCAATGGCAGAGGCTACAGCATCCATGAAATCATATATCCCCATGCCAGTAACAAGGGAGAAGAGTTCAAACCCATAACTGATAATAATCACGAGGCCCAGCACGATCACTACCGATAAGGCAATATCGCCGGGCATCAGCCACCAGCCCAGCCCCTGGAGTACGGCGCCCATCAGGATGCCTGCATAAAAATGTCGTTTCTTGTCGGGGGCTATATTGTTGAACAATGATAATTGAGTTTAGGATTATACCGGGCAAAGCAGGAGTAAAGATCGTTGCTGCTTATCTGTAAGGTAAGTTAAAAAAATCCTATAAATCCCGGTTCAGACATCAATTTCCTCAAACATACCTGTCTGTTTATTCTTCCGCACATTATCCCAGTTAAAATAACGGCCATTCATGGCTACATATACGCCGGGAGGCAGGGATTGCGCAAAAGCCATGGCGCTGCCCAGGTTAAACAGCCCGTCCGAGCTACCGAATTTAATGGGGATCATGGCGCCGGTAAGAACGATCGTTTTATTCTTAATGCTTTGCGCCAGCACCTTGGCGGTTATTGCCATCGTATCTGTACCATGGGTAATAATAATCTTGTCTTCCTCGCACTGGATACACTGATGAACGATCAGCTCACGGTCCTGCGCAGTCATGTCCAGGCTATCAATCATCATCAGGGTCCTGATCACCACCGGCACCCTGTTGCGACCCATTTCGAGCAGGTCATGCATCTGTGTATCTTTAAAGTATAGCTGACCGTTCAATTCGTTATACTCCTTATCAAAAGTACCGCCGGTAATAAAAATGCGAATGGGCTTCGTAAGCATAATCAGGCATTTAAACGGGTGAAATTAAAACAATAAAAGTTGGACAAGGGCAGATTTAGAAAATCTCAAGGCTCTCTCCGGATTGCTTGTTGATCATTTAAGGGTAAGGCAAATATGTTGAATGTTTGCAAGCTGCAAATCTTGAAATACAGGCTTTCTTTTTATAGCTTAGCGTCAGCAAAAATCAACAGTATGAAAAACCGCTGGCGCCACCAGGTGGCAGGTATTATCCTTTTTTTACTAACCCTGGCAGCAACCGCCCAGGACACTACACGTTCCAGACAAGACAATTTCCGGGGCCGCTCCGATACAGCCAGACAGGCATCCGATACCACCCGCAGAAGAGGCGGCGGCATGGCTTCCCTCTTTGCCGACTCGGCCAAGCTCACCTCCAGTGACTACCAGCTCCAGATCGAAAAAGCCTATGTCATACTGGATAACATTGACAACAAAAGCGACCTTGGCCTTGCTGTTCAGAATATACAAGACAAACAGGCCGACAACGATTCGGTCCTGATGGTGCTAAAAGACAATGTACTCAACAACAGCAGCGCCCTTAATCTCCGCAACCTGCAGGTATTCAGGAGTCTGCTCCTGAATATGCAGCGGGAACAGAAAGACAACCGCGAAATACTCGATAGTACAGAAAACAGGTTATCGTCCCTGCGCAGTTCCATAAAAGCATTAATAGGCGATACGGTATTAAGACAGGTAATGCGCGATTCTGTCCTGCGCCTGGAGTTTAGCGCGCAGTTAAAAGACATGCGGGGTAACTGGCGAAGCAGTACCCGCCACCTGCGGGAAAGTCTGGCTGCTATCAATCTCCTGCAAACGAAAAACTCGTCGCATGCTATCACTACGGCACAACTGCTTGAAAAAATAAATACCCTGCTCAATACCTCTGCCGCCCGCATTTTTGGCAAGGAATACAATTACTTCTGGGAAAAAGACACCACCCACCTGACTGAAAAGGCCAGGTCTTCCTTTGCCAGGGCCTACCAGGGAGAGCGGAAAGCCCTGCGGTATTATTTTAAAGACAGCAGCAATAAACGTTTATTTCTCCTGCTCATAGGTTTCCTGTTCTTTGCCTGGATCTACCGCAACATACGCATCCTGAAAAGCCGGGAAGGTATGCCGTTCGTAAAAGGGCTGGGATTTGAATACCTTCCCTCGGGTTATATAGTGGCCGCCTTTGTGATGATGCTCTCTATTGCACCACTCTTCGATCTGCATGCTCCTTCGGCCTACATTGAGTCCATGCACTTCCTCCTGCTGATTATCCTCACCATCATCTGCTGGAAAAAGTGGCCGCGCAACTTATTCTGGTATTGGGTAGCCATGGTCATTCTGTACATCTGTTTTTCTTTCATGCACCATGTGGTGGATCCCGGTTTCTGGCAACGTTGCTGGCTCATCCTGCTAAACGTACTCTCCGTTATATTCGGTCTGCTCTTCCTTTCCAAAATGAAAGAGCACCTTCACCTCAAAGGGTTTTTGCGGTTCGTGATCATTCTGCACAATGTGATGAATGTGCTGTCCATTCTCTGCAACCTATGGGGCCGCTTTTCACTGGCGCAGATACTGGGCAATGCAGCTATCTTTTCTTTTACACAGGCCATTGGTCTGGCAGTATTCAGCAAAATAGTCATGGAAGCCATCCTCCTGCAGATCGTGACCAGCCGGATCAAGCGGGGTGTGCAAACCCCGTTCGAATACCAGCATGTGCTCAATGGGTTCCGCCGCCCGCTATTGTTCCTGGTGGTGGTTTTATGGCTCATCGTTTTTACCACCAACCTCAATATTTATACCTCAGTACTGAACGGGCTTATAGACTTCCTCACCTCGCCCCGTCACATCGGCAATGCCTTCTTTACCATTGGCGGCGTACTGCTCTTCTTCATGATCATCTGGATAGCGCACCTGCTGCAGAAATATGTAGGTTATTTCTTTGGGGATACGGGTACCGATGACGAAGTCCACAACAAAGGGCAACGTTCCAGGCTGCTCATCGCCAGGCTCATCCTGCTTTGCCTCGGTTATCTCCTGGCGGTAGCTGCCTCGGGTGTGCCGGTAGATAAGATTACCATTGTGCTGGGCGCCCTCGGCGTAGGTATCGGTCTCGGGTTACAGAATATCGTCAACAACTTCGTATCCGGTATCATCCTCATCTTCGACAGGCCGCTGCAAATAGGCGATTCCGTGGAAGTGGGCGATAAGGCGGGCCGGGTGCGGGAAATAGGCCTGCGCTCCAGTACCCTGCTTACACAGGATGGGGCAGAAGTCATCATTCCCAATGGAGACATCCTGTCGCAACAGATCGTCAACTGGACCCATACCAATAACCAGATACGCCTGGAGATGGACCTTTCTATAAACGGCAGCCGCGATATGGAAGTCGTATCTTCTGCTATCAAAAAGGCCATTCTTTCTTCGCGCTTCATCTTTGAAAGCCGTGAACCACAGGTGCTTTTTACCAAAGTGAATGAAGATGGTTTTGATCTCAAAGCATTCTTCTGGTGTGCCGACGTATTTAAATCGGCAGAAGCAAAGAGCGATGTACTCATACTGCTGCATGAGCAACTGAATGCTGCTAAGCTGCAGGTCAATTAAATCAAACCCTGGCACAACAGCCGGGAATAAATTAACAATACACAAAAGCGGTTACATCTTCACCAGGGTGTAACCGCTTTTGCGGTTATTAAGTTATCCAGGTTGTAGTTGTTTTTCTACACCTGCGTCAAAGTAGTTGTGTTTTGCTGCTTCCCGCCCAAAAAGTCTTGCCAATCATGGTCCAGACAGGAAAAAAATCGTAGCTTTTCTATCTGTGCTGTATTCATTCATCCTTCTGATTGCTAACCGATGGAACCAATTGTGATCATTATACTTGTGGCGATAGTTATTGGCTATTTTATTTTCTACAGGCCAGCCTTTATTGTAAAACCTGCGAAAAAGAGAGCGGAGCTCATTGCAAAATTTGAAGCCGTTACCAACCTCAACGGGCAGCTTATAGCCGATCTGCACCAGTATGCCCGCAAAAATGACCTGCTTGATAAGCCTTTCATGGGAGAGGAAACTTTCCGGAAGAAGATCACCGAACTGGAAGCTGCCCGCGATCAGTTATTCAGCGAAGAAAATTATACAGGCTTGCGGGCCCTCAATCCCAAGAACCTCGACCTGGAGCTCATGAGCAAAACCCTCGATGACCAGGTTATTTATCACCAGCGTATCCAAAATGCTCTCAGTCAGTACATGACCACCACCACTGCCGTTTAATAAAAAGGGCTGACCCGGATTGGATCAGCCCTAAAGCGTTAAAATACAATATGAATGCCGGGGAGTTTTTAGTGTGCTTCCAGCCAGTTTTCTCCGCCTCCGATCTCTGCTTCTACCGGTACCTCATTGGGTAAAGGCAGGGCATTGCGCATACATTCTATGATGATCGGCTTGATGGTCTCTACCTCATCGCGGGTAGCATCAAAGATCAACTCGTCATGTACCTGCAGGATCATTTTCGACTTAAACTGATGTTTCTTAAAGGTTTCGTGAATTTTGGTCATCGCCAGCTTGATCATGTCTGCGGCAGTACCCTGGATGGGAGAGTTAATGGCGTTGCGCTCTGCAAATCCCCGTACGGTGAAATTGGAAGAGTTAATATCCCGCAGCCAGCGCTTGCGGCCTACCAACGTTTGCACATAGCCATTTTCACGGGCAAAATTGATCGTATCATCCATGTACTTCTGGATATTGGCAAATTGCTTCTTGTAATTATCAATGATCTCCTTGGCTTCTGTACGGCTGATGCCCAGGTTATCGGCCAGCCCGAAAGCACCTTGTCCGTAGATAATGCCGAAGTTCACGCTCTTGGCCTTATAACGCATCTCTTTCGTCACATCCTTTTCATCAATACCATATACTTTGGCGGCTGTAGCTGTGTGAATGTCCTTGGCATGCTTAAAGGCATCGCACATGGCCGGGTCGCCGCTGATAGCGGCTACAATACGCAGCTCTATCTGTGAGTAGTCTGCCGATAACAGGATATGATCACTGTCCCTTGGAATAAAAGCTTTCCGTATCTCTTTGCCCCTTTCTGTTCTTACAGGAATATTCTGCAGGTTGGGGTTATTGCTGGAAAGGCGTCCGGTAACGGCTACCGCCTGGGCATAGGAAGTATGTACCCGTCCCGTTTTCCGGTTGATCATCAGGGGAAGCGCATCTACATAGGTAGATTTCAGCTTGGTGAGCTCCCGGAAGGCGAGGATATCTTCCACAATCTTATTTTGATTGGCCAGTTTTAACAACACATCTTCGCCGGTGGCGTACTGGCCGGTCTTTGTTTTCTTCGCTTTGGGATCAAGCTGCAGTTTTTCAAACAATACCTCACCGAGTTGTTTGGGAGAGGCCAGGTTGAACTTTACACCTGCCTGCTGGTATACATTTTCTTCGGCCTGCTTCGCGTCCTTATCCAGTTGAAGGGAATACTCCTTTAAAAAGTCCACATCAATCTTTACGCCTTCAAACTCCATATCTGTGAGCACTTTCACCAGTGGATTTTCCACCTCATTAAAAACACGCTCTACCTCCTTTTTCTTCAGTAGTGGCGCAAAGATCTGCTTCAGTTGCAGGGTAATATCGGCATCTTCTGCTGCATAGTCGGTGATCTTTTCCAGCGCCACATCGCGCATATTGCCCTGGTTCTTTCCTTTCTTGCCGATCAGCTCATCAATATGCACCGGTTCATAGCCTAAATACTGGGCACTCATTACATCCATGCTGCGTTTGCCGTCCGGCTCAATCACATAATGCGCCAGCATGGTATCGAAGATATTTCCTTTCAATTCATAGCCATACCACTTCAGCACCAGCATATCATACTTCAGGTTCTGGCCTACCCAGGTAATATCTTTTTTATTGAACAGCTTCTCGAATTGTTTCAGGATCGTTTTGGTGGCTTCCTGGTCGGCTGGTGTGGGTACATAATACGCTTCGCCGGGTGTATAGGAAAAGCTCATGCCCACCATCTCTACATCATTGGCGTCAATGCCGGTCGTTTCAGTATCAAAACATACTTCGGGTTGCTCCATTAGTTCCTTCACCAGTGTTTTGATCGCGTCATCCCCTACAATCGAAATGTATTTGTGTGGTGTATTATGAATGGTCTTTCCAGCCACCATCGCTTCACTGCTTTCCACTCTTTCTTCATCTGCCACTCCTGCTTCCTCTCCCTCTGGTTTCTGGCTCCTGACCTCAGACTTCTTGCCTTTTGCCTCCACTACATTTCCAAACAGGTCTGTTTGCACACCTTCCGGTGCGGGGGCCTTACCGGCCACTACAGCAATCTCTTCACCCAATACCCGTTTGGCTACCGTCTTAAACTCCAGGTCAGTAAACACTTCGCGCAGCAGGTCCCTGTTCATTTCTTTAATGCGGAAATCTTCTGCATGGAAAGCTACCGGCACATCCGTAATAATCGTGGCCAGCTTTTTGGAAAGGATGGCCGCATTTTTGCCATTACGTACTTTCTCGCCGAGGGCGCCCTTGATCTTATCAGCGTTGGCCAACACGTTTTCAAGCGTGCCATATTCTGCCAGCAGTTTGGCCGCTGTTTTTTCACCTACCCCTGCAATGCCCGGAATATTATCCACGGCATCACCCATCAGTCCGAGTATATCAATTACCTGGTGCACTTCTTTGATGTTCCATTTTTCACATACCTCTTTCGCGCCTAATATCTCCGCATCGCCACCCTGATAACCGGGTTTATAGATCTTGATGTTTCCATCTACCAGTTGACCGTAATCTTTATCAGGTGTAACCATGTATACTTCAAAACCCTCTTTAGCGGCCTGCTTGCTCAGGGTGCCGATCACATCATCTGCTTCATAGCCGTCTAATTCTACAATGGGGATGTTGAAACCGCGTATAATGCGCTTGATATCGGGGATTGAGGCGGTGAGGTCTTCCGGTGCTTCCTGGCGGTTGGCCTTATAATCGGCAAATTCCGTATGCCGTTCTGTAGGAGCATGGGTATCAAAAGCTACCGCCATGTGGGAAGGCTTTTGATTGTTAATGAGGTCGAGCAACGTATTGGTAAAACCGAATTGTGCATTCGTGTTCTTTCCTTTGGAAGTAATACGTGGATTGCGTATCAGTGCATAATAAGCACGGAATACCAGTGCATAAGCGTCGAGAAGAAATACTTTTTGACTCATGCTGCTAAGTTAACAACAATGGCCACATCTGTGCCTGAAAAATTGTTGCTTTCTGCGGGTGTTTTGCGACAAAAAACAGGCTTATTTCGCGCTCTTTAACTCTTCCAGTTTCTTTTGCATGCCAAACATTTCATCCCTTAGCCGGGCTGCTTCCATGAAGTCGAGATCGCGGGCAGCCTTCTCCATCTCCTTCTTTGTTTTGCCGATGGCCTTCTCCAGTTGGGGGATGGTTTGATAAACAGCTTGCTCTTCGGCGGCCGCATGGATCACCAGGTCTTCGTCCGGCGCCACCGCATAGGGGTTTTTCGGATCATACCCTTTAATGTCCAGTACGGATGTTTGGGCAAACACCTGTTCTTTGGATTTTATAACGGTGCGTGGTGTGATATTATGTTCTATGTTGAAGGCGACCTGCTTTTCGCGGCGGCGTGTGGTTTCATCAATCGTGCGCTGCATGCTTTCCGTCATTGTATCGGCATAAAAAATAACCAGCCCATCTACGTTACGCGCGGCGCGGCCTGCCGTTTGGGTGAGCGATTTTTCATTGCGCAGGAAACCTTCTTTGTCTGCATCGAGGATGGCCACCAATGATACTTCCGGAAGGTCCAGGCCTTCCCGCAGGAGGTTTACCCCTACCAATACATCTATCTCTCCCAGCCGTAACTGACGCAGGATCTCTACCCGTTCCAGGGTGTCCACCTCACTGTGAATGTATTTCGATTTAATATTGATCCTGTGCAGGTACTTGTCCATCTCTTCGGCCATCCGCTTGGTCAGGGTGGTGACCAGAACGCGGTCGCCTTTCGTTACACGTTTGTCAATTTCATCCAGCAGATCATCTATCTGGTTTACGCTGGGCCTTACTTCAATAGGAGGGTCTAATAAGCCGGTAGGTCGAACCACCTGTTCTACTACGATACCGCCGCTCTTGTCCAGTTCATAATCACCCGGCGTAGCGGATACATAAATCGTCTGGTCCACCAGCCGTTCAAACTCATGGAAATTCAGGGGGCGGTTATCCAACGCAGAAGGAAGGCGGAACCCGAAATCCACCAGTATCAGCTTACGGCTCCTGTCGCCGCCATACATACCGCTGATCTGTGGGATCGTCTGGTGGCTCTCATCAATCACACAGAGGAAATCCTTGGGGAAATAATCAAGCAGGCAGAAGGGCCTGGTGCCCGGCATACGCCGGTCGAAGAAGCGGGAGTAGTTTTCCACCCCGTTACAGTAGCCCAGCTCGCGGATCATTTCCACATCATAGTTCACCCGTTCGCTCAGGCGCTGCGCTTCAATGTATTTACCATTCTGTTTAAAATAGTCCACCTG
Organism: Paraflavitalea devenefica; assembly: GCF_011759375.1. NCBI lineage: Bacteria > Pseudomonadati > Bacteroidota > Chitinophagia > Chitinophagales > Chitinophagaceae > Paraflavitalea > Paraflavitalea devenefica. The sequence continues at coordinate 1,286,093 of NZ_JAARML010000001.1, read as the reverse complement.
GGCGCCGCATTCATCCTGTATCTCGTGCAGGATCTCCTGGATCATGTCTTTGGGGGCCAGGTACAGGTTGGCCGGGAAGATGGCGGCATTATCCACCGTACCGATCCGTTTACCGCTGGATATTTCCAGTGTTTCAATGCTTTCAATCTCGTCTCCAAAGAAAGTTACGCGGTAGCCCCAATCCATATAAGGCAGGTTAATATCTACCGTATCGCCTTTTACCCGGAAAGTGCCACGGGTAAAATCGGTCTGACTTCTCATGTACAGGGCGTTCACCAGGCCGTGCAGGAATCCCTGCCGGGACATCACCTGTCCCTGGTGTATACGGATGATACCATTTTCAAACTCGGCCGGGTTACCAATACCATAAATGCAGCTTACACTGGCCACTACAATAATATCGCGACGGCCGCTCAGTAATTCTGTAGTGGCATGCAGGCGCAGCTTGTCCAGCTCCTCATTAATGCTCAGGTCTTTTTCAATATAAGTATCACTCACCGGCAAGTAGGCTTCCGGCTGGTAGTAATCGTAATAGCTCACAAAATAACCTACGGCATTTTCCGGGAAGAACTGCTTGAACTCACCATAGAGCTGGGCCACCAGTGTTTTGTTGTGGGTGAGTACCAGTGTGGGTCGCTGTACCTGCTGGATTACATTGGCAATGGTAAATGTTTTACCGCTACCCGTCACCCCCAATAAAGTCTGGTGCTTTTCGTCGTTCAATAGGCCTTCCGTCAGTTGCCGGATGGCTTCCGGCTGATCTCCGGCCGGAGGAAAAGGTGCATGTAATTTAAACGGCATATATTGTTATTCTATAACAATTATCGTGCGTATATGTTGAGCCTATTTATTCTCGATCCGCCGCTTCAGGTAACCTGTATAATCCGGCAGGGCGGCCGCATAATCTGACTGCATCAGGGGGGAGGTCAGTACGAAATCGGCGGTGGACCTGTCGCAGGCTACCACACAGTTCCAGGCAATGGCCACCCGCAGCAGGGCTTTCACATCGCTATCATGGGGCTGGGCTTCCATCGGGTCCCAGAAAAAGATCATCACATCAATTTCTCCCACGGCTATCAGGGCGCCTATCTGTTGGTCGCCACCCAGCGGGCCGCTCAATAGTTTCTTTACGGGACGGTCCAGCTTTTCTTCCAGCAGCTTGCCGGTGGTACCTGTTGCGATCAGTTCATGTTTTGCCAAAACAACCTTGTTGAACTCTGCCCAGTCTATGAGGTCCTTCTTCTTATTATCATGTGCTACCAGCGCAATCCGCTTGCGGGCGTCTATTCGCCTTGATGTCAACATAGTTATTGTATTAAAGGTTTTTGGGCTGAAAAGGTAACTGGATTTTGAAGAAACTTTAACGGAAAGTAAATAATTTTCAAAGCGATACCGCGTTTTCCACATTCGGGCACAGAAATTGTTAATAACTGTTTTCCATTTTACATCCCGTTAAATTCAATGTACAAAGGTTTGCTGATATGTCTGGTAAGCCTGAGCAGCTACTTGTGTGTTGCCCAGGAATCTTCGGCCGGGATTCCGCCGGAGGAAGCGGCTGGTACCGTTGCCGTGCCGGATTCAGCATTGTACCTCACCGATCTCGTTTCAGCTATTAAAGACAACGCAAAGGTTATTCTCAATTGGCGCATGGTGAACAGCACTGCAGCAGAGTTTGTAGCCGTAGAGCGTAGCTGTAACGGGCGCGATTTCGAGACTGTGGCTGTGCTGAAGCAATCAGCTACCGGCATCTGGTATGAATGGATAGATGATGCGCCTGCCAAAGGACGTAACCTGTACCGCATTCGCTTCGCCGGTAAACAGGGAGCTACACAATATTCAAAAACAGTTCCGGCTATTCTTGCCGGCGATATCTCCTTTCGTTTTTATCCCAATCCTGTAGATAATATCCTTATCATCCGTTCTGAATTTCCATTCGACATACAGATTATGGATGGGAATGGTAAAGTGCGCATTACCCAAAATAAGTTGCAGGGATTGCAAACCCTGCATGTAGCGTCACTGGAGAAAGGCATGTACCTCCTGCGTATTAATAACCTCACCACCGGTATTGTGAGCCTGGAACGGCTGCTTAAAAACTAACAACTGGTAGCAAGCTGTTTATCCGGAGAAGTATTTCCACTGGTATTATGCAAAAAACATAGAAAGTGTTGACTCCATTTGGGGTGCAATTTCCCCTTTTATCACAGATACTACCTTTTTTACATAGTATTTTTACTATAACCACAAAATGGTATTGCACATGTCAAAATTCACCCTTATTTTTACCACGGTTTTTCATAGGATATTGGATTTTAAAGCGGGGTTGAATGTCTATTCAGACCCCTTTTTTATTGCCTTTATTTTCCCCTCTATAGCAAGTCAGTGTGCATTCCTTCCACTCATTTCATTTACAAGCATGATATACGCGTCAACAACATTTAATGTGCATATCAGTGTAGCAATTTCAATGTTATTCAGTCAGTTGTTGGCAATCATCACTTATTGCCGGCAGCGTCGCAACTGTATAAAATAAAAAGGTCCTGAAGAATCAGGACCTTTCATTTACTAACCCCTTAGTATTCACTTACTATAACATAGTTTAAGAAGCTGCAGGTGTATTCTGCATCTCTTTTATTTTTTCGCGGATCTTTCCTTCAATCTCATTGGAGAGTTCCGGATTATCCTGTAATAATTTTTTCACCGCATCACGTCCCTGTCCCAGCTTATCGCCATTATAGCTGAACCAGCTACCACTTTTCTGCACCACACTCAGCTCAACACCCATATCCAGTATCTCACCTGTTTTGGAGATGCCTTCCCCAAACACAATGTCAAATTCTGCTGCGCGGAAAGGAGGAGCTACTTTATTTTTTACCACTTTTACTTTTACGCGGTTACCGATCGCTTCATCACCATCCTTTATCTGGGCCATACGGCGGATATCAAGACGGATAGATGCATAGAATTTAAGCGCATTACCCCCGGTAGTGGTTTCAGGATTGCCAAACATCACCCCGATCTTCTCCCGAAGCTGGTTGATGAAAATACAGATGGTATTTGTTTTATTGATGGTAGCGGTCAGCTTACGCAGGGCCTGTGACATCAGGCGGGCCTGTAAACCCATTTTGCTGTCGCCCATCTCTCCTTCCAGTTCGCCTTTCGGTACCAGGGCGGCCACCGAGTCAATGACCACTACATCCAGTGCGCCGGACAAGATGAGGCGGTCGGCTATTTCCAGGGCCTGCTCACCATAATCAGGCTGGGAGATCAGCAGGTTGTCTACATCCACGCCCAGTTTTTGCGCATAAGAGCTGTCAAAAGCATGTTCTGCGTCAATAATGGCGCACATTCCGCCTTTTTTCTGCGCTTCTGCAATAGCATGTATTGCGATGGTGGTTTTACCGGAAGATTCCGGTCCATAGATCTCTACAATACGGCCTTTGGGAAAGCCGCCTACTCCCAGCGCCGAATCCAATCCAATAGAACCTGTTGATACTACTTCCATCGGATCAGTTGACTTTTCATTCATCATCATCACACTTCCCTTGCCGAAGTCTTTTTCAATCTTGTCGATCGTCAGCTTCAGCGCTTTGAGTTTTTCGTTATTTGCAGACATAATGGGTTTGTTTTTGTTGTATTCAAAATTACCGAATGTCAAATGTAGGGGAAATTATGTTATTCACACTAATTTTATTAGCATTTTTTAGCTAACTATTTTGGTGGCGCTAAAAACCAGGGGTTTAATGGCTAACCGTTGAGTTTGGCGACCTTGCCTGGCTGGGTGAGTCCCCCTGCAAAGCAGGGCAAGTGCCGGAGGGCGGCCTACCCGACCGGGCTAAAAACAAAACCCCGCTACCAATTGCTCGTAGCGGGGAAACCCATAGCAGAAAACTACCATAGGGATAGAAACTAATTCAGGAAAAGGCGATGGCTGAAAACCATTGCTCAAAGGGACTACAAAAACAGATTCCCGGCAATACCACTTTGTGGTAATTCTATAATAAGGGTTTGCCCCTACTCAAAAATTACCCGCTTCAGATAAAAAGTCTTTGCATCAATGACCGGCGGGGTTTGGCTGTTTACGGTAATTCCTTTCTTATCCACTGTCATTCGTTTTGTGCCATTATTGGTACCAATATCAAGCGGCAGGGCGCCGTCATAATTTACCAATTGCACCAGGTAGCTGGTATCTTTTGTTTGCTTCACCCTGATGTCCAGCTTTTGGGTCGTGCGCAGGTAGAAATCAAACAATGGTTTCAGGTTGGTACCTGATTCCCGGCTGAAGAACTGCTCCACATCATCGGTGGTTACCAGGTTATCGTACGTATAGCGCGCGTCGGTAGCAAACTTTTTGATGGCCGGGAAAAACAGGTCATCACCTGTTATGTACCGTAACGTATGCATAAAGAAAGCGCCCTTGCTGTAAATGTCCCCGTGATAGGCATCATCTGAATTAATATTGGTGCCTAATACCACCGGTTTCTGATTTTGTATGTACAGGCTCATTTGCTGCATTCTTTTAATATAGGCTTCCTCGCCTTCCGCCTCCCGGATAAACAGCACATCGCCAAAACTGCAGATGCCTTCCTGCACCCACATATCGCCCCAGTCTTTACCGGTTACTTTATTGCCCCACCATTCATGACCAAATTCATGGTGCACCAGCCAGTCAAAATCCTGCCCTCCCACTTTCATATATTTAAACTTATTTCCATACGCATTCATAGACTGGTGCTCCATGCCCAGGTGCGGCGTTTCGGCAATGGCGATCTTTTCTTTTATCCATGGATACTCGCCAAAATACTTTTCCTGCATTTTGATGCTGCGTTCAAATACCTCCAGGTGGTGCGCTGCCTTATCGGCATGTTCTTCCAGTACATAAAATTCAACAGGCACTTTATTGCCACTGACCGTGGTGTACGGGCGGCTTACCACTTTGTATTTTCCCACATTGAAAAGGATACTGTAATTATTGATGGTATAGCTTGTTTTCCAGTGATACGTGGAGCTGGTTTTTTTATGCGTTGTTTTTTGTAAAACACCCGGCCCGGCCACTACCAGTCCTTTGGGAACGGTAATCAGGAGATCTGCTCCTTCATTGGGCTCATCAGAGGGATGGTCTTTACAGGGGAAATAGATCTTGGCTCCCTCATTCTGGCAACTGATCGCAATCCAGTCATTGCCGGTGGAGTCTTTGGCCCATTGAAATCCGCCGTCCCAGGGAGGTCTTACTGCCACACGCGGCTTGCCGGCATATTGAATTTTTATAGCTGCTTTGCCAGCTATTGCCGCAGGCAGCGTAATATGGACCAGGTCTTTTTCATGGGTGAAAACCTGTTCTTTATTATTCACCCAAACCTTATTCACTTTAAAGGTATTCAACAAGTCAAACAATAAAGCAGTCGTTGGCTGTTCCAATACAACGTCTATCACCGTATATCCGTCAATGGATTGTTCGCGGGGGTTAACGGTTAATGCTACTGTATAATGCCGCACATCCATATTGGCCTGTTCTGGTTTCAACAGGCCACCGGAAAAAATGGTTTGAGCAACCGCAGGGAGCGTAATAAATAGTAACAGCGTATAAATAAGGCCACGCATAGAAAGGTTTTTGTATGTAAGGTAATGCTTTTACTAACCGCCCCCGGTAGGGGTTTATGTGGATGGAGGCATATTATGATTAGAAATGCGTACCCGATTATTAAAAAAAACTTAAAATGACCGTAAAATAAAAGCCTGCCATAATCCTTTACCTGTTTATTATCGTGATACAATACCTTTGAACCCCTTTATAGGCACATATCTTGCATAGAACAATTTATGAAGCACTGTTCTTATGCATGAATGACTGCTAATTAATCAATTAAAACAAATTTATATGTACCTCAGACAAGCTTTGTTAGTTGCATTAGCCCCTGTAGTGCTGTTTTCCTGCGTCAGCACCAAAAAATTTAAAGCAGAACAGGCCAAATACACAACGTTAAACGATTCTTACGCCAAATTGCAAAATGATCTTAAAGCCTGTGAAGATCAGAAAGCAGAAGAAGCCCGTAAGAAGGCGGCCCTGCAAACTGAAATTGACAACCTCAACAAGCAAATCGCTTTCCTGAAAGAAAACAATACACAGGCCTTAAAACAATTGCAGGACCTGTCTGTAATATCCAGCGCACAGGCTGAAAGCATTAAGAAATCAATGGAAAACATCGGCGCCAAAGATTCTTATATCCAGACTTTACAGCAACAAATGGCCCGGAAAGATTCACTGAACATGGCATTGGTGATGAACCTGAAAGGCGCCATCGGCAACCTGGATGACAAAGACATCAACATCAAGGTTGACAAAGGTGTAGTATACATTGATATTTCTGATAAACTCTTATTCAAAACCGGTAAGTACGATGTAACGGAAGAAGCCAAAGTGGTGCTGGGTAAAGTAGCTACTGTATTGAAAAATCAACCCGATATCGAATTCATGGTAGAAGGTCATACCGACAATGTACCCTTTGCCCGTGGCGTATTGCTCGACAACTGGGACCTGAGCGTTAAGCGTGCTACTTCTGTAGTAAGGATCCTCCAGAATCAGTATGGTCTGGATCCCGCGAAAATGTCTGCAGCCGGTCGTGGCGAATACTCTCCGCTGATGCCTAATGATTCTCCTGAAAGCAAAGCGGCCAACCGTCGTACAAGGATCGTTATCCTGCCCCAGTTGGATCAGTTCTTCAAACTGCTCGAAAGGAAATAGTATTCTTCTTCTTATAAAACAAAAAGGGTGGGTCGCTTCAACAGGCGGCCCACCCTTTTTACTTTACAGGCGTTTCTATGCCTGTATAAATTTCTTTATCAGAAAACTTACATATTGTGGATTGGCTTGCTCAATGGCATGACCTGTTGCCGGCAATACGCCCAACTGCCCTGCCGGCAACTGCTTATACACCTGCACGGTTTCTTCCAGCGGCACCATCTTGTCGCGGTCGCCCAGCAGCAGCAAACAGGGATTGGTGATGGCGGGGTAGTCATCCGGCTTCAAAGGATTGTCCTTTCCCATCGCCAATAGCATGGCCGCTGTGTGCTCCAGCACCAGCTTCCAGTCCTGCGGAGCATGCCGCCGGGCCAGTTGTTCGGCAAATGCCGGCACTTTTTTAGTGATCGTTTCCCCATTCAGTAGCTGTACTTCCTTTGCCGCTCCTGCTTCATCCCAGTGGAATTTTGTGGCCAGCGTAACTGTCTTTGCCAGTCTGCCCGGGTAATGCCGGTTAATATACATGCCCACATAACCACCCATGCTATAACCAAATACATGCACCGGCTCTCCTGCCGGTACCTGCGCATCGAGCCAGGCTACTACCTCCTGCGCAAATAATGCGATTGACCAGCCCTTACCGGGCATGGCTTCTCCGCCGTGTCCGCTGAAATTCAGAAGATGAACCATAAAGTCATGGGAGAGGCTTTTGGCCAATGGCAATAATTGATCTTTGGCGCCTGCGGCCCCATGCAGTAATAGTAAATGTTGCATGTAATAAAGATAACAAGGAGATCAGATGTAAAAAAACGACAACTCATTTCCCTCCCTGCTCCACTTAACGTATTCCTGCAGCAACCCGTGTAGAACCTCTACGAAGACACTCGTTTTTTATAAATATTTGTCTCCTGATTTCAGCTCTATACTTGCGTATAGTCATAGAAAACAAAAATATCACTGTGGTGATCAGACCCAGTGAAACGGAGCCAAAGTAACGGTGCAGATACCGGTAAACCTTATAATTTATAATGGACTTACCGTGGCTGCACCGTTTCGTTTTATCAGATTTGGAAGAGGGAAGACACAGAGCGGGGAATTAATGCCTTTTAAAGTATTGGATCTCCTGCTCATGCTTTTTAGCGGCAGCCAGTGAATCAAAGGTGCCCAGGTTGCGGCGCTTATTGGTCTTTGGGTCTTTCTTCCGGGAATATATCCGGTATTCACCCGATTTTAATTTGCGTATCATGTTTGCCTGTTTAGCATAGCCGGCACAATTCACATGCCATTGGCACGCGGCTTTTTGTGCAGGGCCTGCAACAGTTGTAGATGCGGCCGCAGGTTTTGCAAGGTGCTTTTTTGGAGGAACTGTTTCAGGTGTTTATAGAAATGACTGTGATCATAATAGCCATAAATCGAATAATGAAAGGTATCGGGAGAACTGGCGATATGGGCAGCCGCTTTGCGGATGCGCATGATCTGCAGGGCATTTTTACTGCTGATGCTGGTGGCCCGTTCAAAATAGCGCTGTAAAGTACGGGTGGAGATGTTGTATTGTGCCGCCAGCGCCTCAATGGTAGTCTTAAAATCATTGTCTTTAAAGCACCGGTCAAGGATCTCAGTAACAATATGTACTTCCTGCAGGGTACCTGCATGTGCCCTGATGATAGGCTGGTAATAGTTGCTGATGATCCTTACCCTTTCATCAAAGGAGGTGGCGGTCTTAATAGCGTCGATCAGTGATTGATCAACCAGGTAGCTGAGTGGAAAGATATATTCCCGGTATTCGGCAAAGTTTACCTTCTTGAGGAATAACACCGGAGATATTTTAAACTTGATACCAAATAACTGGTTGCCCGGCCGGTGATAGCATTCAATGCTCCGGTGGCGGGGTAAAAAGCCATCGGATCGCATATCGAAAAACTGATCGGCCACCTGCATCACAAAGGGCGTACCCAGGTTTACCAGGTAGGTATAACCAATATTGGGAAATAAAGCGTCAGAGAAGCCTTCCGGATAAGCCTGCCATAAATGCCCGAAATCCGTTTCCCAGATAAAATCAATGAAATGGCTCAAAGCCGCCGGCGGAGGCGTACGGTGGTAGTTATGCTCAAAATGGTCTCTATGGAAAAATTCTACGTGCTGCACAAAAACATCTATGGCATAAAACTATCCTATCCATGCCATACCTCTTCGCCCGAAAACGATGACCCGCAATAGAGCTGTATAGCCGGTTCTTATTTGAAAGTGATTTCGGGGTTGTTCAATTCCCGGCGGAAGATCGTCTTGTTGGGATACATGATCAGTAAGATCACGAGGTCGAAAATGGCAAAAATGAGAAAGATCCTTCTTGCTGTAAGTGCATAACAAACGCTGGCAGCCACACCTATTAATGCAGTCGTTAGCAGCCGCTGATCATACAGCTTTTGATACTGCGCCACCTGCTCATCGAAGCTGGGCAGGGATTGAATTATTTTGAGCCTTGCTTTCTGCCGCCCGGAGAGGAGAAAGGACACACCAAAGGTGACGCCCAGGAACAGCCATTTGATGGTATCATTGAGCGCCGGGCTGATGTTCATGCTGTACCCTTTGTTGGCCAATACATAGGAAATCACCATCGGTATAAAAGAAATGGCAACATAGGTGATGTGTTGTTTTTTAAAAGGCGCTGTATCTATTATATAAGGGTTCATATAGAGGGTAGCAAATAATTTTAGTGAACAGGAAAAACCACGCATGAAGATACTGATTACCCGTCTATTTTCTCAAACGCGCCTCTTCAAGATCTAATTCCGCCTCTCTTTTCCGCAGCAGTTCATCGGGGAATTCCTTATGCCGGGTCATCTTTTGCAATTCGGCCCTCCGCACTTCCACCGCTTCCAGTAACATTTTCCGGTATTGGGGAATAAAAGAACCGCTCAGTTGCGCTTTCTCATCCTGTTGCAGCCTGCTGTTGGCAATTTCGGCCATCCGTGTATACCGTTCTTTCAGCCGTACGAAGGCTTCAATAGTAGAAGATTCTTCCCGGTAGGATTTCTCCAGCATGTCCAGTACAGCATTGGCCATCCGCAAACGGATCGCATGTTCATGATGCGCTTCTGATTCCGGCGCTTCAATTTTCAATACCCTGATCAGCCAGGGAAGGCTTAACCCCTGTATTACGAGGGTAAACAGGATCACTACAAAGGTGATAAACAAAATAAGGTTGCGGTACGGAAATGCCTGGTCTTTGGCCAAAGTAATGGGTACTGCCAGCGCAGAAGCCAGTGAAACCACGCCACGCATACCACTCCATCCTGTGATGAATACTGATTTCCAGTTGGGCCTTGTCTCGTTTTCCCTGATCCTTTTGCTCAATACCCGGGGTAAATAGGCGCCGGGAAATACCCAGATGATCCGGATGACAATGGTGGCCAGGCTAATGATCACCGCATGCCAGATGGCGCTTAGCAGGGAGTTGTCTTCCAGCTCATTGATGATATAAGGCAATTCCAGGCCGATCATAATAAACACTACGCCATTCAGCAGGAAGACCAGGGTTTCCCAAACACTCACCGCCTGTATCCGGGTATTATAGGAAAAGACCTCATGGGAGCGGAAGGAAAGGAATAGTCCGCCACTCACTACTGCCAATACGCCTGAAAAATGGAAATGTTCCGCGGCTATGTACATGAGGTAGGGAGATATGAGTGTAATAGCCGTATCAATACTGGGTGTGGTGGGTAGCCACCGGTGGATCGCATACACGATATGGGCAATGGCCAGTCCAATAACAATGCCCATGACCGCTACCAGCAGAAAATCAACGCCGGCTTCCCATAATACAAAATGCCCGGTAGAAATAGCCGCCAGTGCAAAGCGGAATACAATTAAGCTGGAGGCATCGTTGATCAGGCTCTCTCCTTCAAGGATCGTAGTGATCCGTTTGGGTACTTTCAGTTGTTGTAAAACACTTGTAGCTGCAATGGCATCGGGTGGCGAAATAATGCCGCCCAGCAGGAAGCCCAGGCTCAGCGTAAACCCCGGAATGAGCGCATTGGAGATGAAAGCTATAGCCGTAGCAGTAAAAACAACCAACCCAAAGGCCAGTAACCCTATGGGGCGCCGGTGCCGCCAGAAATCATTCCAGGAAGTATTCCAGGCTGCAGCATATAATAAGGGTGGCAGGAAAATAATAAATACCAGGTCGGGTTCCAGTTTAATGGCAGGGACGCCGGGTATGAACCCGATCAGCAAACCGGCAATCACCAGTAAAATAGGATAAGAGATCCGCAGTTTATCACTCAGCATGGACAACATGGAAACAACAAACAACAGGGAAATGATAAGCAGTAGATTATTCTGAAGCATAAAAAGCCATTGGTTTATTACGGCACGCCAATTTAGAATATTTTAATAAAGTACAAGGCGCAATCAGTTCCACAACAAGACCTACCTGTAGAATAAGGACTACAATTTGTTATAAATCACGTCTATAGAAGAATTAAAGCCATGGTGGTATAGATGGCTGATAGTAAGTGGATTTTAAAGAGGGCGGCCCAATAAAAGCCGGTTCTGGCAACGTAATTGGGGACTTAATAAATGCTTAAATAGAATCAGTATGCAAAATCTGCTTTCAACGGGAGGAATTGTATGGGCGCTGCTGCTGGTTGGCAGCACAACCATCCATACAAAAAACAATACAGCCTTCTCCCGTGCTTCTATTATGGCCGACACCTCCCTGAATGGGGAATGGTTCCTGCAACCGGTACTGGCTTCCGATACAGCTGCCGGTAAGTATCCCTCTATCCGATTCAATGAAGGCAAAAGCACTTTCACCGGTCATACGGGCTGCAACCGCATGAGCGGGACGTTCAAACGTACAGATACCAGCCTTGTCTTCAATGAACGCATAGCACTTACCAAAATGGTCTGTACCGGCTACAATGAAGCGGCTTTTATAAAAGCCCTGCTCAATACCAACCGGTATAAAAGGGAAGATTCCGTATTGGTATTAATGTTTAACCAGACAGAGTTGTCGAGATGGACAAGAAAGCCCTACCGGGCGCCCATGAGTAAGGGAACATAGAAGAGAGAGTCTTATATTTTTTCCTGTTGCAGCCTGTTGCGGTATTGCATAACGGCTCTTATTTCCCCGTAGGAATAGGCGTCGCCCAATTTTTCTTTTACCGGTGTGCTGGCAGTGCCGCCGGTTTCTTCCAGCGCTTCGAGGATGGGTATAATTTTATCTTCAGGCACTATGTCTTTAATATCTATTTCACCGGTGGCTATGAAATGGGTCAGGTGACTTTCTATGGTACTCTGTGCCATGCCTCTCAGGATAGCTATCTCCGCCATGTTTTTACCTTCTTTGAAGAATTGCAGGCTGATCATTTTGGTTTCACCCTTTTTGGGTTTTGTACCGGATGACGCCGCTGTAGTTTCTTTTATTGTTGTTACTGCAGCCTTCTTCTGATCTTCCACCATTTGCAACAGTTCATCAGCCGGCACGCCATTGGCCAATGCGTTGGCTACCTGTAATGCCTGTTCCAGCAATTGTTTTTTCCGTTGGAACAGTAGTTTCAACTCCTGCAATTCCTGCACATATTTTTTTACCCGTGGCTTCACCCGTACTTCATCAATGTGTTGCTGCAGGGTACCGGATGCTTCTTCCAGTTGCTTGACAAAATAACCGGTAGCTGCCTGCAATCGTTGCTGCAGCCCCTGGTAGCCATCTGTTTCTGTTGCCAGGATCAACTGCTCCAGCTGGCGAACGAACTTCTGCGCCACCTGCTGCTGCTCCACGATCCTGGCCAGCATGGTCCTCGCCCGGATCACAGCCGTATTTTTTTCCGGAATCTGTCTTTCTTCATAGCCTTCAAAATGGGCATCCCAGGCGGCCATTAACTTCGACCAATCAAAAGATTGCAGCAGGGAGCGACTCACGAATGCTTTTCTTTCCTGTTGTAGCTGTTGTTGCAATTCATCTGCTTCCAGTTCCGACCGGGTAAAAGTGATCACCCGTTCGTCGGTACTGATGCAATGCGGCTGAATACGGGAATAGAGGATCAGCCCTTCCATAGAGGTAAGCCGGCTCAGGGCTACGTATACCTGCCCTGGTGCGAAGGATTCTCCGGCATCTATGATGGCTTTTTGAAAAGTGAGCCCCTGGCTTTTGTGGATGGTGATGGCCCAGGCGAGCCGGATGGGGTATTGTTTAAAAGTGCCCAGCTCTTCCTCGTCAATACTATCCTTTTCTTTATTGTAATTATACCGGATATTCTTCCAGGTCTCCTTTTCCAATTCCAGCTCCAGGTCCTCACCCGGGAACGATACGGTGATCTTATCCTTCGCAATCGCCTGGATAGTGGCCAGCTTGCCATTAAAGTACCGCCTGAACTCCCCCTTATCATTTTTAATGAACATTACCTGCGCGCCTACTTTCAGTTGCAGGATCATTTCAGCCGGCAATGCCTTCTCATTGAAATCGCCTTTGATCTCGCCTTTGAACTCATATACCTCTCCCAGCAGTCTGGCCAATTGGTATTGGTTAATCTTATCTGCCTTATAATTGTGTGAGGTGAGGGTGATGTAATGGTCATCCTCGTCCGGCACAAATCCGGGATAATAGTGTCTGTGTAATTCTTCCAGGTCGTCTGCACCGGCAACATTATTACGCAGGTTATTCAGGATGCTGATAAAAGCCGCTTCATTTTGCCGGTAGATCTTTTTCAGTTCCAGGTATACCGGTGGCGCCTCTTTAATTACGTGTGCATCAAAGAAAAAAGGACTGGCATAATGGTGCCGTAATATATTGTCCCATTCGTCATTACCCACTACAGGGGGCAACTGGAAGAGGTCGCCAATGTACAATACCTGTACACCACCAAAAGGAAGCAGGGGCTGGCGGCGGAAATGGCGTAAGATGGTATCTATGGCATCCAGCATATCGGCACGTACCATACTCACCTCATCAATGACCAGCAGCTCCAGTTCGCGCAATAGTTCCCGTTTGGCATTATTGAAGCGGATATTTTTAAATAAACTGTGTTGGTCGGTTACTTCTGTGGCCGGGTTATTCCATCCGCCCTGTTTGATAGGAATGAAGGGACCAAAAGGCAATTGAAAAAAGGAGTGCATGGTAACGCCGCCGGCATTGATGGCAGCTACGCCGGTAGGGGCCACCACAGCCATTTTCTTAAAGCTGTTCTGCTGAATATAGCGCAGAAAAGTTGTTTTACCTGTTCCCGCTTTACCTGTCAGAAAGAGGTGGCGACTGGTTTGGTTCACAAACCGTGCAGCAAGTTGAAATTGCTCATTCGAAGTATCTGTACCTGACATACCCGCGCAATTTAAGTAATATGACCCATGCCGCGTTTTTTATCCATAAAACGGTTAAAAACCACCAGCGTAAGTGCTGGAAACTTTAAGATCACAATTTGTGATCTTAGAAATCAACCGAGTAACCTGAGGTGCAATTTTGGCACTTCAAACTGGCAGTAACTGGTCACAATTTGTGACCAGTTGACGTAACACTCAAACTTTCAATAAGTTTTCAACGTTTCCCGGTAATCGGCCGGTATAATGTAAATTGCAGGCTTGACTCATCCGTTCCGGGTGACTATTTATCTATTATGCAAGACTATTTAAAAGAGTTGAACGAGCGGCAGCGCGAAGCTGTCCTGCATATCAAGGGGCCCCTGATGATCGTGGCCGGCGCCGGCAGTGGTAAAACCAAGGTACTCACCACTCGCATTGCCCACCTCATGAACTCGGGGGTAGATGCTTTTAATATCCTGGCGCTCACCTTTACCAATAAGGCCGCCAAGGAAATGAAAGAGCGGATCGAGAAGATCCTCGGCAACTCCGAAGCCCGTAACCTGTACGTAGGTACTTTCCACAGCGTATTCGCCCGCATCCTGCGCAGCGAAGCGCACCACCTGGGCTATCCCAATAATTTTACTATTTACGATACAGACGATGCCAAGAGCGTAGTGAAGACGGTGGTCAATGAAATGAACCTGGACGACAAGCATTATAAACCTTCTACTGTTTATAACCGTATTTCCAGCGCCAAGAATGCACTGGTAGGTCCGGTAGAATACGCCAACGACTATGCCATCCAGCAGGAAGACCTGCGGGGTAACCGTCCGGCCATCGCCCAGATCTATGACGCCTATGTAAAGCGCTGCTTTAAGAATGGCGCCATGGACTTTGATGACCTGTTGATGAAGTTTTATGAGCTGCTCAAACACTTCCCCGAATCACTCAGCAAGTACCAGCGGAAGTTCAAATACATTCTCATTGATGAGTACCAGGATACCAACCCGGCCCAGTATGAGATCATCAAGCTGCTGGGCGCTATGAATGAGAATGTGTGCGTGGTAGGAGATGATGCGCAAAGTATCTATAGCTTCCGGGGCGCCACGATTCAGAATATTCTCCAGTTCCAGAAGGATTATGATGATGCCCATGTAGTAATGCTGGAGCAAAATTACCGCAGCTCAAAAAGCATCCTCAACGTAGCCAACGAGGTCATTAAAAATAACAAGGGACAAATTCCCAAAGCCCTGTGGACAGAGAACACTGAAGGGGAGAAGATCAGGCTGGTGCGTACGATGACCGATAATGACGAAGGGAAATATGTGGCTGATACCATCCAGGAACAAAAGCTGCGCAATCATTACAATAACCGCGACTTTGCCATCCTGTACCGTACCAACGCACAAAGCCGTGCTTTTGAAGAAGCACTGCGCCGGATGAATATTGCTTATACCATCTTCGGAGGTATGAGCTTCTACCAGCGCAAGGAAATTAAAGACTTTGTGGCTTACCTGCGGATCATCATCAATTCCAAAGATGAAGAAGCACTGAAACGTATTATCAATTTCCCGGCGAGGGGAATTGGTAAAACAACGGTGGATAAAGCTGTACTGGCTGCCAACCAACAGAATATTTCCATGTGGGAAGTGTTGGAGCGGGCACGTGAATTTGGTTTCAAGGCCGGTACACTGGAAGCTATTGAGAACTTCGTCACCATGATCCAGAGCTTTGCCAGTATGTTGAAGAATAAAAACGCTTATGAGGTGGCGGTGCATGTAGGCAAGCAAACCAATATTGTAAAAGAACTGTTCAACGATAAGAGCACCGAAGGTGTAGCGCGCTACGAAAACATCCAGGAGCTATTGAACTCCATCAAGGAATGGGTAGATACGCAACAAACACTGGCGCAGATAGATGAAGAAGGTACCATGCTCGAAACATCGGAGAATGAAGCGGCCGGTAGCGGTGAAATTACCCTGGGCGCTTACCTGCAGCAGATCACCTTGCTGACAGATGCCGATGATAAAGATCCCAATGCGGATACAGTGAAGCTCATGACCATCCACGCTGCCAAAGGCCTGGAGTTCGGTTGTGTATTTGCCGCCGGCCTGGAAGAAATGCTTTTCCCCAACGGCCTTGCCGTGAATACCCGGGAAGAACTGGAAGAAGAACGCCGGTTATTTTATGTGGTGATCACACGGGCCAAGCAGAAGCTCTGGATCACTTACGCCAATACCCGCTATCGCTTTGGATCGCTGGTGCAGAATGAGCCCAGCCGTTTCATAGATGAACTGCCCGAACAATACCTCGACCGCAGTTATGCCGGCAGCGGCTTCAAAAACCAGGGATTTGCCGGCCGTAATAATACCAGTGCTTTTGATCGTATGAATGGCGGAGGATGGGGCGCCGGTGGCAGGCAGTCTGCTGCCGATGCGGAAAAGAGATACGGCCCCGCGCCCACCAAGAAACCTGCTGTTCCTTCTTATGTAACACCCAAGCCGCAAAATAAAGCAGTAGACCATGTGCCCAGTCCCGACTTTGTGGCCAGCGATACTTCCAACTTACAGGAAGGTCAGCGGGTAGAGCACCAGAAGTTTGGCTTTGGTGTAGTTACCAAAATGGAAGGCTCTGCGCACAACCCGGTGGCTACCGTGAAGTTTGACATGAACGGTGAAAAGAAGATCATGCTCAATTACGCCAAGCTGCGTATTATTCAATAAGATAACAGTTCAATAATCAGGAGAGCATTTTCATCACCCCATTCCGGTACAGCTTGCCGATGGGGATCTCTGCTTTGTCTATTTCAATAAGCTCATTGGTGTAAGAACGGATCTTATCAATGGCTACAATGAAAGAGCGGTGGGTGCGTACGAATAACTTATCCGATAACATTGCTTCCACGGAAGTAATAGATTGCTTGGTAATGATCACGCCTGCCGTGGTAACTATTTTTACATAGTCCTTCATGCTTTCAATGTACAGGATCTCATGCAGCATTACTTTTTGCATCTTACGGTCGGCCCGGAAATAAACAAAAGATTCATTCTTCTTTTCCTCCTGACCAACAGCAGGAGCCGTAAAGTTGACTGCATCGGTCTGTTGACTTCCCAAAGGAAATGCTTTATTGACTGCTTTTAAAAACCGGTCAAACCGTACTGGCTTCAGCAGGTAATCCACCACGTCCAGTTCATATCCTTCCAGCGCATATTCGGGGTAAGCTGTAGTAAAAATAACCCGCGGAGGATTCTTCAGCGTCTTCAGGAAAGTAGTGCCATCCAGTTGGGGCATTCTGATATCAAGGAAAATAAGATCAACGGGCTGCTGCTGTAAAGCGGCCAATGCCTGTACGGCGTTGGCGCATTCCCCCGCCAGGTGGAGTGTGGGCACATCCTGCACATAACGCCTTATTACCTCCCGTGCCGGTGGTTCATCATCTACGATCAGGCATCGTATCGTCTTTAATTCAGTCATGATTGGTCAGTACAAAAATATTTTCTTCTTTCTTCCGGGCCACCTGGATCCTTTCCAGTTGTAAAGTCAGTTGCACTACAAATACCTCTTCTTCATCCATAATTTTCAGCACATGCTTTTCGGGATACAACAGGTCGAGCCGCTTACGAACATTCTGGATGCCGATCCCAAAGCTATTTGTTGGCTTTTTCTCTTTTGCTTTTCCATTCATCAGCCTCACTTCCATGGTATCTTCTTTCAGTTGTACCTGCAGGCTCAGCCAGGGCTGCTCCAGCATATTGCTGGTGCCATGCTTAAAACAATTCTCTACCAGGGGTAATAACAGCAGGGGCGCTATATGCAGGTTGCCGGTGTCTGTTGGAATATCCAGGTGAATATCAAATTGTTCATCATAGCGTATCTTCTCCAGCGTAATATAGTCCCTGATCAGCGTAAGCTCTTTGGATAAAGGTACCAATGGCTGATTGCATTCATACAACATAAAACGCAACATATCCGACAGTCCCATGACCAGTTGTGAGGCTACCGGCGCCACACCTTGTGTATGCGAATAAATATTGTTCAGCGTATTGAATAAAAAGTGGGGATGTACCTGCGCTTTCAATAATTGCAGTTGGGATTCCGCATTTTCTTTCTGCAATTGCAGGTTGCGCTGCTCTTTCACATACCAGTACTTCATCAGTTTAATGGCCGCCGCTAAACCACCAATGGTGATACCTCCCCGTAATCCGGCCAGCAAACCCAGGAAAAAAGTAAAATGATGCGATGGGTGCTGAAAGTTAGACCATTGGGGGAATATCATGCGCAACATAGGTATTACCACAAGCATCGAAAGCAGGGACGACAGTGCAGCAGTGGCCAGAAAAGCAACCAACACCCAGAAGGCTGTCAACAGGTATTTGTTTTTCAACAAATACCGTGGCAATACAAAATACATCAGTGTATAGGAAAGGAAAATATGGGCCACTAAGAAAATAGCCGACTCGATCAGGGACACCGGAAGCCGTTGGCTATAGGTAAGGCCAAACCGCGCCGGCGTAAAGGCATATAAAACCCCCTGGAACAACCACCAGAAAGTCCAGAAGGCTACGTGCCGGCGTATCCTGTACCGGGGCTCATTGGAAAATATAAAGGGATACTTGTTCATGGCTGCTTGCCTTAAAGGTACGCCACCTTTTACGTTACCACCCGGTCGCGCATCCCAATATCGCCGGAAGTACAGTTTTTGTCGACAAACATTTTTAGTCCCCAACTGTTATTAACCTACTATGTCCTTGCAATTAAGTGTTTTAGATCAAACTCCCATCCGGCGCGGGAGTAATGCGGTAGAAGCGCTGCAGGAATCTATCCAACTGGCCCGCCTGGCCGACCGGCTCGGGTATACCCGTTACTGGCTGTCTGAACACCACAATACCATCACGCTGGCAGGCGCAGCGCCTGAAGTATTGATAGCCCGGCTGGCGGGGGAAACCAATTATATCCGCCTTGGCTCCGGTGGTATCATGCTGCCGAACCACAGCACCTTAAAAGTGGCCGAAAACTTCCGCCTGCTCGAAGCCCTCTATCCCAATCGCATTGACCTGGGCCTGGGCCGCGCGCCCGGCGGAGACCGCATCACCGCTCAATTGCTCAATCCCTCCAATACATTCGATCCGCAGGAATACATCCGGCAGATCAGGGACCTGAAAGATTTCCTGACAGATGCGCCCGGCGAAGGCAATGTGGACGGGAAAATAAGGGCCATTCCAAGCATTAATACCGTACCGGAATTGTGGATGCTTACTTCCAGCGGGGAGAGCGCCTACCTAGCTGCCCATACCGGCATGGCCCTGTCGTATGCCCAATTCATCAATCCTGTTGGCGGCGCTGCTGCTATCGCCAGTTACAGGCAACGTTTCCGCCCTTCGGCACAGCTTTCCGCTCCCCAGGCCAATGTGGGCATCTTTGCTTTTTGTTCGGACAATGAACGTAAAGTACAGGAAGTGCAGGCCACCATGGACTATCGCCTGCTCAGTTTTGAAAAAGGCCGTTTTGATGAAATACCTACCTATGAAACGGCTAAAGCTTATAACTATACGCCAGGCGAATGGCAACGTGTATTATTCAACCGGAGCCGTATGGTGATTGGTACGCCGGAGGTGGTGAAAGAAAAGATAACAGCCCTGGCCAATGAGTTGGAAGTGGAGGAAGTTGTGATAGCTACTTTTGCAGACCAGGCAGAAGACCGGTTTCGCAGTTATGAATTATTCTCAGAAGTATTTGAGCTGGCAGAGCGGCAAACGCGGCAGTTTGCCTGAAACTGCTTAAAAAAGAGCAGGAAGCAGGTATCTTACACCGCTTCCTGCCGGATAATATTAGCCTGCCTTCCTGGGAGTAGTATTGGCATTACCACCCTTCTTACCGGAAGTGAAAGTTTTGTTGGGTATCATCGAAGATCCTTTCGACTGACCACCAGATGATGTATTTTTGACCACCATCCCTGAAAGGGGTGTCGTAGCCTTTTTAGTGGCTTTACCTTTTTTAGATTTTGATTTGCTCATAACTATAAAAACTTGTTGTTATTGTAAACTAATAAATTATACAATAACAACGTGCTTTTGACCAGGATATTTTTGACCGGAAACGGTTGGATAAAGAAAAATTTAACACCTTATAAGAATGGAAATAGATTCCCTGCAACCCAATCCTGATCTTCTGCTACAGTTGGTAACGATGAAAATGCCTTTTGGTAAGTATAAAGAAACGCTCCTCTGCGATCTGCCGGTATCCTATCTCGAATGGTTTCAGCGCAAAGGATTTCCAAAAGGAAAACTGGGCATGTTATTACAAACCATGTATGAAATCCGGTTAAACGGGCTGGTGTACCTGCTCGAACCATTGAAGAAAAAAAGTTAAGATGCTATATCCTGATTGTAAGAGATACTCTCAATAAACCGTTTTACCTCTTCTTTGCTTCTTTCCATTTTTACAGCCAATCTTTCCAGTAAAGCATCTTCCTCTCCCGGTTCAAAGTCCAGGTCTTCATCGGTAATACCGATATTCCTTTCTTTGATCTTTTCCTTTACTTCCTCCCAGGAAGAATGTAAGGTAAGTTTTGTTTTTTCCATACTATACCTGCATGCAATACACAGGCCACCCCATTCCATGTATTCCGACTGCCAGCGGTCATCTACAACCCCCTGATAATTAATTGCTAATAGCTAACGCCTAAAAGCTAATACCTGTATTCCAATGTGCATAACCCATCCTTGTCCCGTCAGAAAGTTTTTATCAAATTGCGGCAGATATGGATAATCAAAAGCCGGGACAGAAGACGATCATTATAACAGAACAATATAAAAAGCCACTGGAAATAGCCGGGCTGCTCCTCAACCTCGATCCCCGCAAACAGGTGGGGTTCTACGTGGAAGCGGTTGCGCTGAAAGATCCCAAACAACCACAAAGCATCACCAAGCAGCCACTTCTGGATAAAGTGGCCGTAAAAGGGCTTAAACCTACACCTTATATCCTGCAGGGTATCCTGAAACAGTTAACTGGTATTTCGGCAAGGCAGGAGCAGGAAAAGTGGCAGCAACGCTACCAGGAAGATGGCATCACGGCCGTTGACCAGGATACCTGGGTGCGGCATAAGATGTACCGCTATTTTTACCAGGCCTTACAGGACGTAAAACCTTTTGCCTCCCTGCTGAAATGGTATTATGAAACCACCGATGAACTGCTCAGCACTACTAAGGTGGTGAGGCCTGGCAGCATCAGCAACTATAGCCCTGTTATATCATTGCAGCTTATCCGTACCCCGGCCGAAGTAATGCGGATGCTGGTACTGGTAAAGATCAATGAACATTTATACCCGCTTACCGACTTTAAACGGCATGGCTTTTTGTTGCGGCATAAAAATGAGTTCTTCCTGCTCAAGCCGGAAGATGCAGTGTTGGCAGAGCGCTATCCGGAAGGGTTCCATGATATTCCTGCCGTCAATGAACAAGCTTTCCTGCAAAAGCAGTTGCCGGAATTGGAGCAGCAATACGCGATAGACCGCACGATGCTGCAGAAGCTGGAAACCCTTGCTGTTACGCCCCAATGCCGCATTCACCTCAGTGAATTGAACGGGAGCTTTTTAATGATCCGCACCCGCTGGCAATATGGTGATTTTGAGCTGGACAATGCTACTACCCCGGCAGAAGAGATCAATACACCGGATGGCCGGTACAGTATTGTAAAAGACCTGGCCGCAGAAAAAGAAACGCTTGATTTTATTCAGTCACAACACAAAAAGTTCAGCCAGCAGAACAATGGTTACTTCTACCTGCCTTTTGCTGATGCAGAGAAAAGCCAGTGGTTTGTAAAGTTCTATCGCAAGCTCAATGACCGCAATATACCGGTGTACGGCATGGAGTCCATGCAACATTTCCGGTACAATGCCAACCGGCCTGTGATACAATTCACACAAAAGGGCAATAGCATTGACTGGTTCGATCTTACTGTTCATATCTCCTACGGCGATCAAACCATTACACTGGCCGAATTGCAGAAGGCCTTACAGAACAAGCAACACTTTCTGCTCCTGAAAGATGGCACACTCGGTGAAATACCCGAAGAATGGCAGGCGCAGTTTGGCCTGCTGCTGCAGATGGGAGAGATTGACAAGGATAAATTACGCTTATCCAAACTGCACTGGACGCTCACAGAAGACCTGGCAAAGAACGGGCAGCTTATCGTACAGAACACCATAGAAACTTCCCGCCAAAAGTGGGAACGGATGCACCAGTCGGCCAATACTTTTACAGTGTCAAAGGCTATTCAGGCTACGCTGCGTGATTACCAACAGGCCGGCTTTGCCTGGTTCTGCATGCTGGATGAAATGCAGTGGGGTGGCTGCCTGGCCGATGATATGGGTCTCGGTAAAACCCTGCAGACCATTTCCTTCTTACAACACCTGCATGAAAAATACCCGGGCGAAACCCACCTGGTGATCTGCCCCACCTCACTGATGTACAACTGGGAAAATGAGCTGAAGAAGTTTGCCCCGGAATTGCGTTACCTGATTTACCATGGCAGTGAAAGAAAGCAGGCGGGAACAGATTGGAAGCATTACGACATCATCATCAGCAGCTATGGCAGTGTGCGGAATGATATAGAGACCATTAAACAATTTACTTTCGGCTACATTGTGCTGGATGAAAGCCAGGTGATTAAAAACCCGTCATCCCTTGTCACTTCGGCCATGATGCAATTGCAAAGCCGCAACCGGCTTATCCTTAGTGGTACGCCTATCCAAAACAATACGTTTGACCTGTACGCACAGATGCAGTTTGTGAATCCCGGCTTACTGGGCAGTCATAATTTCTTCAAAACAACTTTTGCGGTGCCGGTGGATAAATATGGAGATACGGAAAAGACCCAACAACTGCGTAAACTGATCTATCCTTTCCTGCTGCGCAGGACCAAGGAACAGGTGGCTAAAGACCTGCCACCCAAAACAGAGATCACCTTGTGGTGTGAAATGGGAGAAGAGCAGCGGCGGGTATACGATGAGATCAAGAACTATTATCGGGAGAACCTGCTGGAACGCATACAGCAGGAGGGAATGGGAAGCAATACCATTTTGGTATTGGAAGGCTTAACCCGCTTACGGCAGGTGTGTAACGCACCCAAACTGCTCAATGGCGGTAATAACAGCTACACGGATGAGTCGGTAAAACTGGAGGAATTACTACGTGAAATTGAGAACAATACCGGCCGCCACAAAGCATTGGTCTTTTCACAGTTTACCGGCATGTTGCAGTTAATTGCGGCTGCTATGCAGGAGCGCGGTATTCCTTTCCTGTACCTCGATGGCAGCACCAAAGCCATCGACCGCCAGCAACTGGTAGAGCGTTTTCAAACGGAAGAAAATCTGCCTGTATTCCTTATCAGCCTAAAAGCCGGCGGTGTAGGCTTAACGCTTACTGCGGCTGACTACGTGTACCTCGTTGACCCCTGGTGGAATCCCGCCGCGGAACAGCAGGCGATAGACCGTACGCACCGCATTGGCCAGCAGAATAAGGTATTTGCCTATAAAATGATCTGCAAAGACTCTGTGGAAGAAAAAATATTAGCGTTGCAACAGCGTAAAAAAGCCCTGGCGGAAGAACTCATTACAGAGGATACTGGCTTCGTCAAGAACATGACTGCGGAAGATGTAGACTTCCTGTTTAGTTAACGGATGGGCCCGGGCCGGTAACTTGCAGTCTAATGGGCAGGGAATGCCCTAAGATAGCTCTAAGATAGTACTGGGATAGCCCTAAGATAGCACTATGCATAAGGCCATTCCCAGGCAATACTTAGGCCATTCTCAGGCAACTCTTAGGCAACCCCCAGGCAACTTCACTAACATAGTACTATCTATACAATAAAGGGCGAGCTACCACAGAAGGCCGCCCACCCTTTATTCTTATCTTGTGTGCTTTCGGTAAACGCTCACTATTTCAACGTCACATCAGCCACCACCGGGAAATGGTCTGAAGGATACTTGCCATAATAGGTATCTGTGAGAATACCCCATTTTTTAACAGTAAACTGTTTGGTCACAAAGATGTGATCAATGATAGCGGGACTGTTGGATACCCGGAAGCTGTTGAAAGAACCATTGTTGGCATACGGTGATTTCACTAACCTGTAAGTATCGGCCAGCACATCAGAAGTCGCAATAAGCTGGTACCATTGGCTGTTGTGATCACCATTAAAATCGCCGGTTAAAAGAACCGGGTTGCTGCCGGCAATGGTCTTGATCTTTTCAAGGATCAGCTTGCTGCTTTCCTGCCTTGCTTTTACCCCCTGGTGATCATAATGCACATTGAACACGTAAAACTTCTTTTTGCTTTTCACCTCCTGCAACTGCACCCAGGAGCAGATACGGTTAAGGCGCGCATCCCATCCGGGACCAGGCTTTTCCGGTGTTTCCGACAACCAGAAATCTCCCTTATTCAGCAGTTTGTATTTGTCTTTCTTATAAAAGATCGCTGAATGCTCGCCTTTGGCCTGTCCGTCATCACGACCCAAGCCATACCAGGCATACTCGGGCAGGTTGGCGCTCAGGGTATCTATCTGGTGTCTCAATCCTTCCTGTGTACCAAAAATGTCGAAATCATGGAACTGTACCAACGCCTTGATAACAGGATACCGGCTTGTCCAGAGATTACCACTATCCCCTTTGTTGTCATAACGGACATTGTAAGTAGCAATACGGATATCCTGAGCATGTAATGTTGAAGAAAAGAACAACGCAAGGCAAACAATAATGCTGATCTGTTTCATAGTATGTTTTAAAATTTAACTTATTTCCACAACAGGTTCTGACCCAGCTTCGAATTCAACTGAAGGTCGGCCTCAGGTATCGGATACAGGTAGTGTTTCTCTTCCCAGGCCCTTTCTACATTCGTAAGCCAGGTAAGCTCTCCTTTGGTATCGTTCGATAAACGTTGCGGATTCTTTGTTCCATTGGCCAGGGTTTCCGCTACGTTTATGTAAGTAACTCCCGACACTTGCGTAGCAGGTTTTACTGTATAAAAGTAAACATCATTTTTCCCATCGCCATTCAAATCCATCATTACATCAAGGGCCGGTACATAAAATCCATTCCAGGGAAGGTTCATTAGTTCACCGTGATGCCAGCGTACAAGATCATAAAAACGCAATCCTTCCAGCGCCAGCTCTATGCCCCGCTCGCGGCGTATTTCCAGCAGGACGGGCTTGCTGCTGATATCAGGGAAATAATTGGTAGCCAGGTAAGGGTCTGCTACAGTGGGCAGTGCATCGGCAGCAGCAGCGGCTATGCCTGCTCTTTTGCGCAGGGCGCCTATGGTTTTAATCCAGTCGCCTGCCTCAAAAGTTCCCAATTCAGCCCTGGCCTCTGCATAGTTCAACAACACTTCGGCATAACGTATCATGGAGATGGAGTTATCATTACGGCTGCCGCCATCAAAATAAGTATCGTCCAGGCACCATTTGATGGGTTGATAACCTGTATAGGTATAGGAAAATACGGGAGGCGCCGGTTCTGTTTTGCCGCCATTGATCCTTTTATAATCTCCCATGCGGATGGTTTGCTGCAGGCGCATATCTCTGTCTTTCACCTCATCGGCAAAGACCATCGTTTTATAACCGGGCTTGTCGGTAAAAGGGGTTCCATCAATGTTGAGGTAGGTATTCACGAATGTGCGGGTAAAGCTGATGCGGGCCCCATAGGTAGCACTTGTCCACCACCAGTTGGCATCATTGAATACACTCAATGCAGGGTCACAGACTGCCGCCAGGATGATTTCGCTGCTAACAGGCGCTTTGCTGGTAAATAACAGGCGGTAGGCTTTGGCAGGTCCATCGGCTGTATTAAGGCTGTATCCGCCTTTTTTGATTACTGTATCAGCGGCACTTACGGCTTCATCCAGCCAGGTATTGGCTGTTCCGCTTAAACCCTGCGCCAGTCCGCCACTATAATCATGGTACTTTCTGAATGTTCCTTCAAACAGGCATATGCGTGACTTATAAGCATACGCTACCATCTTGGTAACGAGACTGCGTGTTTTGTCGTCTGATGCTTTAATATTTTCGCAGGCAAAGTTCAGATCAGCCAATACAGAGTCCATTACTTTGGCCCTTGGATCACGGCCATTGAACAGGGCTGGGTCTTCTACGGTCATTGCCTTGGTGATCCAGGGAACGTCGCCAAAGCGTTTTACTTTGTCAAAATAAAAAACCGCCCTGAAGAACCGCGCCAGGCCAATGTAATGTTGTTTTACAGGGTTGGCTACCTTAGGACTGTTGCAGTTCTCTATAAAATAGTTGATGTTACGCAGGTTTCTCCAATCCCATCCACTGCTTTGGCGGGAACCAAACCCGCTTCCCTTCCGGTAAAAATCTGGCGCCTGGGTGCGGGCCCCGTAATCACTCATTTCATCGCCCCGGTGTACGGCATTGGCATCGGGTAAAACATCATAAAATGAATACGCATAGGTTTCCAGTCCTTTCTCGCTGCCGAATACAGCTTCTTTCGTGGCGGTAGCTTCCGGTACCTGGTCCAGTTTGCGGCAGCCGGTCAGCAGACCACCTGCCAGTAAAAACCATAAATATTTTTTGTTCATACGTTTAATGATAAGTAGTTAAACATTCTTTTAGTGCGTCTATAATGTCACCGACAATCCAATAGTCACACTCTTCAGCATGGGATAGTTATTTCCATTACCATTGGTGCCATTGGTCAGTACGCGGTCGGAGCCGCCGGTATTTTCGGGGTCAATATCTTTCGTGATCTTGTACATAGGCGACCAGGACCACAGGTTTTCACCGGATACATATACCCGGGCATTGCTCATCTTTAGCTTACTTACAAGCCTTGCGGGCAGGTTATAACCTACCTGGATATTCTTCAGGCGGATGTAGGCAATATTCTGCAGGTACTTTGTTTGCACCGTGGTGAGC
The DNA here is from genome assembly GCF_011759375.1 of Paraflavitalea devenefica. Classification (NCBI taxonomy): domain Bacteria; kingdom Pseudomonadati; phylum Bacteroidota; class Chitinophagia; order Chitinophagales; family Chitinophagaceae; genus Paraflavitalea; species Paraflavitalea devenefica. The sequence continues at coordinate 1,259,128 of NZ_JAARML010000001.1, read as the reverse complement.
TCACCGCCACCGCTTTGCGCTGAATAACCACGCAACCTGGGGAAGTAAGCGTTGGGGTTTTCTTCAGACCATATTTTATCTACCATTGATTTCGGAACGCGGTTGTAAGGCCTGTTATAGGGGCCCCAGAAATAATCAGCTTCTGCACCCGGCCACCAGTCTTGCTTACCCACACCCTGGAAGAAGGCAGAGAAGAAAAAGCCATTCCAGTCTGCATCGAGGTTAATGCTGTAGCTATAGCGGGGCGTTGAATTGCCGATCACCATCATATCACCGGAGTTGCCTACTTTATTGTCGCCATTATTGATAGTGGTATCTCCATTGAGGTCTTTAAATTTAATATCCCCGATCATGGCCTGGCTGGTGGTAGATGCTTTGTATAATTTTTGATATTTGGCGTCACCAATATTGTCTTTGGTGAAGAATCCGTCTGTCACGTATCCCCATATCTCACCCAGCTTCATGCCTTCATAATAAGTATCGGCCAGCTTTTTATCAGGATTGTTGAACTTGGTAACCCGGGCCTGGTAATCAGACAAGGCAACACGTACCTGGTAGTGCACAGGTTTGGAGGCAGTAGCGATCTGATCTTTCCAGGTTAATGATACTTCCCAACCTTTTGTCTCCAGGTCGGCATAGTTGCCTTTGGGCACATCTGTTCCGAATACTGCCGGCAAAGGCATGCCCTGCGTAAACATGTCGGTGGTTTTACGGATATAATAATCTCCTGAGAAGATCAGGCGGTTAGAAAGGAGTGACATGTCCAAACCGATATCCGTGGTAGTGGAGGTTTCCCAGGTAAGCCCATCAGGCAAAACACCCGGCATGCTGGTACGTTGGGGCCTTATGCCATTCAACACCCTGCCCGACTGTGAAATACCGAATTGTTCCTGGAAGGAATACGATCCAATATTCCCATTACCCAGCGAACCATAGGAGCCCCTGATCTTAAGATCGGAAATGATGGTGCGGGGGACATTCCAGAAAGACTCATTCGATACCCGCCACCCTGCAGAAACGGAAGGAAAGAAGGCATAACGCTCATTGGCCGGAAATTTGGAAGAACCATCATAACGGCCATTTACTTCTACAAGGTACCTGTCTTTAAAAGCATAGTTGAGCCTGAAAAACCCACCTGCAATACTCCACCGTTCCCAGCCGCCGCCCGTTACAATGGACTGACCCAATGCCAGGTTAATATCCTGCGCATCTTCATTGATCAGTACGTTCCTGAGCGTTTGTAATCTTTTATACGTGGATTGCTCATAGTTGAAACCGGCCATGGCCTTGAAATAGTGGCCGCCTTTGAACTTGTTTTCAAATTCACCATACAGGTTGGTGGCGATATACTGGGTTTCCTGATAAGTATCCTGGATATCGTTGGTATTGGTGCCCACATATTCTATTACACCTGGTATCCGGCTATAAGGTACCGGCACCCGTATTTGTTTCTGGTTATTATCAGTATTCTGGATGGTGAAATCACCTTTGATCCGTACCTTATCACCGAACAATTGCGCCAAAAAGCCCGTGGTGTTTTTGATGATACGCCTGTCCATATCAATACCATTCTTGCCATACCAGAAATCACCTACTGTATACGCTGCTGAATAGCTCAACGTACCATCGGGGTTGAACATAGGCGCCATATTATGCCCTTCATCTGCAATATTGCGCCAGATACCACCACCTTCACCCACATTCAGTGGGTTATGGTATAATACGTTGGAGTAATCAGTATTATTCTCTATCCGCAGCCAGGGATACAACTGGATAGCACCTTTGGCGCGGAAATTATACATGCGGTAGTCGTCGGAATTGTAACGGAATAAACCTTCCTGGCCAAAATACCTGCCGGTAACCATAAAGCTGGACTTGCCGGTACTGCCCGAGAAGGAAATATTATGCTCCATCGCATTATGGGTTTTCTTATACAGCTCCTTGAACCAATCGGTGTTGTCGTAGTATACATATTCACCGGTAGGCCCTACTTCTACTTTGGACAGGCTGGGGTCTTTTGATCTTCTTTCCAGCTCGGCCAGGTAAGCCGGTGAAAACTTTACTGTTTTGTTCACGTTCTGAGGTGTCTGCGAGTAATCATTCCAGGCAGTCCAGGCTTCGTTGAATAGTTTGGCAAACTGGTAGCCATCTGTTACCAGGTCAGGCACCCTGATAGGCTGTTTAATAGCATAATTGGCCGAATAGGTAATACTGGTCCTTTCTTTCGTTGGGTTTTTGGTGGTGATCAATACCACGCCAAAAACACCGCGGGCGCCATAAATAGCTGCTGAGGCAGCATCTTTCAGCACAGATACCGTAGCCACATCATTGGGATTGATCAGGCTGGGATCTCCTTCCACACCATCAATCAGTACCAGTGCATTGCCGCCCTGTCCGATAGAAGTATTTCCACGGATATTGAATGCCGCCGCCTGGATGGGTTTTCCATCGCCCGGCCTGATATTGAGGTTAGGAATAGTACCCTGCAAGCCCTGGTTAATATTGGGCAGCGAACGGTTATCAAATACCTCCCCGCTCACCTGGTCTACTGCACCGGTAAGGTTCAATCTTTTTTGGGTACCATAGCCTACTACCACTATCTCATTCAGGCGGTTGGCTACCGGCTCCAGCTTTACCGATAAAGTGATCACTTCACCGTTCTTATACTGGTAACCCTCCAATATTTTCTTATCATAGCCTATAAAGGAAAAAGTAAAGGTGTAAGGACCACCTGCTTCCAGGCTGTTGAACGTGAAAACCCCTTCCACATTCGTTTGTGTGGAAGCAGAAAACTGGTTACTCTTGTTTTGTACCGTTACCGATACTGATGGCATGGGCATGCCTTTTTCATCTTTAATAATACCTTTTACCGCAGGATGCTTTTCCTGGGCAAAGCTTTGCCGGGCCAGCAGTAGCCATAAAAGGCAAACAGCCAGCTTTAAACAGTAGTTTAATTGTTTCATAATTATGGTTGGTTTTGGACAATACAATGCCTGCTCCCTTCCGGGAGATTTTTTGAACTGAATAGCAATAACTGATTATTGAATGGTTAGCCGGTAAACAGTTCCCTCCTGTACAACCACATAATTGTTTAATTCCGCAATCGTGGACAGTACCTCATCGGCTACCTGCTTTTTTAAAAAGCTACCTGTAAACTTTCTTCCTTCCGGTTTAGCTTCATCTGTATTAATGGTTATCTTATATACCTCACTGATCTTCTTCAACACTTCAGTTAGGGGGGTATTGGAAAAGCTGATGGCTGCTGCTGTTTCAGTAATGCTGCCGTCTACCTGTATGGGTGCAGTGATTTTCGCCGGTACGGGAGGTTTGGGGGTAATGCTCCGGAAACTATTGCTGTTATGAGAAAAATTGTACGCATCACCCGGATGCAGGTACACCGGTTTGCCGGGATGCTGTAAGTTCTGTAATACTACCTTTCCTTCTATCAGTTTTACAGTTGCTATGCTGCTGCTGTCATACGCCTTGATCCGGAAGGTAGTGCCGAGGGCTGTAGTGGAAAACCCTTTTGTGAATACCGTGAACGGACGGGATTTGTCTTTTGCTACACGGAATAATCCTTCTCCATGTAGTGTTATGTTTCTTTCCGATAAATCAAAAGGTTGTTGGCAGATCAATAAACTCTTTGCATGAAGTGTAACAGTGCTTCCGTCATCTAAAACATAAGTTACATTTTTTAGACTATTGTTCCGGAATATTTTTGGAGTGCTTGCGGGAATTTGCGGACTACTATTTTTTAGGATTGCTTTTTTTGAAGCCGGTTGCACAAACTGGTAAATAGCCACGAACCCGGCTGCTATCAATACGGCTGCTGCTACCTGCACCCACTGCCGCAAAATGACCCGGGCGCCTTTTTTATCTTTGTTGTTCTCAATGTGCTCAAACCAGGTATTGCTTTCAGCCGTGCTTAATGCCATGCCATGCACAAATGATTCCCATTCCCGTTCAGGAAGCCATTTATCCAATTGCTCTGGATGATCCAGGAAATACTGGTGCACCAGGATTGCTTCTTCTTTCGTGCAATTGTTTTCAAAAAAACGCTTTATCGCGGCTTCGCTTACTTCCATACGCTTGGTGTGCTGTGTGCTTTATATAATACGTTCCATCAACTGCTTTGCACCCACCGGTAACAATCAGTTAATATTAGCATGACATAAAAGCGCGCGTGATATAATTACAGGAACATTTCAGGGCCCGACAGCAGGAGCAGCAGTAAAGAAGCAGGCTCATTCATCTTGCGGATTTCACGTACTGCCCGGTTTACCTGGTTTTCAACGGTCTTTTTGGAAATGGAAAGTGAATCTGCTATCTCTTTATTCGATAATCCTTCCAGGCGAAAGCGGATAATGCGCCGGCGCATAGGCGGCAGGTGGGCAAGGCTTTCCAGTACGGTAGTAAGCTGATCATCATTGGTGGGCAAGGGTACCATCACTGAAGAGGAGTCTGTTTGCTCAATGGCCTGCAGGGGGACCGTTCTGCTGACGGCATGTTGGCGGAGCATATCAATCAGGCTTGTTTTTGCAATGCGGAATATTTGTGCAGACAGAGAAAGTGCCGGGTTCAGTTTACTGCGGAAACGCCACAGTTTAATGAAAGTCAATTGTACCAGTTCCTTTCCCTCATCGGCCGATTTTGTTTTAAGCAGGAACCAGGCATACAGTTTTTCATGAAACAAATCATAAGCCTGCCGGAACGCAAGTTCATTACCGGCGCGAATGCTATTTATCAGTGCCCTATCCATTTCCATCCATTAATTCCCGTGCAAGTTAGCCACGATACAAAAGCTGCCGGATTAAGTCATTGTTAACAAGAATACTTGCGCAAACGATTGATTTCCGTTCCCTCACTTGCAACGTTCCTCCCCTTCTGTCATTTCGAATCCCGCCTGCGCACTGGCCTTTTAGCGATGCAGGCGGGATGAGAAATCTGTTGTCGAAGCAAAGGCAGGCCATTCAAAATACATTTGCAAAATAAGACCAATCGGTCTAATTTTGTCCCGTGGCTACCAAAGCAGAGAAAACGAGAGAATACATCATTGAAAAAGCAGCTCCTCTTTTTAATAAGAAAGGATATGCCGGTACTTCTATGAATGATATCATGGAGGCTACCGGACTGGCCAAAGGCGGCCTCTACGGCAACTTTAAGAATAAGGACGAAATCGCTGCCGCTGCTTTTGAATATTCTTACCAGCGCCTTAAAGAAGACCTGGGCGCCAGGGTAGGGCCTAAGAAAACAGCTATGGAAAAGCTGTATGCCATTTTACAGTATTACCGGAATTATACGGTGGATCCCCCCATACCAGGTGGATGCCCGTTGATGAATACGGGGCTGGATGCTGATGACAGCTATCCGTTCCTGAAAAAGAAAGCAAAGGAAGCCATACTGGAAATGCTCCATGTGCTGCAGCGTATCCTGAAAAAAGGAATAGATAACGGTGAAATAGATCCCGGTATTGATGTGAAGAAAGAAGCGGAGATCATCTATGCGCAGATCGAAGGCGGCATTATGATGGCCAAGGTAGCGGACGATGTTTCCATGCTCAACCGCATGCTGGATAACCTGAAGGAGCGAATGAAAGAGAATTACAGGAGCCAATAATTTTTTTGCCTATAAAAAGACCGATTGGTCTAATAATAGTAATCATTAACACATCTATCAACTATGGAATTACAAAGCACCTACACCATTCGCTTCAATGACTGTGACCCGCTTGGGCACCTCAATAATGCGCGGTACATTGATTATATGCTCAATGCCCGGGAAGACCACCTTAGTCAATTCTATCAGCTTACGCTTCCCCAGTTTCACCGGCAGGGCCTTGCCTGGGTGGTAAGAAAACATGAAATACAATATGTACGTCCTGCATTTTATACGGAGAAAGTAACCATCATTTCCCGCCTTATAGAGTTAACAGAAGCACATATTCTGGTGGAGCTTTTAATGTATGATGAAAAGCAGCAATCGCTCAAGGCTGCCATGTGGACCAATTTTACCAGCATTGATCCGCAAACCGGTAAACGTAAGGACCATACACCTGCATTTATGGAGCTTGCCCGGATCATGGACCTGCATACGGTAGACCTGGCTGCCGGGATCGGGGAGCGGGTGAAGCAATTACAGGCACAGGTGAAGGCTGCTGCAGCCTGATCTATATCCTGAAATTCACCAGCATGCGGCATCCTTTACCCGGTGCAGAGTCAATCTCTACATGACCATTAAAGATCTCTGCCCGGTTAATAATATTGGTAATGCCGATACCCGTGCGTTTTTGTTGTACATCGAATCCTTTACCATCATCAGCCACGCACAGGCTCAGTACATTACCCAGTTGCCTGATGCTGATATCAATATTACCGGCGTTTGCGTGGGTAAGAATATTATTAAGCTGTTCCTGTATAATACGGAACAGGGTCATCTTTAATTTGTCGTCCAGCCGGTTTTCCTCCATTACCGAAAAGTCAAACTTAATATGAAAACGGTTGGCAATACGGATACTTTCCAACAGGTTGTCAATAGACAACTGCAGGCCTATTTCCTGCTGGTACCCCTGTATTAATGATTTCGACAGCTCCCGGAGTTCTGCAATGGCAGTATTGATCATTTCTGCGGCCCGCCGCACCATATGCTGCTGTACCGGCTCATTGTCTTTTCCGTGTTCAAGACATACCCGGGCGATGCTGAGTATTTGTTTTACATTATCATGTAATTCACGGCCAATATGGGCCCGCTCTTTTTCCTGTGCGTCAATGGCTGCCTGCATGATCTCCTTCTGTCCGTTTATCTTTTCTTCCATCAACTGGTGGCGTAGGCGTATCTTCTCTGTAATATCATTGGCTACAATAAGGTAGCAGTTATGTCCTTTATAATTAATGGTATGGGCCAGTACCTCTGCAAAGATGATCTCTTTGTTCTTTTTCACATGCCTGCGTATCAACTGCTGGTGCAGTGTTATATCGCCTGAATGCAATAGTTCTTTTAATTCATACTGGTTTTCTGCCGGCGTTATATCAAACGCTGTACGCTCCAGGAACTCTTCCCTGCTGTAGCCATAATGCTGTACCGCTGCCTCATTCGCTTCCAGGAACCGGAGTGATTCCGTACAGCATACCCAGGTAGGTAAGGGACTCTTATTAAACAGGTTCTTATACAGGTCTTCCGATTCCTGTATCCGTTTCTCCACCATCACCCGCTCTGTTATATCACGGAAGTTGCACACAATGCCGTTCACTCCTTCCGTTTCCATCATATTTGTTACGATGCCCTCTACCCATATTAATTGGTTGCTCTTGGTATAGGCCCTCGATTTAACAGAAATAGACACGCCCGGACTGCTCAGCACCTGCATAAATGTTTCCATATGTTCTGCTATATCGTCCGGATGCATAAAGCTAAAAGCGCTGGCGCCGGTAAGATCTGTCAGTTTAGTCCCAAAAAACTTTTCAATGGAAGGGCTTCCATAAACAATATTGCCTGTACCATCTATTACTAAAATAATATCAGTGCTGTTCTCGATCAGCGAACGGAACCTTATCTCGCTTTCCTCCAGTTTACGGCTGTATTCTGTATGGGTGGAAGTATGGTGGGAGAATATTTCCATAGAAACAGGTTGTATTTCAGGTAATCAATAAGAGAACAACTGCCTGAATCAGAAATCTTTAGCCAATCGTTATCCTGTAAATCCTTTACACATGGTCATTCACGCAAACATATAAAATTAGAAAAATATAGGGTAAACTACTAATACTCTTTTAGGGGTAAGCATGTAGAAGGATCAGGCCTGTTTTTTTCTTTGCACGAGGTAGAGGCCGGCAATTACCAGGGCCATGCCCGCTATCGTAAATAATCCGATCGGATCATTCATGAGTACATTGGCAATAATATAACCCGACACCGGGCAGAGGAATAGCCAGAAGGATGCTTTTACCGCATTATCACGCAATAAATACAACCATAACTGAACGGCGAGGATAGATACCGGGATGGCCAGCCACAATACAGCACCCGCAAAATGCATATCCCATACATTTTTGGCAGGCTGGTAGGTAATAGCCGCTGCCGGTAGCAGAAAGATTCCGCCAAGCAAGGTTTGCCAGCCATTGATCGTTAAAATATGCAGGTCGCTCCACCGTTGCCGCGAGAAATACAATACACCCACAGAATAGGCCAGCATACTGCTCATCAGCAAGCCAATGCCAAAGGGCGTAGAGGTACTGGAATGCATGGAGGGCCAGGCCGCCAGCACCACCCCAGCGCTGCACAACAATAAACTGATAACTGTAATGGCCCGTAAACGTTGGCCAAACAATAAAGTAGACATCAGACTGATGAAAACAGGATTGGTAGCCACTGCCAGTGAGCCCAGTCCCGGTGCCACTTCCTGCATCGCTACGATATATACGCCCAGGTAAATGGAGATATTGAGTAATCCATAAATAGCCAGTTGCTTCCACTCCTTACCCCGTGGTAAACGCTTACCCAGTACCACATGCGTAATCAATAACATGATCCCTCCTGCCAGGAAAAAACGCGCAATACAAATGATAAATGGCTGCGCTGATTGCAACCCGATCTTTGTAGCGGTAGAAGCTGAGGACCATAACACCGCGAAAAGTAATCCTGCTATAAACAGCAGTACTCCTTTGGACTGTTCATTTTTCAAAACCACTTCTTTATTGTCCATGCGGCGCAAAAATACTATTGTATTATTATAATGATAACACAGGCTTTGTAATATATCCCTGGCAGTGCCGACTTATTGGCGTTCATTCAGTCTATGTTAATATTTTCTAAATAGTAGGTACAGCGTAGGGGTAAACAACTGCTACGTTGTCATACTGCAAACAAAATTCCCGTATGTTACGTTCCACCATTCGCTTTTTATCCTTGTTCCTAACCTTGTTAACTTTTCATGAGGCCGTACTTGCCCAGACTGGAAAACCATTGACCGTCAGCGGCTATGTCCGTGATGCCGCCAGCGGCGAAGTGCTGATCAACGCTACGATTAATGTGAGCCCGACAGGCGCCACCGTGCAATCCAATGCTTACGGTTATTTTTCCATTACGCTGCCGGCCGGCAAGTATACCATCAATGTAAGTTATACAGGGTATAGCCTCTACAAAACAGAGATAGACCTTACAGCCAGTAAAACATTGGAAGTTACCATGCAAACTGCCGCCGCTGAAATGGACCAGGTAGTAGTGACCGGCGAAAAAAGATTGCGCAGAACCAATACCGTGGCATTGGGCATCCAGCAAATGAGCATGGCGCAGATCAAAAAAATACCTGCTTTCATGGGCGAACCGGACGTGGTGAAGGCATTATTGACATTACCCGGTATCACCTCCGTAGGGGAAGGTGCGGCAGGATTTAATGTGCGGGGAGGTAATGTAGATGAGAATCTTATCATCATGGATGAAGCGCCTGTCTATAATTCTTCCCACCTGCTCGGTTTTTTCTCCGTTTTCAATCCCGATGCGGTGAAGAATGTAACCCTGTATAAAAGCGCCTTCCCGGCCGAATATGGTGGCCGCACCTCTTCTGTGTTGGACATTCGCATGAAAGAAGGCAACAACCAAAAACTCTCCGTGAATGGCGGTATCAGCACCATCTTTAGTCGCATATCCATTGAAGGCCCTATTCAGAAAGATAAATCCTCGTTCATTGTGGCTGCCCGCCGCTCTTATATTGATGTATTGGCCAAACCCTTCCTCGAAGGTGATAATAAATTGTACTTCTATGATGTCACTGCCAAGGCCAACCTGGAGATCAATGATAAGAATACCATCTACCTCAGTGGTTATTTTGGACGTGATGTATTTGGTTTTGGGGGTGATGCCGGTTTCGAATGGGGCAATACCGCCGGCACCTTTCGCTGGAACCACCTTTTTACGCCCCGCCTCTTCCTGAATACCAGTGTATATTATTCAAAATATGACTACAAGCTGTTCTTCAGCAATGCGGACAACGAGCTTAGTGAAAGATACGATTGGAAATCAGACATCCAGACCTACGGCGTAAAACCATCGCTCACCTGGTTCATCAACAACAAACACCAGTTAAAAACAGGTGTGAACGTAGTATATTATAATTTTTATCCCGGCCAGGGGATAGCCTTCAGCGAAGGAATTAAAAATGATATTACGCTCAAAAAGCGGTATGGCTCAGAAATGGCTGCCTGGGCAGAAGATACCTGGAAACTCAGTCCCAAATGGCAGATACAGGGTGGCGTGCGGTTCAACCGCTATTCTTATCTTGGCAATACTACTTTGTATCATTTCCGCGATACTACGGCCAATGTTCGTAAGCCGCTGGACCGGGAAGAAGTGGTGACCAGCAAAAAGCCCGTTATCTCCTGGAACTTCTTTGAGCCCCGCCTTTCTGTGCGGTATGAATTAAAGAAAAACACTTTCCTCAAAGCAGGTTATGCCCGCAGTTCCCAATACCTGCACCTGTTGTCCAATACCGCGTCGCCTACACCGGTCGATCTGTATTTCCCCAGCACCAACAACATCAAACCTTCTGTGACCGATCAGGTATCGGTGGGTGTGGTTACCATCCCGGAGTCCCTTCCCCTTGAGTTCTCTGCCGAAGTATTCTATAAAAAGATGGATGATGTGCTCGATTATATAGACAATGCCAACCTTGAACTCAACCAATTGGTAGAAGGTGATCTGTTAACAGGCAAAGGCAGGGCCATGGGCCTTGAGCTGGAGGTGAAAAAAGAAACCGGTAAATGGCAGGGATGGGTGAACTATACGCTGTCAAAATCAGAACGTAAAACACCGGGCATCAGCAAAAATGAATGGTACCTCAGCCGCTATGACCGTACCCACGTAGTTAATGCGATGGTCAGTTATTCACACAATAAGAAATGGGACTTTTCCGCCACCTTTAATCTTGGCTCAGGAACACCCGCTACTTTCCCCGATGTCCGTATGGACATACAAGGCATGCCTGTTCCCTATAACAGCACCGAAAAAAGGAACAACTACCGCCTGCCTGCCTACCACCGGTTAGATCTGGCAGCTACGATGAAGGGCCGCCAGGGTAAAAAGTTCAAACAGGAATGGGTATTTGGTATCTATAACGTGTATGCCCGTCAGAATGCGTACACCGTCTATTTCCGGCAAAATGAAGATGAGCCGCAGAAAAAAGAAGCTGTCAAGTTAGCTATTATCGGTTCTATCATGCCAGCCATCACCTGGAACTTTAAATTCTAAAAAGTATTACCATGAAGCATTATAAATTATATATAGTTGCACTCATAGCATTGTACAGCCTTTCTTCCTGTGAAAAAGTAATAGATCTCAATGTGTCCGACGGACAGAAGCTGCCCTATGTGGATGCCTGGATCACCGACAAACCGGGTAAGCAGGTCATCAAATTCCAGCGGGCAGTCAACTATCTCGAAAACAAAGAGCCCGAAGTGATCACCGGCGCACAGATCGCTGTGACAGATATTACAGATAATAAGACGTATAATTTCACCTTCCAGAACGGCGCCTACGAATACGATGCCGGCGCTGCCGCTATCGGCATTGTTGGCCACGAGTATAAATTGACCATTAGCTGGGATGGCCAGCAGTTTGAAGCTACCGATAAACTGAACCGGGTAGCCGCCATTGATTCCATCGTTTATAAATACCAGGAAGGGGACGATCTGGAAGCCGATGAAGAAGTTGGTTATTATGCAGATTTCTATGCAAGAGACCTGCCCGGCGCTACCGATTATACCTGGATCCGCACCTATAAAAATGGCAGCCTTAATTATCATGTTAATGAAATGGTGGCTATTGACGCTTCCTTTTACGAGGACGCTTCTGATGGCTACACCTTCATTGAGCCTTTCCGGGAAGGCATCACCTCTGGTGAACACCCCTACCAAAAAGGAGATGTGGTAAAAGTTTTGCTCCGTTCCATGAGTAAGCCTACCTATGATTTCATGGATCAGTTGCTGGATCAGTTGTACAGTGGCGGACTGTTTGCCGAAGTATTACAAAATGTACCCTCCAATATTTTTAATAAACAAACAACCGGCAAAACGAAGATCTATGGTTGGTTTGGTACCGTAGCCGAATCCGAACTTTCTAAAACAATACAATAAGTACAGGTTAACGGTTATTGCGTGTAGTGCATCCCCTGGTCAGGCGATTATTGGTGTAAGCCTGCGGGATGCACTACACATAATAAAAATATCCTCTGTTTACGGCATAACCGGTAAGGGTATCGTACTTTTGAACGGGATTATAACTCCTGCGTACACCTAAATACCTAGTTATGTCATCGTCCTTCAAAAGGATAACCGTTAAATTGCTGAAGCTGACCGGTATCTCTTTCGGCATTGCCCTCCTGTTAATGTTTCTGCTGCCCTATATCTTTCCCGGCTTTGTTTCTACCAAAATCAAGCAATGGGCCCGGAGCAGTATCAACGCAGAGCTGGATTTTTCCAAAGCCCGCCTTTCCTTTTTCCGCCATTTCCCCGCTCTTACCCTCACCTTATACGATCTTTCGCTCAAAGGTTCTGTCCCCTTTGAAAAAGAGACACTGGTACAATCAGAAGAGATCTCCCTGGGGGTAGACCTGTTCAGCCTGTTCTCCAGCGAAACCAGTGTTGACAAAATATTCCTTACCAATGCCAATATCAATATCCTGGTAGATAAAGATGGCCATGCCAACTACAACATCTATCAGTCCAAAAGCAATGACACCACTAAGGTGTCCACAGATTCTTCCGGCGTAGCCCTGAAAATTGAAAAGATCCTCATTGAGAAAAGCCGCCTTGTATACAATGACCAGTCCATTCCCATGCTGCTCAACATGAAAGGACTTTTCTATGAAGGTACCGGCGACCTCAGTAAAGCGATCTTCGACCTCCATACTCACATGGAAGTGGACTCCCTCGACTTTTATTATGACAGCCAGCCTTATGTGGTTTCCAAAAAGATCAATGCCGACCTCATTACCAAGATCAATACCAACTCGCTGGCCCTCTTCTTTGAGCAGAATGACCTTACCATTAATAAGCTCCCGCTCCGGTTCAATGGGAAATTCGAATTCCTCCCTAATGGCTATGACATGGACTTTATGTTGAAGTCTGCGGAGAGTGACCTGCATGATATCTTAACCGGCCTGCCGCCGGAAGTGACCAAATGGCTCGACAAAACAGATGTAAAAGGTTTTGGCGACATTGACGCCACCCTGAAAGGCAAATACATAGCCGATAGCAGTATCATGCCCGACCTGACCCTCAATGTGAAGATCCGGAACGGGTACATTGCACATGCTGCTGCTCCATCACCAGTCACCAATCTGTTCCTTAACCTGCAATCCAAACTCCCCCAATTGAATACCGACAGTCTACAGGTGACCGTTGATTCCATCTTTTTTAATATAGACAAAGACTATTTCAGCTCGGTCATCCGCCTCAAGGGGTTGAACACGCCCCAGGTATATGCTAAGGTGAACAGTGAAATGGACCTGGAGAAATGGGACAGGGCTATTGGGTTTGATCAGTTTGACCTCAAAGGGAAATACAAGGTACACCTGCTGGCGGACGGAGTGTACGCAACGGCTGTAGTACCCAAAGGCGTCCGCGGTACCGATACCATCGTAAGCAGTATTCCCCGGTTTACCCTGCGCTCATCGCTGTCTAACGGTTATTTTAAATACAATTCCCTGCCTCAGGCGGTCAACAATATCAGCTTTAATCTCGATGCTTCCTGTCCCGATCACAACTATAAGAACACCAACCTCTCCATAGAAAACATCAATGCCTCGGTATTGAACAACTTTATCAAAGGCTTTGTGAAATTGGGCAACAGTAAGGATTTCCCGGTAAATGCACATTTGCAAAGCGTATTTAACCTGGCAGATATAAAAAGCTTTTACCCGCTGGACAGCATGACCCTGGCCGGTAACCTCCATATTGATGTACAAACCAATGGAAAGTACATCCCTGCCAAAAAGGTTTTCCCGGTAACGCAGGCCACGCTTACCGTACGGGATGGCAGCATTCAAACAAAATACTATCCGGCCCCCTTAGAAAATATACAGGTAAGCGCTGTGGTTACCAGCCGCAAGGGCTCTATGAAAGACCTGTCGGTACAAATTACCCCGGTCGCTTTCCGTTTTGAAGGGCAGCCTTTCTTTGTAAAAGCCGATCTGCAAAACTTCGACAACCTCCGGTACAATATTGCCTCCAAGGGAACGCTGGACATTGGAAGAATATACAAGGTCTTTGCCCGGCAGGGATATGACCTCAAAGGATTTATTGAAACCAACCTTTCCCTGCGCGGCCTTCAGAGCGACGCCACAGGCGGCCACTATGATCGGTTGTTTAACGCCGGCACCATGAAGCTGCACGATGTAACGCTTCGCGCCGATATCTTCCCCGTTCCTTTCCTTATCCGTTCAGGTGTCTTCCGGTTTCAGCAGGATAAAATGTGGTTCGATGCTTTTAAGGTAAACTATGGTAAAAGCCAGCTCACCCTCAATGGCCACCTCTCCAATGTGATTAATTACATGATGGAAAAAGGCACGCCCCTGAAAGGAGAATTTGACCTGAAAACCAATTACCTGCTGGTAGATGAATTCATGGCTTATGCCGGTACTACGGGTACTGCGCCTGCAGGCAATGGAGCCCCTGCAATAGCGGCTACAGGCGTGGTAATGGTGCCGGATGACCTTGCGGTAACATTCAGGGCCGATGCCCGCAAAGTACACTACAATGGCATAGACCTGAAAGATTTCAAAGGGTTGGTCAGTATTGACAGCGGCGCCATCAAACTACAGGAAACCGGCTTTCAGCTCATTGATGCCCCGGTGGTCATGAGCGGAAGTTATAAGAGCCTTACTCCCCGCAAAGCAGTATTTGATTATCACCTGAACGCGAAAGAGTTTGATGTAAAGAAGGCTTACAAGGAGATACAACTGTTCCATGACCTGGTACCTGCGGCTGAAAAAGCAGAAGGTATTATTTCGCTGGACTACCAGCTTGCCGGCCGGCTGAATGAAAACATGCAACCGGTTTATCCTTCCTTAAAAGGCGGGGGTGTGTTATCGGTGAAGAAAGTAAAAATGAAAGGGTGGAAGCTGTTCAGCGTGGTCAGTAAAGAAACAAGCAAAGACATTGACAATCCCGATCTGTCTAAAGTAGACATAAAATCTGCCATCAATAAGAACCTCATCACTGTTGACCGCACACGCATGAAGGTATCGGTATTCAAACTGCGCTTTGAAGGTCAAACCAGTTTCGATGGAAAGCTCAACCTGAAACTGAGGGTAGGGCTTCCCCCGTTTGGCATCATCGGCATTCCGGTGCATGTAACAGGTACGCAGGACAAGCCGGTCGTACGTTTACGCAGGGGCAAAAATGGTGAGCTTGAACAAACTGAAGACGCGGAAGAGGGCAAGGAAGAACTGCAATAAAGCAAGCGCACTCACTACTCACTTTTCAAACTGTATCCTGAACTCCGTTACCCCCGGCTCAATGGTCTTCAGTGAGAACTCATACCCATGATTCAATAATATCTCCCTGGTAAGCGTAAGCCCGATACCCTGCCCATCCTTTTTGGTGCTGAAGAAAGGGGAGAATAACTGTTCGGCAATAGGAGGGGCAATCCCTTTCCCGGTATCCCGTACGATCAATTCTTTTGGCCAGGAGCGGGTAATAAAGCTGATCGTTCCTTTTTCCGGAATGGCCTCAATGGCATTCTTAATAATATTAATAAGCGCCTGTTCCAGTTGCAGTGTGTCGGCCTGGATCTGTACAGGTGTTGAAGATAACTCAAATGCAAAAGCAATTTGTTTTTCTCCGGCCTTCAGCTCCATCAGCTTACCGGTGCTTTGTAATAACTGGTGAAGGTCTGTGTTTTTCTTATGTGGCTCCGGCAATCTTACAATATCCGCAAAATTGCGCATAAACACATTCAGGTTATGGTTGCGGTCAATGGCTACCTGCAGTGCGTTACTGATCGTGGTGCTGTTTTCATGGGCCTGCAGGGTAGACTGTAAGATGGAGTTAACAGGTCCTACTGTATTATTTACCTCATGCGCCATCATCCGGATCACCTTGCCGTATGCTTTCTTCTCTGCAGCCAATAGCTCTGCCGTCAGCTCTTCCAGCATAATAAAATACCGGGCGAAGCCGCGGTCTATAAAATGGGACTTCTGTAGTTTATAGGTCTCAATCCCATTCACAGTAACTGTTTTACTTTCCCCTGATGACAGCCGGCTGATCTCCTGCAGCAATGGATGGAAAATCGTATGTATAGGCTTGCCCAGCAAGGCCTGCTCTTCCACACCCAACAGTAACAATGCCTGCGGATTCAACTGGTGAATACACTCATCCAGGTCAAGTATAATAATGCCGGTGGGCGAAGTGTTGATCAGCTTCTCCAGGAAAAAATGTTGTTGCTCCTGTTTGGTCCGTTCTTCTCTCAACTCGTCGATCATTGAATTATATACATTAATAAGTTGGTCCATCTCATACCTGCCGGTGGCCAGGAACTTTACATTGAAGTCCCGGTCGCGGATAGCATCCACACCCTGCATGAGCGTTTTAAGCGGCCTGATCAATTCTTTGTACAATTGCCAGGATATAATGGCCGACAGGAGCACCAATACCTCTGAAGCAATAAAAAGGATCTTGTTATCATTGAAAATAATAAACGTAAGAGCCAGTGTAACCAGGTGAATAATGCCAACAAACAGGATATATTTAGTCCGTAGTCTCATCGTAAGGAATATTGTATTTCTCCAGTCGCCTGTACAGGGCGCTACGCGTAATGCCCAGTGCTTTGGCTACTTTCGTAATACGGCCTTTATGGAATTCCATCGCTTTGCGGATCATCTTTTTTTCGAGCTCTTCCAGGGTAATACTGCCTACTTCCGGCAATTCGATATTTCCCTTTTGCCGTGGCGAGGTTTCCAGTTGCGATTGAAAATCTTCCACATCAAGATACTCTTTTTTGCTAACCAGTACCGACCGTTCCACCAGGTTCTTCAATTGCCGGATATTGCCGGGCAAAGGCAATTGCTGTAACCACTTCATCGCTTCCCGGCTTATGTTTAATTGGGGGCGGTTATAGATCTCCCGCAGGTTATTCACAAAAAAGTTGACCAGCAGGGGAATATCGCCCGGCCTTTCCCGTAAAGCCGGCAGCCGTACCGTGATCAGGTTAATACGGTACAGCAGGTCTTCCCGGAAACTGCCTTTGAGCACCATTTCTTCCAACGGGCGATTGGTGGCACAAACAACCCGCACATCCACCGTCTTTGTTCTGCTGCTGCCCAATACTTCATACGTTCTGTCCTGCAACACCCGCAGCAGCTTTACCTGGCTGCCCGGATCAAGGTCACCGATCTCATCCAGGAAGATCGTTCCCTTATTGGCCATCTCAAACCGGCCCGTCCTGTCAAAGCGGGCATCTGTAAAGGCGCCCCGTACATGGCCAAACATTTCACTGTCAAACAAAGAAGTGGAAATACCGCCCAGGTTCACTTTTACAAAAGGCTTGTTGCTGCGCAGGCTGTTCTGGTGTACACTCTCTGCGATCAGTTCTTTGCCGGTGCCACTTTCTCCCATGATCAGTACAGAAGCATCAGTAGCAGCTACCCGGCCAATTGTTTCCAGGATGTCCAGCATGGCGTCATCTTCACCAATAATATGCTGGAAATTATAAATGCTGTCCAGTTTTTTACGGTTCAGCTTCTCCGTTTTCTTTTCCTGCAGGTTCAGTAAAGTTTTCACCGACTGCAGCAAATGGTCATTGCTCCAGGGCTTATTAATAAAGTCATTCGCGCCCAGCTTCATGCCCTTTACTGCCAGCTCAATAGTGGCCCAGCCGGTGATCAGGATCACAGGTACGGCAGGATGTAGTTGCCTGATCTGTTGCAGCAGCAACATACCTTCATCGCCCGAAGTATCAATAGAAAAATTAAGGTCCAGGATAATTAAGGAAGGGGCCTGTTGTTGCAGCAGATCTACTGCTGCTGCAGGCGTATCCACAGCAGCAGTAGCATATCCCTGTTGTTCCAGCAATAGCACCAAAGAAGTCCTTACTGCAATATCATCGTCTATAATTAAGATCATAGCTATCGAAAAAAGTCTAAGTTACTGCTAATCCTCATGCAAAGCCACCGCCGGATAAATAGCCGCCGCTTGTTTGCCCGGATACAACGCACATACCACTACCAGTGCATAGATAAACAAAACAGATAATCCTATTGCAATCAGGTACACACTGGCCGGCATATCAAATACATTGAGCAGTGGGAACTGTACAGCAAAAAAGCAGCCCACCAGCAAGGCAATAGTAGACAATACCAGTGCCTCACTCACCAATTGCCGGGAAATAGATTGCCCGGTAGCCCCAACAGCCCTGCGCAAACCGATCTCACTTTTGCGCCGGTTAATATTATACCATAAAACCCCAAACAGGCCAAGCGCCACATTGATCACCAGAAATCCGGCCACGATCATCATAATGATCATAGGCACCAGTGTCATATTATTCCTGGCCCTCCGTTTATCGGTCAGGTGCTCGATCTCTATCATCGCACTTTTTAAATGGCTGGCCAATGCCTTATACAGCCTGCCTTCAAAAGCGACATTGGCCCCGGGCTTCACCCGTATCAATAGCTCCTCCATCCAGTGATAGGAGCTGGTATCCGCCCGCCTGTAAATAGCAGATTCCACGGATTGGTAGTCACCATGCTCTTTTATGTCATTGATCACGCCTACTATTTTCAAAGGGCGTTCAGATCCCTTATCCAGCAGCTTGCCAACAGCCTCTCCGCTGCCAAACAACCGCTCTTTCAGAAAATGATTGATCACCACCGGCCTGTATTTGGCGCCGGCATCCTCCTTGGAAAACCACCGGCCCGATTGCAGGCTAAGGCCCAACACATTATCATAATCATCCTCCGCCGTATAATCATTCACCTGTTGAATATGCAGGCCTTCATAATTAACATTGTTCTGCGTACTGCTCATAGCAAAGGGAATATTATTGCTGGTAAAGCTGACTGCCTCTACCTCCGGCATAGACTTCAATTGGTTCTGCAGTGTTCCAAAGAATAAATACATGGAATCATATGTCGTAGGCCTTTCTTCTATACGGAATTGAACAGCCCATACCCTTTCATAATCGAAATTCATGGGTTTCCGGTAATTCTGGTAATAATAAACTACCAACGTAAAAACAGCAAAGATCACCAGGAAGGAAACCAGGATCTCCAGCATCAGTACAAAATGCTGTTTCTTTTTATTCCAGATCAGTTTAAACAAATGCTTCAGCATAATAAGCAATTAAATAAGATGATAAATAAGCTTCTATTGCGCTTTTAAGGCCGTCACTACCTGCAATCTCGACATACGCCAGGCCGGATATACGCCTGAGAACAACCCAAACACCAGGCAGGCTAGCAATGCCCAGGCCAGTACCGTGAAATTGATAGTTAGGTAAAGGTGGGGCAGCATCTGGCTGTTGTTGATAATGGCAATAATGATCGCGGAAAATACAACACCCAGTATGCCGCCTATCAGTGTAAGGATAATATTCTCAATAATAAACTGGTATACCAGTGTCCTGGAAGAGGCGCCGAATGCCTTGCGTACCCCTATCTCTGACGATCGTTCCATAATACGGCTGATATTAATATTGATCAGGTTCAGGGTGGGCAGCAGCATAAAGAACAAGGCAAAAATGCTGATGATAAGAATAAAGGTTCCAACGCCGGAACTCTCGTCCTTTCCAAACAGGGTACGTGTAAAACTGGTCAGGTAAGGATCTACATAACTAAGTAACTTGTCATACTCATTATCTGGTAAGGGTACCCGGGCAATTACCTGCTGGTATTCTTCCTGTATTTTAGACATATCTGCTTTTGATCTGGCCAATATAATAGCCGTGTAGCTGCCACCAATTCCTGTATTGCCTATCTCCGTTTTAGACAAGGTATAAGGCACATACATGTTGCCATAGGAGAATAATAAAGTAATAGGAACGCTTTTTACTACACCGGTAACCCGGTATTTCACATTATCCGCTTCAATATATTTACCGGCAGCGGTTTCTTCTCCAAAATATTCCCGTTTCGTTTCTTCCGTTATCACCGCCACGTGGTCCCTATTGGCAATCTCCTGCGCTGTATAAGGTCTTCCTTCGAGGAACTCAAACTCCTGTACGTCCCAAAACTCGGCGTTGGTATACTTCATATCAATCACCATCTTCTTATTATTGACATAAGTATTTGTGGGAAGGAAGATGGAGGCTATGGCCACCTTTTCAGGCGTTTTCATACTATGCACATACTTATTCAGAAAGTAAAAGCTCATGGGGCCATTGCTGTAAGACTGGTGCTTTGTATGAATACGTGTTGTGGTGTTGAGGTACAACGACCGGCCCCGCTTCGTGTCGGGATACTGGGGATTGATCAGGTGGTCCAGGAAAGCCGTCAGCACGATCAGGATCGTCAGCGTAAAGCTGATACCAAACAAGCTGATAAACGTAAAAAACTTACGCCGCTTCAGTACCGCGATCGCTATCTTAAAATAATTCTTTAGCATAAGAAATAAATTGTTCTTGGTTAATACTAATATGGTTGGGCCGCAGCTCAAAGCTCGAAGCCCAAAGCTGTTTTCCTCAGCTTACCTGCGATCCATCAAACAACCTCACCAGCCGGTGTGTCTTGCGTGCCATATTCTCATCGTGCGTTACCATCACGATCGTCGTATTCTCCGTCTTGTTCAGGTGTAAAAGGATCTCCATGATCTCGTTCCCCATAGCACTATCCAGGTTGCCGGTAGGCTCATCGGCCAGGATGATTTCCGGTTCGCCCACAATGGCCCGGGCAATGGCTACCCGCTGTTTCTGACCGCCCGAAAGTTGGGTGGGAAAATGTTTAATGCGATTGCTCAGGCCCACCTTCTCCAAAGCAGCCTTGGCCAGTTGGGTACGTTCTTTGGCAGAGCTGGTGCGGTATAGCAGGGGCAGTTCCACATTGTCCAGCACCTTCAGGTCATTGATCAGGTGATAGCTCTGAAAAATAAATCCCAGCTTCTTATTCCTGAAATGCGCCATCTGCTTATCCGACAAATGGGAGGTAGCTTCATTAGCAATCTTTACATCTCCTTTGGAAGGGGCGTCCAGCAATCCCATAATATTCAGCAGCGTACTTTTGCCACAGCCGGAAGGACCCATAATAGAAAGGAACTCGCCTTTTTGAACGGTCAGGTTCACATTGTTCAGGGCCAGTGTTTCCACCGTACTGGTGCGGTAAACTTTTTCGATATTCTGTAACTGTATCATACGGTTGTATTGTCTGGTTTAATAATAGTTTTAAAATTATATTTCTATTGCTTCAAAGCTTGCAGCTCAAAGCTCACGGCTTTATTTATAACTGATCTTTTCATTTTTCTCAAAATCATACAGGGAAAGATAGCGAAGCTGATAATACGCGCCCCACAGATCACGCAAGGCATAAATATAATCGCGCTTTGCCTGGTCCTTCTCCTGGAAAGCAATGCTCAGGTCGGTAATACTTAAATGTCCCAGCACATACCGTTCCCGCGCAATCTGGTACTTTTCCGAAGCAATACTGTCTGCCTGCGCAGTCAGGCTCAGTTGGTCCTGCATCATAGAAAATAAAGTCACCTGGGTAAATATCTCCTGCCGGAATACCTGTTGTTCCTGTTCCACCTCGTAGGCTATAAACTTCTGATTGGCCTGGGCTGTCTTTAACCGCGAGCGGGAACGGCCCCAGTCCAATATAGGAATATCAAATGCCAGTTGAAGCTGCTGTTGGTCTTTGGGCGATTTGTAAACACCCGGTAAATTAAGCGCGCTCTTGGAAAATCCCAGCCGGGCAGTAAGGGTAGCATTTAAACTATTATCACCTTTTGCTTTTGCTACATCCCGTTTCGCCTCAATGATCTTTCGCTGGAATGCGATGGCGTCAGAACGGTTGGCAAAGGCCTCTGTCAATACCTTGTCGGCGGATACTGCTACGTTAATGGCATTCTCCGGCAATTTCAGCGCTATCTTATCATCACCCGACAATCCCATATAAGCACGCAGGTTCAAAACGGCGATCTCCATATCCCGCCTGGCGCTGGCTACCGACTTTTGCGACTTCAGCAGCTCAAGCTGAAGCTGTAAGATCTCATTGCGCGATATTTTACCCAGCTCAAACTTCTCATTGGCAATACGGAGGATATTCGTTGTATTATTAAAATTGGTTTCTGCGATCTGCAGGTTTACCTGTGCCAGCAGCAGGTCGAAAAAATAGCCGCTTGCATTAATAGCGATCTGTTCCATGGATTCAATATACTCCTGCCGGCTCTCCTGGTATTTCAGGGGTTCAATGCGTTTATCCCATTTCAGGCTGTTGAACATAAACAGGGGCTGACTGTATCCCAACGCATACGGAACACCATTGTACAAAGTATTCTTCCGGTCAAAATCATCGAACCGCTGCAACTGCGTGGTGCCGAAAATGGTACCGCCGGTTTGGGCAATACTTTGTTCCAGCGACAAGTTCAGGGAGGAGTTATTATTCTTCACCGGTTGAAAGTCAATGGTCCCATTGGGTTGCAGGATTTCCTGGTAAGTTTTGCTGTAGCCCGGCAACCTGCCGTCCAACACCAGTTGTGGCTTGTAATTGGATTGATAAGTACGCCATTGCCAGTACCGGTTTTCTTTTAAAGTTACAGCCTGCTTGGCAGCAATAGACTGATTCCGGGCCATTTCCACTACCTGGGGCAACTGTAGCCATAGGGTGTCTTTGACTGTCTGGGCCGTAAGCCGGTAACCTGTCAATATCAATAAAAGGCTTGTATAGCTGATCCGTTTCATAAATACCGCTTAATCTTTAATCGTAATTTCCTTCAGGTGTTTGTACTGGCTCATATCCGTTGTAATAATCACCTCACCTGGTGTAACATTATCTTTCAGTTCCACATAATCAAAATTGGATAATCCCACGTGGACCATTCTGCGGATAGCCTTGCCGTTTTGCACCACAAAAAAATCCTGTGTCGCTGCCCCCTTATAAGCAGGCCCGTTGGCAATCCGCATTACTTGTTTGCTGGTAGCCGTCACCAGGAAAATTTCCAGTTTCAAATTGGGGCGTAACAGCTTATTGCTGCGGTCGTCCAGTTGCACATCGAAAGACAAAACGTTATTTTGTATAGCAGGATGAACATTGATCACTACCCCTCTTAGCAGGGAGTCGTTAATCCGGGCAATCACAGGCATGCCAATGCGCACCTGGTTGGCAAACGCATCAGAAATATGGCCCACGATCTTAAAACTTCCCAGGTTGGCTACTTTTACCAGCGACTCTCCTTCACTGATCTTGGAACCTATATTTTTATTCACCCAGGTGATCACGCCGTTACGGGTAGCCACAATATTGGCCTGTACCAGCTTCCGTTCCAGCTCATCCAGGTCCTTATATTGTATCTGGGCGGCTATCTCCGATTCGCGCATGTCGGCGTGCATTGTCATCTGTTTATTCCGGATCTCATTTTCCAGTTGCCGCTTTTCCAGTTGGGCCACCTTCAGGTCCAGCTCTGCCTGTTCTACTTCCTCGCGGGTACCGCCACCTGCTTTAAACAATCGCCTGGCATCCTGTACGGCTGCCTGGAGACTATTGATCTTTAGCTGTTTGATCGAGTCGTTCGCTTTCATGTCATAAAAACTCTTATCCAATTGCAACTTCAACTTGGTGATATTATTCTGTTTCAATTCCAATTGGAACTTCAGCTTTTCCAGTTCCAGCTTTGTAAACTCCTTGTCCAGTTCCAGTACAGATTGTCCGGCATTAACGGCAGTACCCGCATCCAGCAGCACATTTTTGATCACGGCATTAATGGGACTGGTAATCACCTCTTCAAATTCAGGCAATATTTCCCCGGTGGCCGTAAGGGTATTCTCGACATCGCCTTTTTCCACTACCGCCGTTGTGATAGCCGATCGTTTAACCGATGAGGATAAAGAATGCTGTAGCAGCCACAGGCTTGCTACAAGAAGTACCACGATAAGGGCCACCGAAAGAATAACCTTTCTTCTGCGTTTTCGGATAATGTCGGGGGATAATGCGCTGTCCATGCGATTGTTTCAGTTTGGCTTATATCTTCCAAGCCGGATGCCAATCGCAGATCGGTTATAATCAATGCTTTATCATAAAACAGAAAACAGAAAATGTCCGGTATCGAACATTTTGACCGATAAATTATTTTATCAAATCCAGTAGATCCCCAAAATCAAGGCGCAGACAATCTTGGTTCAGATAGTTAATTTCTTTAGTTTTGAAAATCTCAATACCATTGTAATATGAAAGTCTCCACGTTCGCCGGATATATCGCTTAAGTAAACCGGGAACATATTTATTACCCCCTCTGTCCGCTTTATGTAGCGGTCTTCACAGCTATTATCTATTTTATTAATTCAAACTCAAGAAAGGAGTTCGTATGCCATTGAACCAAACAACCAACAAAACGTCTGTGTTTTCATTTATCATACAGGCGCTGAAAGGAGAACACCAGGATTTTACACAGGGCAGCATTCGTAAAGGAGTGCTCCTGCTTGCCATTCCCATGATCCTTGAAATGGTCATGGAAAGTGTCTTTGCGCTGGTCGATATGTACTTTGTAGGCAGAACAGAGCATGGCCGGCAGGCTGTAAACACAGTAGTATTAACAGAATCTGTACTTACCATCCTATACTCGGTAGCCATTGCGCTCAGTATGGGAGCCACGGCTATAGTGGCCAGGCGGGTAGGAGAAAAGAACATTGACCTGGCTGCCAAATCGGGCGCACAGGCTATTAACCTGGCCTTACTCATCACCGTCGTTATTAGCTTGTCGGGGGCCTTTTTTGCGCCGTATATCCTGCAGATCATGGGTGGGTCTCAGGAAGTAATAGCGCTTGGTACGCCTTATACGCGCATCATGTTTGGCGGTTCTGTTGTCATCATGCTCTTATTCCTCATCAACGGTATCTTCCGCGGTGCCGGCAATGCGGCCATTGCCATGTGGTCATTGTGGATAGCCAACGGGTGCAACATCATCCTCTGTCCTATCCTCATCCATTACTATGGATTGACCGGTGCGGCCATTGCTACTACCATTGGAAGGGGCGTTGGTGTCCTATTCCAGTTATACCACTTATTCAGGGGGAAAGGGCTGCTGCGTATCAAACGTTCACATTTCACACTCGATTTGGGTATTTTTAAAACGCTCTTCGATCTCTCATGGGTAGTTTTTATCCAGTTTTTTATTGCCTCTGCCAGTTGGATGTTCCTGGCCAGGCTCATAACCCGTTTTGGCGAAGAGGCGGTAGCTGGTTATGGAGTAGCTATCCGCATCCTCATGTTCTTCCTGCTACCGGCCTGGGGCATGAGCAATGCGGCCGCTACACTGGTGGGGCAAAACCTGGGTGCACAGCAGCCGGAACGGGCCGAACAATCCGTATGGAAAACGGCCAAATACAACGCCATCTTCATGGCTGTCGTCATTCTTATCTTCCTGGTAGGGTCCGAATACATCACCTCCTTCATGAACAAGGATGCCGGCGTGGTAAAAGTTGCTACAGAGGCGATTCATATAGTCAGTCTCGGCTATATCTTTTACGGGGTAGGGATGGTAGTCACCAGCGCTTTTAACGGAGCGGGCGATACCAAAACGCCCACCTTCATTAATTTCTTTGGCTTTTGGCTCTTCCAGATCCCGGTTGCTTACCTGCTGTCCATTACACTGCAATGGGGGCCTACCGGCGTATTCATCGCCATACTTACCGCCGAAGCAGGCATTAGTATTGCTGGTGTCATCATCTTCCGGCGGGGAGCCTGGAAAAAAGTAAAGATTTAAACCTGCTACCGGTTACCGGTTTCTGGGACTTTATGTGTAGCTTGTCGCATCATATTAAATGATGCGGCAGGCTGCCCATAAGGGCCGGTTTACCAGTAACCAGAAACCAGTAACCAGCTATGAATTCCATTTCGAACAACGCCATACGCCAGATATTATTACTCATTACCATCATTCTCATTGGCATTGTACTCTTCATTCACTTAAAGATCTTTATTCCTGCATTCCTCGGCGCCTATACCCTCTATGTGCTCATGCGCAAATACATGTTTATCTTACAGGGCAAGCACAAGTGGAACAAGAACCTCGCTGCTGCTATTCTCATGCTGCTCTCTTTCCTGATCATCATGCTGCCAATACTTGTATTTGCCAACATGATGACCTCCAGGATCGCCTTTGCCATCGAACACTCCTCCGAACTGCTCACTTCTATCCAGGACTTCATCAATAAATATGAACAACGGTACGGTATTAACATCATAACCGATGAAAACATCCGCCGCCTTTCCACCATAGGAGCAGAAACACTGCCTAAAATATTAGGCGCTACCTTCAATACCCTTACCACCGTAGTCATGATGTATTTCATTCTGTACTTCATGCTGGTGGATGGGCGTAAAATGGAATCCCATTTCTATGAATGGGTGCCACTCAAAGATGAAAACATCCTGCTGCTGCGTAGGGAACTCAACCTCCTGGTTAACTCCAATGCTATTGGCATACCGCTTATTGCCTTGCTACAGGGATTGGTAGCGCTGGTAGGCTACATCTTTTTGGGTGTGGAAGAACCCGTCTTCTGGTTTGTCATCACCTGTATTGCCGCCATGCTGCCGGTGGTAGGTGCTGCACTGGCCTATATCCCCCTCAGCCTTGTCTTCTTTGCCGAAGGTAATTCCGGTAAAGGGATCATTATGCTCATATATGGCTTTGGTGTGGTAGGCGTGGTAGACAATGTGTTCCGCTTTTGGCTGCAAAAAAAACTGGGCGATGTACACCCCATGATCACCGTCTTTGGGGTCATCATTGGTGTCAGCATGTTTGGCTTTATTGGCCTTATCTTCGGCCCCATTCTGATCTCTCTTTTCTTGCTCATGATCAAGATTTATGTCAATGAATTCAGTCAAAGAACAGGCTCTAATGACATCCCGGTAAAATAACTCCCTGATAGTTATTGCATTCAACCTCAACCAGGCCCGTGCTCATATAGTCATTGAAAATATATTAAGGGGTTCCCTCAAATTACTACACAATAAAAATCCCTGCTGCGGAGCCCGGAGATCCTATACTATTTCCTCCCTGCCTGCCGTTTATAAACCGGTAAATAACCACGCATCATAAAATAGTTGATGTACCCTTAAATCCATGTACCCCTTCTTTCGATCCATATTGGCTGTTACCCTGGTATGCCTTTTTGTAGCATGGCCGGTATTCATGTCCGGTAACAACAGGGAAAACCATATAGGGTTTAAAAAGCCGGTGTCCTTAATACTCTACCATTCCCCCGCCAATACAGTTGTCAAATCCGCACAGGAACGATTGTGTGAAGAGGTGACCTTTCTCTATGACAGTTTACACCTGCAACGCCTGGGGCTTAAAAGGGAAGCGCTGGAATATGCCCTCAAAGGATACAAAAAGCTCATGCGCGCGGAAAGTCTTGTCAATGATAGTGTATTATCCATTTGCGATTTCAGCCAGTCATCGCGCAAAAAAAGATTGTATGTAATAGACCTGGCGCATACAAAGCTGCTCATCAATACCTATGTAGCACATGGAAAGCGCTCTGGTAAAGAATATGCCTGGAAATTTTCCAATAAACCGGATTCTTATAAAAGCAGCCTGGGCTTTTACATCACCCGCAATACCTATCAGGGCGCCAATGGCCTTTCATTAAACATTGATGGATTGGAAACAGGGATCAATGACAAAGCATTTGAGCGGAGGATCGTCATCCACAGTTCTACCTACGTGGGAAAGCGCTGGCTAAAGGAAAATAAGTTCCCTGGCCGCAGCCTCGGATGCCCGGCTGTACCGGTCAATCAATTAGATCAGGTAATCGAAACAATTAAAGATGGTTCATGTCTCTTCATCTACCATCCTACAAAATACTATCTGGCAAAGTCCAACATATTGAACGGCTAGGCTTGGACATAAACTTCAGATGGTTTGAAGGCGGGAAAGCTCAATATAGGTTCGTACCCTATGGTTGGGCTTTTCTTTTTGTATTCGGTCGCCAGCCTCTATTACAACCACCAGGCAACCAACTGGCAGGCCATTCCTGTAAACAAGCCGATATAAATCTCCTGCCGGCTATGATTACTCACCATCAGGCGTGAAGTGCAAACAATACCGGCTACCAGCAGGGCCACCGCTAAATATTGGCCCGTTACTTCCTGGCGGTTCAATACCTGCAACAGGAAAAACATCACCATGCCGCCTACTGCAGTAGCATGCATGCTCACCTTCAGCCGGATATTCCACATCCAGGCGCCGCATACGGCCAGGAAGCTGCCCAATAAAAAATGTACAAAGAAAACAGGCGTCTCATGCTGGTTACGGAAAACATACCATACCCAGAAATAGAAAATAATAGCAGCAGCATAGGGAATGATCCGTTCCTTTTGGGTGCGCAGGAAGATAGACTCAATAAATCCCAGCCTCCACATCAGGAAAACAGAAAAAGCTGGTAAAAAGCTACTCGTGAAAAATACAGCGATCAGGGAAAAGAACTTC
The DNA here is from genome assembly GCF_011759375.1 of Paraflavitalea devenefica. Taxonomy (NCBI): domain Bacteria; kingdom Pseudomonadati; phylum Bacteroidota; class Chitinophagia; order Chitinophagales; family Chitinophagaceae; genus Paraflavitalea; species Paraflavitalea devenefica. Next base: position 1,230,506 of record NZ_JAARML010000001.1, on the reverse strand, counting down.
CGCTGGTCAGAATAACCCGCAAAAGCCAATGGATGGATATATAAAAGAAAAGCGGTTACATACGCCGGGATAAACAGGGGATGGAACACATAAGAAAAAAAATGGGCCAGGAAGCGGAGTGTCGCTGGCTGCCGGTAATCTTCGCCACCGTTTAAAGGAGGGGGATGAGCAACAATATTTTCCATCATAATTCTTTGCGCAGTCTCGCTACCGGGATATTCAATTGCTCCCGGTACTTGGCTACAGTTCTGCGTGCAATATTATAGCCTTTTTCCTGGAGCATATCGGTTAATTTTTCATCGCTCAGCGGTTTCTTCTTGCTTTCCCCTTCAATCAGGTCGCTTAAGATCTTCTTCACCTCACGGGTGCTCACCTCTTCTCCGCTATCGGTGCTCAAAGATTCACTGAAGAAAAACTTCAGCCGGTAAGTCCCGAACTCTGTTTGTACAAACTTGCTATTCGCCACACGGCTCACCGTAGAGATATCCAGCCCGGTGCGTTCTGCTATATCCTTCAGGATCATGGGCCTTAATGTTGTTTCATCACCGGTGAGGAAAAAATCCCGCTGATAATCCATGATCGTTTCCATCACACTGGTAAGTGTGTGTTGCCGTTGCTTGATCGCATCAATAAACCATTTGGCCGCATCTATCTTTTGCTTAATGAACAGTACCGCTTCCTTCTGCCGCTTATCCTTCTTGCTGCCCTTATCATATTCCTTCAGCATCTCCCGGTATCCTTCACTGATGCGGAGATCAGGCGCATTCTTTGAGTTCAGGGTCAGTTCCAGCTTTCCGCCATTATTGAAAATGAAGAAATCCGGCACCACATAACTTTCCGCCTTGTTAATATCCCCATGATTGCCGCCGGGCTTGGGGGTAAGACGGATAATATGGCTGATCACGTCCTTCAATCCTTCATCACTCAGGTTCAGTCCGCGCTGGATCTTATCGTAATGCTTCTTGGTAAACTCGTCAAAATAATTCGTCAGCACATCAATCGCGGTGTCAACCCTCCTCCCATGTACCTTTTGCCGCTGTAATTGCAGCAGCAGGCATTCCTGCAGGTTGCGGGCGCCTACGCCGGGCGGGTCAAAATGTTGTATCAGCCGTATCACACCTTCTACTTCCTGCTCATTGCTGTCAATATTCTGCCGGAAAGCCAGGTCATCCACAATGGCCGAGGCCTCACGCCGGAGGTATCCGTCATCATCAATACTACCCACGATCTGCTCAGCGATCCGCCGCTGGCGGTCATCCAGCTTCAGCATGCCCAGCTGCTCCAGCAGGTGCTCATGAAAAGACGTCTCTACCCGGTACGGGATCACCTTATTATCATCCACTTCCGGATAATTGTCGTCCTTCATCTTATACTCTGCTATCTCTCCGTCATCATCACTCACATATTCGCTGATATCAATATTACCATATTCATCTTCACTTCCATCCGGTTCAAAGTCGTCTTCTGCACTCTCAAATTCATCCTTTACCTCTGATTCAAACTGGTCTTCATGATCTTCATCAGAAACCTCCAATGCCGGGTTTTCCTCCAATTCCTCCTTGATCCGCTCTTCGAGGTTGGCAGTAGGCACCTGCAGCAGCTTCATTAATTGAATCTGCTGGGGCGAAAGTTTTTGTAATAATTTTTGTTGTAAGCTTTGACTCAGTGCCATGTTCGTCAGGGGGTTTTATCCGCCTTTCCTGCCAAAAAAAATGGAAAATCGGCGGCAACCACAAAAATCAGGCCGTAAATTTACGGACAAATGTAATGAACGTGCTCCAACGATTTTATAAAATTATTGTTGCCTTGGCATTTTCTTTAAAAATGTTAATGTTACAGGCACAGCAAAATCAACCACCAGCGGCCCCAATCGCAGTGGTGGGGCCGGTTTCAGCCAGTTCGCATAAACCATGGCGCCTGGCGCACCAATCATTTTTTAACAAATCACCACAGTCTGCGCTCACCAATCGCCCGTTCACAGCAAATGGGTTACCAGGGTCCTTGGTACCAACACGATGGCCTGCTCAGACAACTGTCATTGGCCAGAATTTCTATACACAGCATTTTGGCTTCTTCTGCAGGCAGGAACTCCGGCTGGAAAAAGCATCCGGACTACCCCTGCGCTTCCGGCTGGGCTCATTAAAAGATTGCAATTACCTCGAAGGCAAATAAAAATGGTGAGCCGTCCTGACTAAAGTGCGGGACGGCATAAAGAAAAATGGTGGGTCACCTTCTAAAAGGTGGCTCACCATTTTTCTTTAAGTTTAACTATTGGCCACTCGCCTTGCCCTACACCGTCGCCTGCTGCGCTGCCAATACCTTCTTCACCGCAGCCACCATCTTCTCTCCCTTCTCTTTGATCTGTTCGGCTGTCCAAACCAGGCTGATAGCAGTGGAAATGCAACGGCTCATAATAGCATCGCTGGCTGCGAAATCCTTATTGGCCTGCTGCATCACGGCTGCTTTGTGCTCGGGATGCAGGGCATTCAGGGTCAGGGATTTTTTAAGATGGTCCCATTTGCGGATATAATGCCAGTTATTATTGTACCAGTAAAAATTGCCGGCCAGGATACCCTGGGCCTTCAGCTCTGCTACCACCGCTTCTGTGATCTCCTGCGAAGGCAGGAACCAACTGATAAACGTGCAGCTATCCCCTGCCGGATCGGGAATACGGCGGAAACTGATCTCCGGGACCTGTGATAAAATGGCTTTCAGGGCGCCGTGGTTCCTGTGCTGGATAGCCAGGAATTCCTGCAGACGCTGTACCTGGGCCAGGCCTACGGCAGCATGCAATTCTGAAATACGGTAATTATAGCCAATAAAAGGATGCAGGTCGGCCCCGCGGTCTACGCCTTTGTGATCATGGCCATGATCGCTATACCCGTCGCTCTTAATATATACATCTTCATTATTCGTCAGCACCACGCCGCCTTCAGCACAGGTCATCGTTTTTACAAAGTCGAAAGAAAAAGTGCCCGCATCTCCGATCGTTCCCAGGTACTTTCCTTTATACATAGCGCCGATGCTCTGACAGGCATCTTCCAGTAAAAGCAGCTTATGCTCTTTGCAAATAGCCTGCAGGGCGTCCAGATCGGCCATACTGCCACACATATGCACAGGCATAATACACTTTGTTTTGGAAGTAATGGCTTTACGCACGGCATCAGGGTCCAGTGTCAGCGTATCATCTACATCCACCAGTACCGGCACAGCGCCTACACTCAACACAGCTTCAAAGCTTGCCACAAAAGTGAACGAAGGCATAATCACTTCGTCGCCATAGCCAATACCCAATGCGCTCAGGGCTGTGGTAAGGGCTGCCGTTCCGCTGGATACAAGCTGTGCATACTGCGCGCCAAATACCGTGCAAAGGGCCTGTTCCAGCTCCTTCGCCTTCCAGATACCTTTGCGCGGACCATCAAAGCCATACCGCATCAGGATACCCGTTTCCATCACATCGTTAACATGTTTGCGCTCCGAAGCACCAAATAATTCATAACCAGGCATATAATTAATTTTTGTAATTGCAGAATTGTCACAAAGGTAAAAAATCATTTTACTGCACAATCCACGCCTCATTCTCCAGCTTCTCAAAACGCAAAGGCAGGGGCCAGTCGGCATACGGCAGACTTTCATTCCCGGCTTCATCCAGCGTCGTCAGGTAAATACTGGCATACCGTTTATCGGCCGGCAACTGGATTCGGAAAATGCAGGAGTCGCTGCCGGGTTGTACATCCACCGGCCGTGCACTGTAAAAATTAACAAAAGCATCCGTGCTATCCGCGCTCAGGTAGGCCTTAAAAGACTTGATATGCTTTTTTTCTATGCCCGACCTCACAACGGTGATCTCGAAAGTAGAGCTGTCAACAACCGTGAAAGACTTTACCGTAGGGCTTGATGGCCGCAGGGAATCAAGCCAGATCATACCCGGTATCAACGCAGGCTTCCTGTAATAATTCATCCGCAGGCTATCGCTCCATCCATTGGGATTATTCACAAACGATTTACTGCTGAAATAAATAGCCCCCTGTATCCCGGGGTAATCGCGCAATGCCTCAATTTGCCGGGGTAACATCGTCTTGTCACGCCAGGCGGCATTGCTGTTGGCCCGGTAAGGCGCCAGCCCGATATAGCAATGCCGGCCATAACTGTGCTTGCTCCACCAGTCCAGCAATACCTCGTAAGGAGCCGCTTTATGGCCAAACTCCCAATACAACTGAGGCGCTACATAATCAATCCATCCTTCCCGCAGCCACAACAAAATATCTGCATACAGGTCATCATAATTCGTTTGTCCGGCTGTCGTAGCGCTCCCTTCCGGGTCATCGCTTTGGTTCCGCCATACGCCAAAAGGGGAAATGCCAAACTTGCAATACTTATTCTCCTCCCGGATCACACGCCCCAGTTTCACAATAATGGAATCCACATTACTCCTGCGCCAGTCATCCTTGCTCAGTCCGTTGCCATACTTTGCATACGTCTTATTATCCGGGAATTCCTTGCCCGCAATACGGTAAGGATAAAAATAATCGTCAAAATGGATCGCGTCTACAGCATAGCGGTGTACTACATCCCGGATCACCTTCACCACAAACTCCTGGGCTTCCTTATTACCGGGATCAAAATAACGTTTCCCCCCATAGGCCAGGAACCAATCCGGATGCAGCTTTGTAACATGGTTGGCAGCTATAGAAGACTTGCCAATGCTGAACTCAGCCCTGTAGGGATTGCACCAGGCATGAAACTCCATACCCCGCTTATGTGTTTCCTCGATCATGAACTGTAAGGGATCGTAATAAGGAGAGGGGGCCTTGCCTTGCTTACCCGTGAGCCATTCGCTCCACGGTTCATATGGCGAAGGGTAAAAAGCATCAGTAGCGGGCCTTATCTGCACGATCATCGCATTCAGGCCATTGCGCTTGTGCATATCCAGTTGGGCAATAAACTCTGCTTTTTGCTGAGCGGTATTATAATTCCCTTTACTGGGCCAGTCAATATTATCTACGGTTGCTATCCAGGCGGCACGGAACTCATATTCCGGTTGGGAAAATGCGGTAACGGATGCCCAAAGGCAGGCAGCAAAAGTCAAAAAATGTTGTTTCATAATTCGGATTAACTTCCTCTCATTTTGTCCAGCAGTCCATTCAGTATGACGGCTTCCTCTTCTGTAAGGTTGCCAACAGAAGCGTCCATATCATGGTTAAATCCATCCAGCCCTTCTAATAAACTCAAACCCTTCTCTGTTATTGTTACATCTACCAGCCGGCGATCTGTTTTACAAATAACTTTCTTCACCAGCTCCTTCTTCACCAGCCTGTCTACGATCCGGCTGGTGTCGCTCATCTTATCCAGCATACGTTGCCGTATCTGTAAAGTAGAAAGCGGTGTGCCGGCCCCACGTAAAATACGCAGGATATTAAATTGCTGCGGAGTGATATCAGCGTTATCAAAAAACTGCTTATTCTTCTCCATCAGCCAGTTCGATGTATAGATCAGGTTCACTGATACCTTATGGTATTCATTGCGGAACTTCGTTTGTTGGATGTCATTTTCTATACTCATATGGGCAGTAGTTTGGGTTATAAAAGTAGCAATTTTGCCTCCATGCTAATCACTCCACACCTTTGTTCCCTCACTGCAGTTGGCGCAGATATCAATATTCTTGCGGCTTTGTAAAATTTGCCGGCGAAAGTTTACATAATCATCACTGTGCCATACCTCCTTAAAGCTTTTTCCTTTCAGGTCGCCCAGGGTGTGCTGCGCATCCTTGTCAAAACAACAGGGCACCACCAGGCCATCCCAACTGATCACCGTAGCATGCCATAGCCGCCAGCAGTGATTTTGCAGGGAATTTTTAAAAGCAAACTCCCCTTTTTCATTCCGGCGGTAACGGCTATACTTATCCAGCGTAGGGATCAGGTTATTGGGGTCCTGCTCATAATCATACACCTGGGCCGTCTTAAAGCGCACATCATCCACACCGATCTCCGCCGCCAGCCGCTTCACATCTTCAATCTGGTGCTCATTGGGCTTCACTACCAGGAACTGGAAAAAAACAAAAGGCGTTTTACTGTTCAGCTCCTTCTTCCACTTCATAATATTACGGGCTCCTGCCAGCACCTTTTCCAGCTTGCCACCTACCCGGTATTGCTGGTATACGTCCTGGGTGGTGCCGTCAATTGAAATGATCAGCCGGTCAAGGCCGCTTTCCACCGTGCGGCGCGCATTGGCATCATTCAGGTAATGCGCATTCGTGGAGGTGGCGGTATAGATCCCTTTTTGCGAGGCATACTTCACCATCTCCAGGAAATCGGGATTCAGGTACGGCTCGCCCTGGAAATAAAAGATCAGGTACAGCAAGTCCCCCGAAAGCTGGTCAATCGTATCCCGGAAAAAATTCTTTTGCAACATCCCTGTAGGCCGGGTAAAAGCCCGTAGGCCACTGGGGCATTCCGGACAACGCAGGTTACAGGAAGTAGTAGGTTCAAAAGAAATGGATAAGGGGTATCCCCACTGTACAGGTTTGCGTGTCCATTTACTTAAATAATAGCTGCTCAATACCTTACCCGCGTTCCATAAGCGGCGGAAAGTGAGCTTGGACATCAGATTGATACTATCGTGCCAGTTAAATGAGGGCATTACATTATAAAATTAGGGATACCTGCTTAATGCGCAATGTTTTATACCCGGTAACGTTTAAATTAGCAGATTGTTGGGCCAACCACCGGGGCCTGGTATACCGTAACTTAATCCATTATACCATGAAAAAAATATACATATTCCTGTTATTGGCAACAACAGCGGCAAAAGCCCAGCTCCCCCCTTCCGGTGCCGCCCTTATGGACGAAACAGAGGCCATCGCTACAGCAGAGGCCCGGTCATTTCAGCGCCTGAGGGATGTTCAGGGCAACAACAGTGTATACTCCACAGTGGCTTCCAACAACTTCAATGTGAGTTTCTACCGCTGCGAATGGCAGGTAGACCCCGCCATAAAATACATCACCGGTAAAGTAACCTCCTGGTTCCGGATTGCAGAAACGACCGGCTCCATTACCTGGGACCTGCTGCGGCAATTGACGGTTGACAGCGTGCTTTACCACAACAACAAAATAACGTTTGATCAAACGGCCAACCATGCCCTCACCGTCAACTTCCCGGCTACCATTAATGCAGGGACCCTCGATTCCATAACTATCTTTTACCAGGGCATTCCCGATCCGGCAAATACCAAATCCTTTGTGCAATCCACCCATGCGGGTACACCCATTATCTGGACGCTTTCCGAACCTTTTGGATCAAAAGACTGGTGGCCCTGCAAAAACGGGCTCAATGACAAGGCTGATTCTATTGACATCATCATTACATGCCCCCAGCAATATACAGCCTCTTCCAATGGCGTAGTGGTCGGTGAGGAAATAAATGGAACCAACCGCATCACCCGGTTCCGCCACCGGTATCCTATTGCATCCTACCTCGTGGCAATGGCTGTTACCAATTATGTGGTTTGGCAAACCTCCGTTACCATCAACGGGAAGGCCATGCCTTTGAAAAGTTACTTTTATCCGGAAACCAATCTTTCAGGAAGCGAGGCCAATACACAAATCGCTTTACAGCAGTTTAGCCAGCTTTTTGGCGACTATCCGTTCGTCAATGAAAAATATGGACATACCCAATGCGGCATTGGTGGTGGCATGGAACACCAGACCAATAGCTTCATGGGCGCAGGTGCATTTAATCACTCTATTATAGCGCATGAGCTGGGCCATCAATGGTTTGGCGACAAAATTACCTGCGGTAGCTGGAGCGATATCTGGCTCAATGAAGGATTTGCCACCTACACGCAGCACCTGTACACTGAAATTAACTTCCCTGCCGCAGCTCCCGGCGGGCTGCGGAGCATTACCAATAACGTTACTTCCCTTCCCGATGGTTCTGTATACGTAGTGGATACTACCACCTCCTCTCGTATCTTCAGCAGCCGCCTTAGCTACTACAAAGGATTCTATGTAGTATACATGTTACGGGGAATAATGGGCGATTCTGCTTTCTACAGGGGGGTACGCCGTTACCTCAATGATCCTGCTGTCCGGTTCGGGTTTGCCCGCACAGCCGACCTGCAGCGTAACCTGGAAGCAGAGTCCGGCAAAGACCTTTCCGTCTTCTTTCAGCAATGGATCTATGGCCAGGGATTTCCCAACTACCAGCTCGACTGGTCACAGAATGCCAATCAATGGATAAAGCTCCGGTTGAACCAAACCACCTCACATACTTCTGTGCCCTTTTACCAAATGCCTGTACAGCTTCAACTGCATAGCGCCACAAAAGATACTACCATAACCGTTGAACACGGGTTTAGCGGACAGGAATTTTGGGTCAATCCCGGCTTTGTGGTAGACACCATAATGATAGATCCTAAACTGTGGATCCTTTCAAGGGTAAAAACCTCCCGGAAAATACCGGGAAGCACCACCATCAATGAACTGAAAATATATCCCAACCCCGCACCTGAAATATTGAACATTGTGCTCAACAATCCCGGGGAGAAAAAAATGATGGTCTGGCTGTACAATACCCTCGGCCAGCGGATATACTATAAGGAAATACCTTTGTCCGGGCGCGATGAACAACTGCAAATACCGGTACTGGGCCTGGCAAAAGGCATCTACTACCTCCACGTGAAGAGCGGCGAAAGCATCAACATCACCCGCAAAATATTGCGATAGGTAAAGGACGCACAGTTTTATGATTACTGCAACGGAATAATCTCCAAAAAAGAAATGCTGACAACTATATTTGCAACCGCGGGCATGGCAGATAAGAAAAAAAGAAATATCGGCTGGATCATCTTCATATCCCTTATACTGACAGGTATATTGGTGATGCTCGGTTTTCAGCTATATGAATGGTGGCTCGCCCGCAGGGCCCATTTTGTCCGCTACCAGGCCTTCGGCATAGATATCCCCACCAATTATGGCATTCACGGCATAGACGTCTCCAAATACCAGGAAATTGTAGACTGGGAAAGTGTAAAGGGTATGAAAGTGGAAGATGTGCAGATCGGTTTCGCATTCATCAAAGCCACTGAAGGGATTGTCAACGAAGACCGCTGTTTCAAGCGCAACTGGAAAAAAGCCAAAGAAGCCGGCGTTACACGCGGCGCCTATCACTTCTTCATCGCGACCAAAAGCGGGAAAACACAGGCCGAAAATTTTATCTCTACGGTTGAACTGCAACCCGGCGACCTGCCACCTGTACTGGATGTGGAGCAATCCTATGGCGTTAGGGGCGATAAACTGCGCCAGCGGGTAAAAGAATGGCTGGAAACAGTCGAAAACTACTACGGCGTAAGGCCTATCCTGTACACCAACGTAGACTTTTACAAGCAGATCCTGAAAGATGAATTCGATAGCTATCCCCTCTGGGTAGCGCATTACCTGCAAAAAGAAAAACCGCGCATCTACCGCGACTGGCATTTCTGGCAGCATAGTGAACAGGGTCATGTCAATGGTATCCTGTACAAAGTAGACTTCAACGTATTCAACGGCGACTCCACCGAATTCAAAAACCTCCTGATTAATTAAGCGCAGCTAAAAATAACAGTCTGTAGCCAAATAATCAGTGCTGTTCAAAGCGCGGCAGCAATCCTGAATCCTACATCCTAAATTCGTAATTTTAATCATGGCCTACGAACAAGATGATCCCCGGGATTTCCTGCGACGGATAGTATGGACACTGTCCCTGGGATTGGTGTGGCTTGTAGGCACCATCGGTATCGGCACCTATGCCGGCCTCATGGTGCCGGAAAAAAAATTGACCATCGGCAACATCATCTTCTATGGCTGGATGCTCATCAGCCTGGCTGGTTTAATATGGGTCAACTACAGGATCTGGAAAAAGAAATTCCCGCATGGATGATCAGGAAATGGGCCTGCGTTCAATCATACTTATTAAGGATATAGAGGGCTTCTTTATCAGGAATAGGAGGGTCACCCGGCTTTCTCATACCAAAATGGGCTTCATATTCCAGTTCCCACTTCCCCTTATCATGCCTTGTTAAAAAATACTCCCGGTCAAAAGATGTACGGGTATAATGCCCCAATACGAAAATACCGGAGGCTACATAATACAGAACATAACCCTTCCGGGCCACATCAAAAAAAGGCTTAGGCGTATAGGTTCGTTGCAGCAGAACAGCGGCCACCAAAGGCATGATGGGCAACCAAAACCGCCCGTCAACAAAGGGCCAGTTAAAAATTAAGACGATATAAACAACAAGGTATACCGAAACACTGGTAGGAATATATGGGCGGTTTTTGATCAGCCTGTATACAATCAGTCCCATGAAAAACACCCCCGTGAGTATATAAATGATTTCACCGATGCGTGGGGGGACCAGAAAGCCCGTTTTCGATAACGGAATATTGATGAAAAGTTCAGTCCAGTCTGTAAAATGAATGCGCATATTGTAACTGAAAAAAGTAAGAGGATCATGTAGCAGCGGGCCAAAAAGATAAGATAAATAAGTAACCACGGTTGGCCTGGTGGTCAAAAAAACCAGCAGTGCGCATGCTGCAACAATAATGGCTGTCGCATAAAGCGGGTACTGTCTTGCCCATAAGGCCATCTTCTTTCTGTTACTCAATAAAAAAGAGACCAGGCAGGCCAGCACCAGGGCTATTCCCGCTGTGCGGGTGCTAATACACACATAGCACAGAACAGCAGTGAGCAACAGCAGTCCTATACTTCTTTTAGCCAGGAACGACTCATAACAATAAAGCGTTGCGGTGGAGAAAAACAGGAACTGCATCTCTGATAAAGGAATCAGCATATACTTAATAGCTGTCCAGCTTAGCAGGGTAAAAAACAGAAGAGGGAATACATGAATAGTCGCGCCAAACAGTTTTTTTACAAAATAAAGACTGCCACACAAATACAGGAAATGGCAAAAGGCAATAGCAAAAGGCGATAGCAGGTGTAACTTCGATAATATTGCCAGGAAATAAACATATCCATAAGGTAAAAAATCATTCCGCTTTTTTAACGTGGCTGGCCATGTTCCTTCCAGGTCTTCCAGCAGGGCAAAATAGCGTACCGTATCATTTGTCAAACGAAAAGATGTAGCCACACAATTAACCAGGTAAACACAGAAAACAATCCCAATACCTATTACCCACCAACGTTTATACAGAAGAGAAGACGTAACCGTTCCTTGCATACATATATTATTTTCTAACTGCTATGGTCTGCTATAATCACCCACTTACCTTTGATCTTCCGGAACAACAGATTATAATGACCGCTCACATCTCCTGCATTGCGTTTCAGGTGCCATTTACCTACCACAAAATAATACTCCGGGCTTAGCCGCTCTACCTTGATCAGGTTAAAAGTAAGCGTGCCCATCAGGTCGGGAGTGCCGTAATTCTTCTTGTAATTATTCAGGGTATTCTGGTAGCCATAAGTCACGCCATTCTTGCCAACAAACATCAGGGAATCATGATCCCAGTAGCCTTTCATAAAATCATCAATATTGCCGGCATTCCAGGCAGTTGTTTGGTCGGTTAGTATTTGACGTACCGCTTTTTCATCAGCAGATTGTGCCCCGCAAATGGCCGGAAGCAAAAAGACCAGGCAGGCGATAAGCAGTAAACTTTTCATATCTGGTAAATTATAACAGTAAGATACACCGTTTAAATAAAAAAAGTGAGTCCCTTTTCAGGCAACTCACATCGTATCAGTAATATATCTGTGCAGATCCGTGTAATCTGTGGCCCCTTCCCGCCCCTAAAAACTCAGCTTCTTCATATACACGGCATCCGCTTCTGCTGCCTTCAGTGGGGTAGTGCCTTCATAGCGCTCCTGCTCTACAATATAATATTGCATGCCATTCGCCTTGGCAGTCTTTAATATCTTGCCAAAATCAAGATAGCCGGTTCCCAGGTTTACAGAGGCTTCATGCTGTTTCGGATCAGCGCCTTTTTCCCGGTCCTTAACATGGCACAAACGGAAACGGTTGGGATACTTCTTCAGCCAGGTAATCGGGTCTTCACCCGGCGTAGCTACCCAGTAAATATCCATCTCAAAATCTACCGTGTCAGCATTCGTGTTCTGCATCAGCGTATCCTGTGGCATCACACCATCCAGGGAAACAAAAGTATACCCGTGATTATGGTAGGCAAAGCGCAGACCGTTCTTCTTGCAAATGTCGCCGCAGGCATTAAACTTCTCTGCATACTTCTTATAATCATCAAGTGTTTTCTGCGCACCGATATAAGGGCAGATCAGGTACTTCATACCAATCTCACCAGCCTCTGCTGCTTTCTTCTCAAAGTCAGCATTAATATTGCAATGGGTCGACACCATCGTCATGCCCAGGTCGTCCATATACTTTTTAAACTCTTTATGGCCCATACCCCAGTAAATACCTTTAGGGCCTTCATAACCTTCTATCTGCTTATAACCAAAAGAGGCGATCTGCTTTAAAATACCTTGCGGGTCTTTAGGCAGGTCCTCACGGAGGGTGTACAATTGTAATCCGAATTGCTTAAGCGGTTTATTGGCGGCAAACAGGTCCGTGGCCGAACCCATCGCCAGGGCAGAAGCAAATACGCCTCCGGTCTTCAAAAACTGTCTCCGGTTATAACTCATGGGATAGACAAAAATTAAAAATAAAAGAATAAGGAACTTAAAAACAATGTTGCCTGCCATTACTCCACAAATTCCGGGCATCAGAACCCGGAACCACAAACGCGAAACCCGGAACCACTATGTGGCCCACGCCCTGTCACCTTTCTTATACGGCATGCAGCCGTCATAACGTCCGGGTACTGCTTCATAACGCAACGCCTGGGTGGCGCCAATCTCAGAAGTGAAATAGCCCAGCAGCGTCAGTTGCTTCAGTTGGGAGAAATAATGAGCAGGGTCTTCTTTCTTTTTATCCTTATTATATTCTTTCTGTTCATTATCAAGCGTCACCAGCAAAGCCTTCCGCTGTTCGGGTGTAGCCTTCATAAACGACGTTTCATGCATCTTGTGACAGGCGTCATCCAGCTTGGTCATACCTTCCAGGAAGATTTGTTGGTTCTTCTCGTCATAACAATCCTTCACCATCACCGTCATAAACGTTCCTACGCCGGCTGCTTTGGCGCCGGGGGTATTCGTGGTAGGAATAATGGTCTCGGCAATCTCGTCCAGGTAGGCAATATCAGTTGGTTTAAAGTCCAGCGTGGTAGCGTGCTTATCATCGCTGGCCTTACAGCCCGACAGAAAAAACTCAGCTCCGATAACCGTGCTACCCAGCAACAGGGCAACCCTCGATACGGCTTCTCTTCTGTTCATATTATATCAATTTAATAATGTACAAATTATAAATTCCCTTTCTTCAGTTCCTCTACTGCATAATCCGCTGCTCTCGCAGTCAGCGCCATATACGTCAGCGATGGGTTCTGGCAGGCCGATGAGCTCATGCAGGCGCCATCAGTAATAAATACATTCTTTACGTCATGCATTTGGTTCCACTTATTCAGTACCGACGTCTTCGGGTCGCGACCCATACGCGCGGTACCCATCTCATGGATACAAAATCCGGGAGGCGGTGCATTATCAAAGGACTTCACATTCTTGGCTCCTACAGCTTCCAGCATCTCTACGGCGCTGTTCTTCATATCCTCCCGCATCTTCATCTCATTCTCCTTGAACTCGCAGTCTATATCCAAAGTGGGCAATCCCCACTTGTCTTTCTTTTCCTTATTCAGGGTCACCTTATTTTCATAATAAGGCAAATGCTCACCCCATGAGCCCATACCCATCGACCAGGTGCCGGGTTCCAGTAAACTTTCCTTCAGATCTACGCCAATACCGTCATGCCCACGGGCACGCCCGCGGTTGGCGCCACCCTGGTAGCCAAAGCCCCGTACATAATCAGTACGTTTGGTGGTTTCGCTGATATTGCGGAACCGGGGAATATAAATGCCATTCGGCCGGCGTCCAAAAACATACTTGTCGTCAAAGCCCTCTATCTCACCGTTGGCACCTACACCGTAGTGATGGTCCATCAGGTTATGGCCCACCTGCTCACTCGTATTGCCCAGGCCATTGGGAAACGCATCCGAAACAGAATTCAATAAAATAGACGTAGTGCCCAGGGTGGAAGCATTCAGGAAAACGATCTTCGCATAGTATTCCTCAGTCTTCATCGTTTCTGCGTCCAGGATGCGCACGCCTTTTGCACGTTTCGTGTCTTTATCATAAATCACTTCCAGTACAATAGAATAAGGGCGTAAAGTCAGGTTGCCCGTCTTCGTGGCGGCCGGCAGGGTGGCCGAATTACTGCTGAAATAACCACCGAATGGGCAGCCTTCATGGCAACGGCTCCTGTACTGACAGGGACCGCGGTCGCCTACCTTAGCCGTGTGGTTAGCGGAGCGGCCAATGATCATGGTGCGTTCTTTAAAACGGTCTTTGATCCGTGCGGCCACATGCTTCTCCACGCAGTTCATTTCCATCGCCGGCAGAAACTCGCCATCAGGCAGTTGAGGCAATCCCTCTAAGGAACCGCTGATACCGGCAAATTTCTCGGCATAACTGTACCAGGGTGCCAGATCTTTATAACGGATCGGCCAGTCTGTACCATAACCATCCTTCGCATTCGCAGCAAAATCAATATCACTCCACCGGTAACTCTGGCGGCCCCACATCAGGGAGCGGCCCCCCACATGATAACCGCGTATCCAGTTGAATGGCTTTATCTCGTTATAAGGATTCTCAAGATCATTTACAAAGAACTTCTTCGACACCTCATTAAAAGCATAACACTTGCTTTGAATGGGACTATTATGTCGGTCTTCCTGGGAAAGATTACCATGGTGGGGTAACTCCCAGGGAGCTTTATCCGTGTCTTTATAATCCTTGATATGTACCACATCCCGCCCGCGTTCCAGGACCAGTGTCTTCAGTCCTTTTTCGCAAAGCTCTTTGGCGGCCCAGCCTCCGCTGATACCGCTGCCTACAACAATTGCATCATACGTGTTTTGTGCAGTTGCCTTATTATTAATGTTGACGTTCGTTGAATCCCCGGGCATAGATTAAAATTATAATAGAGTTTATAGTTAACCATCCTTTGATTACTGCTCTGCGAGGCTGCAAGCCTCGCAGCCCTATTCCAGGGCTTCCAGCCCTTCACCATCGCTGGCGCAACTTGTCCCGCTCTGCGGAGCCTGTCCCGATTTACGGGAAAGTATGCAGCTAAGCCACGTGCACAGGGTACTTGTGCCTTATAGAAACTAAAGATTCCCCTTCTTCAATTCACTCACAGCAAAATCCGCTGCTCTGGCTGTCAGCGCCATATAAGTAAGGGAAGGGTTCACACACGCAGCAGATGTCATGGCAGCTCCGTCTGTTACAAACACATTCTTGCAATCCCATACCTGGTTATGGCCATTTAACACAGAAGTCTTCGGGTCTTTTCCCATCCGGGCCGTACCCATCTCATGAATACCCATGCCCATGGCATAATCGCCTTTATAGCCATGTACATTCTTTACGCCGGCAGCTTCCAGCATCTCAACGCCATCCTGCTCCATATCCTTTTGCATCTTCTTTTCATTCTCTTTGATCTCGGCATCTATGTCCAGTACTGGTAAGCCCCATTTATCCTTCACATGCTTGTTGAGCGTGATCTTATTATCATGGTAAGGCAATACCTCGCCAAAGGCAGTCATACCAATCGTCCAGGGGCCTGGTTCTGTCAAAGCATCCTTCAGTTCGGCGCCAATGCTCAGTTCGGCCACACTACGGCCCCAGCCTTCACGGCTGGCCCCGCCCTGGTAGCCAAAACCACGCACATAATCCCGCTTTTCGCCAAACAGGTTACGGAACCGCGGAATATAAAAGCCGGTCGGACGTCGGCCGAAATAATACTTGTCCTCATAGCCTTCCACCGTGCCGGAAGCGCCCACGCGGAAATGGTGGTCCATCAGGTTATGGCCCAGCTCACCGCTGCTGCTGCCCAATCCGTCGGGCCATATATCGGTGGCAGAATTCATCAATACCCAGGTACTGTTCATGGCCGAAGCGCACAGGAAAATCACCTTGGCAGTATATTCAATCGTTTTATTCGTTTCTGCATCAACAATCTCTACCCCTTTCGCTTTCTTGCTATCCTTGTCGTACAGGATCTTCGTTACAATAGAGAAGGGGCGAAGCGTCAGGTTGCCGGTAGCGCGTGCGGCCGGCAGGGTAGAAGACTGGGTGCTGAAATAAGCGCCGAAGGGACAACCCAGCCAGCATTTATTGCGGTATTGGCAATTCGTGCGGCCCGGTAAAGGCACCGTAATATTGGCTACGCGGCCAATCGTCAGCAGGCGCTGGCCTTTATAGTGATCTTTAATACGGGCTGCTACATCTTTTTCCACGCAGTTAAGGTCCATGGGCGGCAGAAACTGGCCATCCGGTAATTGCGGAATGCCATCTTTATTACCACTGATGCCGGCAAACTTCTCTGCATGGTCATACCAGGGAGCAATATCTTT